>NZ_VWVQ01000068.1:0-1729 GCF_015712745.1 Bacillus sp. SRB3LM
GCGAAAACCCTGTAACAGCGCATACATTCCGTCATGCGTTTGCGATTATGGCTGTGGAACAAGGAAACGCTGATTTATACCATTTAATGCAGACACTTGGCCATGAACAGGTTCAAACGACGAAAATCTATCTTGAGAAGCACATGAAACGAAAGAATAATGTCGGGATGAGTTTCGCAGATTTGTTTGAGCGACTTGTACGATAAGAGCGTGGCATTTAGATGAAACCTACATCAAAATCAAAGGAGAGTGGTGGTATCTTTATCGTGCGATTGATCGAGAAGGATACACCTTGGATATTCAACTTCGTAAAACAAGGGATCATCAAGCCGCTTATATGTTTATGAAAAGGTTAGTGAAAGCTTTTGGAGAACCAACAGTTCTTACAACAGACAAGGCTCCAGCCTTACTTTGTGCGTTCAAAAAACTGAAAAAGAACGGTTTTTATGTGCATACGAAACATTGCACCGTTAAGCATCTCAATAACCTCATCGAACAAGATCATAGACATATCAAGAGACGTTTTGTTACATCCGCAGGATTTCAAAATCTCCGCCATGCTTCACGTACATTAAAAGGAATCGAGACGATTCATGCTATATACAAACAAAAGAGAAGTCAGATTCCAGACTTCTCTTTTTCGACGTACAATGAATTACAGAAATTATTTAGAACTGCTTAAACTATAACCTTATTTTTCAAGAGCAGCTAGACGTTGACGAATTGCTTCGCGTTTTTCTAGGTAGTCTTGCTCTTTCGCACGCTCTCCGTCAATAACTGCTGCAGGAGCTTTCGCTACGAAACCTTGGTTAGAAAGTTTCTTCTGTACACGTTCTACTTCTTTATCGAACTTCTCAAGTTCTTTCTCAAGACGAGCTCTCTCTTCATCAAGATTGATAAGATCAGCTAACGGTAAGAATAACTCTGCACCTGTTACGATTGCAGTCATTGCTTTTTCTGGCGCTTGTAAGTCCGTTTGAATTGTTAATTCGCTTGGGTTACAGAAACGCTCAATGTAAGAGCTATTTTTCGTAAGTTGAGCAAGTACAGCCTCATCTTTTGCTTTAATTTGCATTTGAACTTTTTTGCTCATTGGTGTATTTACTTCTGCACGGATGTTACGAACAGAGCGAATGATATCAACTAGAAGGTGCATTTCTGCCGCAGCTTCCGTATCTTGTAAATCTTCGCGAACTGTTGGCCACGCAGCTACTGTAATAGATTCACCTTCATGCGGTAAATGTTGCCAAATCTTCTCTGTTACGAATGGCATGAATGGGTGTAATAGACGCATTGTTTGATCTAATACGTAAGCTAAAATTGAACGAGTTGTTTTCTTAGCTGCTTCATCTTCACCGTATAGTGGAAGCTTCGCCATTTCAATGTACCAGTCACAGAAATCGTCCCAAATGAAGTTGTATAATGAACGTCCAGCTTCACCGAACTCATATTTATCCATGTTACGTGTTACACTTTCGATTGTTTCGTTTAAGCGAGTTAAGATCCACTTATCTGCAACTGATTTTTCACCAGTTAAATCGATTTCTTCATACTTCATGTCATCCATGTTCATTAATACGAAACGTGATGCGTTCCAAATTTTATTAATGAAGTTCCAAGTAGATTCTACTTTTTCCATGCTGAAACGTAAATCTTGACCTGGTGCACTTCCTGTTGATAAGAAGAAACGCATTGCATCTGCACCGTACTTCTCGATAACATCCATTGG
>NZ_VWVQ01000069.1:0-7638 GCF_015712745.1 Bacillus sp. SRB3LM
ATTCATCAATTATTTGGATTAACAGCGTAAAGAATGATCCCAGTAGGAATCCTCATTCTTTCTTGGGAACATATCCTTTCTTTGCACCAGAACCGAAAAAATTGTCAATCAACTAATTAACATTGAAAATTACTCATGAAAAGAATGGCTTCCAAATATATATTGTATTTGGAAAACTAAGAAATTCGACTCTAATAAGATATTAATTAAGCGATTAAAAAAAAGAGACTATTAGATGTGTTTTTGAGGATTGCTAACCGATTTCTTAACATACAGGGTTTTGTCTATTTTGTATCTAAACGTACAATTTTCTTTTTTTGATAGAGTGATCCCTATTAGCATATTTTATTGGTATTGAGAAATACCTTTTAATTTATGTGCATAACATCTATACGTGCGAAATTTTTCATATTTTCTTGCAAACTAAGAAACTGAATTCTTGTGACAGACTCCAACTGTATTCTTCATTTTACTAGTTGTAATCTATGTTTTCTCAATACTTGCTAAAGAAATAATATTTAATTCCAGATCCCTCTGTGGTAAAATTTCTACTTTGTCATTATAGTCTTCTACGAAATAATCCATACAGGTGCTCTTCCTAAATGATTTCCTTGTTTCTTGGCTAATGCAATATCTTTAATTTGATGTTGCTTTTTGTCTAGAACGCTATGGTGATACCTATAGATGTAAAATAGAAAATATTATTTGTTTTTAAAAATTGGATAAACAGATAACCTTGGTTCTGTGTTAAATATGTTAAAATTAAAATCCCTAAAGTATATTTTCTCTACCCAAAATGCAATAAAAAAATAACTCATCCTATTTAGGACGAGTTATTTTTTATGTTAGTACTAAAAACTTTTCAATCTTAGACAATAGTATAAGGAATCATATAGGTCTATCCCAGATAGTATTCTCTTATTTACACTTTTTTTGTATATAAGAATCGTATGTTTTGATTTTTAGATAGGGGATCTTAAAAAAATATATGGATAAAAGTATAGGGCATCTTAAGAAAATTGTAATAGAACTTTTTTATTAGATGATGTAATACATAGGTTTTTTACTAATCCTATATGAGAAATACCCTTTTGATAATAAAAACAAGCTTTTTTAAATTGTTCCTCTTCTTGATAACAGGAAGCTAAATCAATATAGAAAATTGCCAATTGTTTATGATCTCCCAAATTATAAAAAAAGGGTATAGCGGTTTCCTCCAGGAACCTTTTCAATTGTTTATGATCAAAATAGAGGTACTGTTGATAGACAAATAAATAATATAATTTAGGATATTGATTTTTTGTCGAATTTATTCCTTGTTTTAGTATTTTTTTAGCTACATTCATTTGCTTCTTAGCCAATAGTGAAATCATGCGATCGTATAATCGCTTTAATTTCACTATTTCAAGATTGTCCATCCCTCTCTTATTTTTTAGTGCTTCTAATCTCTGATGTAATGCTTTTTTAATTTTTAGACTCGGGATAATCTTATTGTTTTCCATCTTACTCAAATAAGATACACTGCATATTCCATAACATAGATTTTCCTGTGTAATCTTATATGTTAAGCGTTCTTTTAGAAAGAATTCACCTACATTTGTATTCGAGAAATCTTCTTTTTGAACTTCAATGGTTGACTTGAACATTTCTATTCGTTCTAAAATTAATTGGATTGTTTCAAATTTGCCTTTGATTTTGTTATTTTCAATCAAACTTAGATAACTTGTTTGACATATTCCTTCACATAGTTCTTTTTGAGAAATATGATACAATTTTCTGAAATTACGTATTTTTTCACCAATTATTTCCAAGTCATGACCCCCTTATATTATCCTTTTGAAAAACTTTTATAATATATATTGATACAATGTGGAGCTACCTAGTTGATTTGATGATGCGTCTACGAATTGTTTTGAAGAATGTATGATATTTTCTCCTGTAGATAACACTGCAACAGCACAGAGATTCGTCATCATAAAGCTACAACAAACAAGAATCCCAGGAATAACTCTAGTTTTATTTTTCCGCATTTTCATCTTATAAAATCCCTCCAGTAAAATTGTTGTATGTGGCGTATACTACCATACGATAATTGATTTTGATTTACTAGATTTTATAGATTGATAAATATATATCATTTTAGAAAATATCTCAATTAATTATCTGTGTGTAAAACATGAATGACAGACCTGTTTCGTTTCGATAGATAAATCTCAAAAAAACGCAATCCTTACGAAAGCGCTTCTTCTTTGCGTTTATCTTTATGAACAATGGAAAGGATTTCATACCCGTTTTTATCTTATCACACATTTCCATCGACAAATATTGAGAAAACTCTACGTAGGGGATGGATAAACAACCTACGATTTATTCCATTACAATAATAATCGTACTGATAACTTTTGTATACCTACGCTGAAGAATTACAAATCAAGAAGGTAGAAATTGATTTAATTAGGGGGGAAAAGTGCTTACTTGAGAAATAAGTGTAGCACTTACCATCGATAGAAATCCATTATACAATGTATTCGTATATATTATAGAAATGATGAGTTTGAAATGTATTATGAGGGTAATTTCATCGGTTTTAGTACTGGGAGGATGACTTATGCCTACTATTGATGTACAAGCTTCCACTGTACAAATTGAAGTATTAACTCAATAAAAAATGTCAAAAAATTGGTCGCGTCATGATCGCTTTGATTACGTGGTAAAATTGCAACGTGGACAATGTTTTAATCAGTCATCTATTTTCAATTTAAATGAGAGAAGAAATCCTGTGCAATTTAAAATTATTACCGAATCAAAATTCAGTGATTTAGTGTAAAAATTATATAAAATGGAAAACAACGGTAGGGGACCTAATAGAGCTGTGGTAATTGAAGAGGGGAAAGTTAATAGGAATGCAACAAAAATGTTTGATAAAAGGTTTCAAAGAGGAGATTATTATTTAGAATTAGAGTGTAATCGAGGTGGGCGGAGTCGTAATGAATGTGAAGGAAGTGCATTTATTAATATCCTTGGAAGATAGTAATAGCGCATAGATTAATTGAAAGAAAAGAAAAAGAAACTGTCCACAGTCTGTTTGTTTTTTTATAAGTTTCTAGTTTACAGTGCTTCCTAAATAAGATAGCTCATCGTCTGGATGAATGGATTCAACAAACAATAGAAGAGCGAAGAAGAAAAGTTGCGATAGAACATGATATTGTTCTATGCTTTGGAGATAATTTATCTGATTTTACCGGATTTGATGAGAAATCTGTGCAAGATAAAAATCAAGTAGTCAAAGAGATACATACAGCATTTGGAGAAAAGTATATTTTATTCCCAAATCCAATGTATGGTGTTTGGGAATCTGCTTTGTATCAATATGAATTCAAAAAGTTAGATAATGAAAAAGGCAAACTCTTTAAAGATACATTACTTGTTTTTGAATTTAGGGAATAATTAAATTATTAGAGGAATAGGTGGGTGTTTTCTATTCTTTAAACATATGAAAGGATTTGTTATTTTTAAGATTGAACAAATTTGTTCAATCTTTTTATGCTTTTTACTATCCCATCAATATTGGTGATAATTAGATTGCAAACTGTAGCCCTCTCAATGGGTTTTTCTTGACAGTAAAATATGTATAAAGCACCTATCATCGACCGCTATGTATATTTTTATTTTTTAAACAAATGTTTGATTCATTATTATTCATATGAAAACAAAATAGGTTCGTTAAAATTCATCAATAGTCAATTTCAGGTTATGATTATTCGGAAAATTAAGAAGGTTACCTGTACAGATTATGAATCAGTGAGAAAGGATTAAATAGACAATATTACATACAAAAACCTAAAAATAAAACCAATTAATTTTGTTTTTAGGTTTTTAAAACCAAATAACATTAATAGTAACTTAATTTCGATCTCCAGATTGGCTTATAAAAGGGTTTTATCCAAATTTAATACAAAAACACGAAGAACGATTAACTTGCATTTATGAGGTTTGTATAGACCTTTAAATGCAAGTTGTATTTAAAGTGAACAAAATACAACATAATATACAGTGTATTCTCTTTAATTCCTCTCATCATCATTCTAACTAGGGTTTTCTTTGAAAAATAGGCAGGTTTATTGAGAGAGCATTTGTTTTCTAAACAAAATTCTAATTTATTAATTCAAGCCCAGATAACTTTTATTAAAAATTATTATGTTTTGTTTGTTATCATAAGGAAAACAAAACGCTGAGGAGAATAGAAGGTGAGTGCAAAAATGAAAATTCGCATTATAAATATACAGGAACAGCATTGCCTTAGATGTAAATATCTAATTGGCACTTATCGGCGTTGTATTAAGAACTGTCTAGGGAGGAAAATAAGAGAAAAAAGAATACAAAGTGGAAATGGGACGAGTTATGTGGGGATACGTTTAATTGTAAAATGCAAAAATAGATTATATAGAAATTACAAAACATTTTAAATGGCGCACCAGTATTTTACGTGAATGTTAAAAATGCGTGGATTATACGAATAGTACAACAATGTTAGGAGAATATAGTGTAAGGAAAGGAATTTACAAGAGAGATGTCTAGAGTAGCAAGGAACAACATTCCCTATTTGTAGATAAACGAATAAACAAGTACTATCGTTATGTGGAAGAATATTGATTCAAAAAAATACTAAAATAAGATAGAACTCTGTGAAAAAACCGTTATATTTGTTTCGTTACAGAACATAACGGTTTTTCTGTATAATTAAAAATTTAACCCATGCAATTACGGTAACCAGATACATCGAATAGATTTCTTATCTCTCTCTTCCCTCTGTTTGGTTTGCTTGGAATTCCATTTTCAGAGCGATACTATCTCCTTGAAACATATTTTGATCTTCCCCATTGTCTTCAAATATAAACTTCATCCAGAAACAATCCATTTTCCCAGGTTGTAATCCACCTGTTTCTGCCCACTTGGATTGAAATACTTTCTTTGAAACAATTTCTGGCCCCTGTTCTTTTAGTTCGGCAAGGGTAGTTTCATAAACAGGGGTCTTTTCTGGATCCCAATCCCACATAAATTTTACTTTGATATACTTACCAAAATCTTCGGTCTGATTATTTTTAACAATATCATTTACAGTATAATCTATTTTCATCACAATATCTTTAATATCTAACGTACCACTATTTTTTAAGTTAAACTTTTTTAATATTTTATCCCCTGGTTTCAAATGATTTAAATCCAATGACGTAGTAGGATGCATAGCTAAATCTAATGTCCCCGTAGCAAATGTGTTATTCATTACAACTTGGTCGCTAAAATAGGCATATGTCCCCCCACCAATGAAAGATAACCCCATTGCGGCTGAAACCACTCCTACCCCTAATTTCTTTTTGAATGACATATAATGTTCCTCCTATTATTTTTCTAATCTATCAAAGTACCTCCTGATATAGATATATCACAAATAGAGAGAATTTTATATTGAAATCCAAAAATGACATATTGAGAAAATTGTGTGATTACATACCTATCAAAAATAAATTTCTATTTTTAATCGATTGTATTAATAGCATATTTTATTCTATTTTCGAAATTGTTTACGTTATTTAGCCTTTTATTTAACGAATTGCTGCGCCATTTGATATAGCATTTTTCATCCACTGGGGAAGCATAGATGCCTCTGAACGAAAAGTATACTTGTTCAAGATAAACGGACTCGTAATCCAACGTTGCATTGGTTTCCCATTTGCATCTTTATATAAAAAGTATACTTCTGAATCCTTTTCAAACCGTACTAATCCCATATTTTGATCAATGCTTCTTCTGTTTGGAGTATTATGTAATCTTCGAAATTCTAATACTCCATCCCAATTTCTAAAAATACGATTATAAGCATCTAGACCTGTAATGTGACGCTTCATTCCGCTATCCACTAAATAGATAGATAGCGAGTTTCCTCACTTCCTTTACACGATAGCCATTATTCAAAATTTCTTAAACCATAACCGTGTTTAAGTATTTTCAAACTTTGCAATAGAAGTGGTTAAAGCTCTTGACTAGTAGTTTGAATAATTATTTCATTTATTGCCACTTCAGATAGTTGTTCAATTGCAAAAGTAATAGCACGGACAATGCTTGTGGCATCAATACTAACACTTACTGTCCTTTTACATTTGCTAAAAAAGAATGACATGATATTAAACAAAGACAAGCAGAAGGACTTGTCTTAGCAAAGAAGTAAAGAACGTATTTAGGAAGACCACGAGTACAAATTATGGAACAATTCATTGAAGCATATGAGGCATGGAAATCTGGAAAAATTACAGCTATGGGGCAACGAGAAAATATGATATAAAACGTTATTTTTTATTCACCCCCCCAGATAATAGACGAAGCGGTGATTCTTATAATAAAATCACCGCTTGTGTTGTGATAGGGAATACGAACAGAAAATAAAGCATACCGTTTATTCTACATATAAACCGATTGCTGCAACAATTGCTTCTGAAGCGTATTCCCATTTCCCATCTGTTAGAGTTCCTAATTGTTGACCAATTTTTGATAATATATCCGGTGTAATTGGAACACCAAAATATTGAGCAATGATTGCACCAATCGGCGCTGTAATTTTTGTCCATCCACCACGATCGATTTTAATTTCTAAATTTTTGATTTCTCCATTTTCTTTTACAAAACGATAATATACTTGATCATCTAGACGATAGCTCAAATGATGTGAAATCTGTCCATTCACAAGAGTTTGGTTGTCCTTTTTAGAAATATAAGCTGGCTTTATATTGAACTCATGATCAAATACTTTTATTTTTTTTATCTCAGGGCCTAACAAAGCGGCTTGAACCGTCTTATCTAGATTGTTCATAGAGCTATCATTTAGATTTCGCGTTTGTTCAATAAAGTTAGATGAAAATAAAGGGGATGCTTGTACATATTGCTTAGTCTTTTCTTTTTCTGCAGCAAATGTGTATGTAGTTGATCCTGTTATTAACATTGTAGCTAGAGTTGCTGCACTGATTAATTTATATCGTTTCATATTTTTATTCCTCCCTTTTCCCTTTTACAAACAAAACTTGTCAAATTGTGTAATGCATAAGGGTTGGCAATATCATATCATGGTAGAAAACCAATGGGAAGATAAAAGACAGAAAATTCATTTTTTAAACAAAAAGTTTTCATAAGTATATTTATTGTATGTATTCCTTCTATATCATAGAGAAATTTTGTTAATCCATGCGATATAAAATGATATCCCCTTGAAATTTCCACCACACAATGGAAAGAAGCCATACCTTGTGATGACTCTGTGGACCCGGATTCAGATTGGGTGGATATGGATTCAAACGAATAAGGATCTTCAAAAGAATCAAAATCTTGCAGAGTCATTCTTCTCTTAAAATGGTTTGATAGCTCAATAGGCATGTCTTGTTTATCTATTTTCGTTGTTGCACATTGGATTGAACAGCTTGCTTTTGCCCGTATGAATCCAAGTGATTCTCCCTATATGCTACCCGTGCGCAAAAGAGTCTTGCCCTTTTTCACAATCTATTGTCCGTCTGTTCCCGCTCTTCTATATAAGATTGAACAGCTTGCAAGAGAAACTCCTCTTGTCCTAGCCCCGCATCTGCTGCCATTTGT
>NZ_VWVQ01000070.1:0-1425 GCF_015712745.1 Bacillus sp. SRB3LM
ATGACACAAAGTCTTTTTTCGACCGATAATCCGAATCAACTAGCTCCCGGTGTGACCGATTACTGGATTGATTATGTGCATCAACAAGTTCAATCTCTACCAAATAGTTATGCAATAGAAAAACGGGAATTAAATACACAAGTGAATCAGGCAAAACGTCTGAGTAAATCACAAAATGTATTGCGCAGTGGGAGTTTTACAGGTGAAGGGTGGCAACTTGGACGCAAGGTGTTCATCTCATCAGGAGACTCACAATACGCGGGGCAGCAACTGGTGTTACCTCCTTCTTCCCTTGTATATCCATCTTATGCCTATCAGACTGTACCGGAATCAGTATTAAAACCGTATACACGTTATTATCTATCCGTTTTTGTCTTACAAGCGGATTCTCTACAAATTATGGCTTCCCGCTATGGAAATGAAGTCAATCAAGTCGTGAATGTAGCCTATTCTACGTCTCTGCCAACTTCTGTAGAAGGTGTTAACAGTAGTCCAAACTTCTTTCAATATCCAATTGATGTAGGTGCATTACATCCAGAAGCGAATATAGGCATTACAGTTGGTTTTACCGTACCGTCGAATGGATTCGCAAAAATAAGTCAAGTTTCCTTGACAGAGGGACGCCCACTAACTGCGGCAGAAATAAGAAAAGCACAAAACCAAGAGGAACAATGGCTACAACCCTATTTGGCGCAACAGGCACAAATCACTGCGGGTTTACAGCAGGCTACAAATCAATTAAATGCCATGTACGATTCATCCAATTGGAGCGGAACGATCGGACCAAACGTAAGTTATACCGATATAGAGAACTTAACAGCACTTCAAAACAGTGCTCCTCAAGAAGGATCTATGCCAGGTATACCAATGCAAGATCGATATGCACAACAAAAAGCAGCAATCTATCAAGCCGCTCTTCGCGCTTGGAATCAACTACAAGCACGGAATATTGTTCAAAATGGTTTGTTTCTTCAACAAGCACAAAACTGGAATATAGCCGGTACAGTGAGTTTCCCACAAGACAGTAATCGGAAACCTGTCTTGACATTATCGAATTGGGATAGCACAGTTACTCAAATCATTACCTTACCAAGTGAGGGCGGCAACACAGAGTATCGTGTTCGCGTTCGTGCCAAAGGACAAGGAACGATTTCCATTGTGCCACCAGGAAATCAAAGACATATGTTATTCTTCACCCAACCTACTTTTATGACCCAAGAATTCTATTTCTATCCAGATGCGAATACGAGCCAAGTGGATTTGATTATTCAATCAGAGGGTGCAGAGTTTACGGTAGATTGGGTAGAAGTACAAGAAATGATATATGAAGAAATCACACCACATAGTGTTTCAGGTGGAGATACAGTAATAAATACCATTGGGGTTGCTACTCCACTCGCACAACCAGGAGCATCTATAATGGCA
>NZ_VWVQ01000071.1:0-1827 GCF_015712745.1 Bacillus sp. SRB3LM
AAGAACAAAATAGAGCGAAAGAAGCCAAAAACAAAACCTGATAAACAAGATAAGCGAGATTGGAAATACCCAGCTAAGCTGAAATGAAAATTGTGCAGAGAAAGTGAGGTGATAGGTACATGAATAGAAAAGAATTTGAGGATACCTTACAAAATTTTTCTTTCTTTTTAGCTAGTCGTGGAAGAAAAGCATCCACAATTAAACGATATGTCTATGATATTGAGGACTTTGGAAGATGGCTGCAAACATCGAATCGTTTTCAAGAAAAGAACTTATGGAACAAGATAGATAAAGAAGATTTTGAAGCCTATTTTCAGGAACTCATATACAAACGAAAGTATGGAGAGAAAACCATTCATCGCATTGCAGTCGTGTTAAAGAAATTGTATCAGTTCTTGGATATTCCAAGTCCTATTGTAGAAATGCAGGGAATCACTCCACCGAATCGGGCCCTACGCAAGGAGGACTTTATTACGAAGGAAGAAAAGAAAAGGCTGAAAAACATTCTTTCCTCTTCTGAAGGATTATCAGAAGAACAACTTTCCGTTCGACCGCTTCTCATAGATCGAAATGTATCCATCCTATCACTTCTTTCGGATTATGGGCTCACACTACAAGAACTCGTATCGTTACAGATGCAACAGGTGCACTTTGGAAAGAACATGATTACTGTTCTACATAACAAAGGGACAGAGAGAAGGATCATGTTAAAGGAAGAGGATAAAATACGTTTATTTACGTACTATAAAACGATACCTGAACCAGTTCGTCCGAGATATCACAGTACAGATCCGTTATTGGTTGCATTTGATTTTAAACGAGGGACATTTCGTTGGGTGTATGACAATGATGTTCCGAAAGCACTAACAGCCATTGCTGTACAAAAAATGATTCGATTAGAAGTAGCCAGAGCGCAACTGAGAAAAGGAATTTCCGCACAGCACTTACGGAATACCTATATTCTACGCTGTCTAGAAAGAAATATGTCTACAGAGGAAGTCATAAAAAGAACAGGATTCCTTTCTCATCTATCAGTAAAGCGTTATGTAGAATATGCAAATCAATATTCACATGGAGAATAATTTGAAAAGAATCCCTTTTTATGCATACTAAAATAATATAAGTTTATCTTTAAAATGTAACAATTGAATCTTTTGTGATGGAGAAATAATAGTCGTCACATACCGAAAACCCGAGTACTTTCAATATATTACTTTTATATGGGAATCTGCTGAAAATAGAATCGTAGAACAGGAAGCATACGAAAAGCTCCCTGACTTGTTATACAAATCAGGGAGCAAAAGGTAGTACAGTATATCGGTTACACTAATTATAACATAACTGGATTCATTCGGCCTATTTTTTCTGAATATTCATTTTTTCAATATTAGTTATTCAGGTTCAGATGACTCTAAAGAATCATCTAACCTTGTGAAAAAGTGTACGGTACACTTTATTTGTCTAAAATATGGCGTATTTCCGACAGTTCCATATTTGTAAACTTCGCAATATCTTCGATATCCATGCCATTTTTATGCATACCTCGAATAAGCTGGATTTTCCCTTTTTCCATCCCTTCTTCTATACCAACCTCACGTGCATGTGCTAATTTCGCTTGTTCATCAAATAACACTTTTTCGCGTGCTTCATATGCAAGGCGGAACGAACTGCTCTGACTCATATTTTCCCATTTGTGGATGGCCTTCTGTAACATTGGATCTTGTTTCATGGCGATATCCTCCAACGTGTGGGTTAAATGTTCATCTTCATGCGCTGGTAGTAAAAGTAACCAACGAGCGAATTCATTTTCCCACGGATTAATTTTTT
>NZ_VWVQ01000072.1:0-6331 GCF_015712745.1 Bacillus sp. SRB3LM
CGTTTCATCATACTGTTTTTTCATCTGAAACACCTCTTATATAGAATAATTTATCTCTATACTGTGTTCCAGTTTTACTGTACCACCTCATAGAAACGGTAGGAAGAGAACAAGATACCACTCTAAATCATGCTATTTCTTCTGTAAAAAGAAATGGCACGATTATTGTATTAGGTGTTTTTCCAGAAAAATATTCATTACCTATAGAAGCTCGAACTTTATTTTATAAGGAGATTTTATTAATCGGGGCAAATTCCTATAATAAAATGGATTTTGTGGAAGCTGTTCAACTCATAAAAGAAAGACGGAAATTATTTCAAAACTTTATTACTCACTCATTTCATATAAAAGATTTCGAAAAGGGATATAAAGCGCTAAAATTAAAAAAGAAGAATACAATTAAAGTCATTTTTAAGAATTTAGGTGTTAGCAAATGATAAAAGCAATTATATTTGATCAAGATGGAACGCTATATGAAAGAGAACATCTTTTATATCAACAAATTCAAAAAAAGACCAGAGAATGGATATGCTCCAAAAAACAAATTTCCGAAATTCAATATATAACATTAATAGATCGACTAAAAAAAGAATATCCGAATCCCATTAAAGGGTTTCAATCTATAGGGATAGCTGCCCATGAATATCACCAAGAAGTTTTTGATAAGGTTTATCCGCAACATTTTCTAGAACCAAACGAAAAATTAATACAATGCTTGGATGCGATTTCCATTCCCATGTTTGTAGTCACATTATCGTCTAAAGTATTTTTATACCAAGTGTTATACTCATTGGGTATAAAAAAACAATTTGAACAAACGTATTCACTCGGGGGTATAGATACTACCGTTCAAGATAAAATTCTCATTTATGAAAATATTAGGTCTCAATTAAATCTTACTAGTTCTGAAATGATGATACTGGGTGATAATTATGTCGTAGATTTAGAAGATGCACATAAACTAGGCTATCACGTTTTTGAAATCACAAATACTCCGAGGTTAATTACTATTTTAGCGAGTCTACAAGAAGAGGCTATTCAAAATGAGAAATAAAATATTCATTTTATTGAGCGTTATTTTTACTATGATCATTGCATCAATGGATGCAACTATCATGAATACTACAATGCCGAGAATCACACAAGATCTGGGACAATTTGAACTATATTCTTGGTCTTTTGTATCTTATATGATAATGGGGACAATAACTGCTCCCATTGCCGGAAGGTTATCAGATTTATTTGGAAGAAAAAAGATTTTCGCTACGGGGATAGGTATTTTTATAATCGGTTCATTATTATGTGGGTTTTCACAAACTATGACACATTTGATTATCTTCCGTATGATTCAAGGAATAGGTTCAGGAATTATGATGCCATTTCCGGCCATTATAGCTGGGGATTTATTTTCAATCGAAAACCGTAGTAAGATTCAAGCTTGTTTTACTGCTGTATGGGGACTTTCTGCTATACTGGCTCCTAGTTTTGGCGCATTATTTGTAGAGTATTTATCTTGGAGATGGGTTTTTTATATAAATATTCCCATTGGACTTATTTCTCTTTGGATGCTATTACCCTATAAAGAAGATTTTTACCCCAAAAAAACAACCATTGACTATATGGGAGCTCTGATGTTTGCACTAGGTATTAGCATGATATTAATGTCCTGCCAAAGCCATGATTTCCAGATTCCGTTAGGTATGATTGGAATTTTAATTCTTATCCGCTTTTATTTTTATGAAAAATCTCATTCGGCTCCTATCATTTCAATGTCTATCTTTTATCATTCTACGATACGCTGGATTAATATTGGTGGGGCAATCGGATGCGTAGCTTTATTTGGCACATCTACCTATATACCTCTATTTTTACAAAAGGTGGCTCACCAACCTGTTTTTAATAGTGGATTTGTATTATTTGGTATGTCTATAGGCTGGATGTTTGTTACTATTCCGATTGGTAAATTTATCATAAAATACGGATATCGAAACTTATTAATTATAGGAAATTTATTATTGGCTTGTTCCGGTTTATTACTATTTTTACTACAGGTACATTCTCCATTTTGGTATGTATTTGTAATCATGATTATACAAGGTAGTGGATTTGGTATCGTTTCTACTGTAAGTAGTATCTCTGTACAACAACTTGTAGATTCCTCTGAAAAAGGTAGTGCGACCGCTTTTCTTATGTTCACTCGCAATATGGGAGCTGCGATTGGTGTCACTTTAATGGGGGTTCTATTAACAAATGCTTCAAGTTTAATGCAAGGGATTCATCACATGTTTCTTTTCTCGCTTTTCGGGAGCATCGTAGCACTTTTCACAACATTCTTGATTCGTAATCATAACATTTTTCCAAAATAAAAGAATTAAAATAAAATGACATAAATATATTTTGCTCACTCATACTATCCTATATGGATAATATATGAAGAATCTATTTTTAGGAGAACTGAATATGAATATAGAAGAACTATTAAGTGATTTTTCACGTACAACAGAAGAAGTTTTTTCATTAGAAGAATTGAAATCCTTACTACATGAAAAAAATAAACTAAATATTAAATATGGTGTAGATGTAACTGCACCATATTTACATCTTGGTCATGCTGTAAACTTATGGATGTTGAGAAAGTTACAAGATCTGGGGCATAAAGTACAATTCTTAATTGGGGATTTTACAACTACAATTGGGGATCCTACAGGAAAAAATAAAACTCGTCCTATTATTTCGCAACAAGAAATCGAGCAGAATACATTAAAGTTTATAGAGCAAGCCAAAATGATTTTACGTTTTGATGATCCCCAACTATTAGAGATAAGACGAAACTCAGAATGGTATAACAATATGAGTGTATCTGAAATTTTAAGATTATTATCTTTAGTCACACATTCAAAACTCATTTCCAGAGATATGTTTAGACAACGAATTCAGAATTCACAAGATATATATGCATGAGCTGATTTATCCTATTTTTCAGGGGTACGATTCTTATATGTTAAATTCGGATTTAACAATTATCGGATCAGACCAATTATTCAATGAGATGTTAGGACGTTTTTTCCAACTTAAGTTTCAACAAACGCCTCAAGTAATTATTACATCTAAAATTACTAAGGGAATTGATGGAAAAGCAAAGCAAAGTAAAAGTTTAAATAATTATATTGGTTTAGGGCATTCACCGAAAGAAAAATTTGGGCGTGCAATGACATTACCTGATGAACTAATTGTCACATACTTCGAAGTATATACTGATTTGAATATGGGAGAAATTTCAGAAATTCGATTAGATATACGAAATGATCCTTTGAAATATAAGAAATTTTTAGCACAGAAAATCGTAGAGCGCTATCATGGACCTAGTATCGCATTAGAAGAACGACATTGGTTCGAAAATGTGTTCTCTAAAAAACATATTCTAGAAGATATTCCTTGTATTACCTTAACTACTTCATCAATTCATCTCATTGAATTAGTACATAAAGCAATGGGTGAACATGAAACAACAAAAAGTACCGTTCGTAGATTAATTAATCAAGGCGCTGTACGAATTGATGGAACTCAAATTATGGATCTTCAAACAACTGTTACAATTCAGAATAATACAATATTAAAAATAGGAAAAAGAAATTGGTATAAATTACAGATTATTTAAAATACTAAAGTAATCCATCTGTATTCATTCTTGTCGCAATGTTTTTGATTACATTTAATCCCCGATTCCTTATTTACCTATGAAATCGGGGATTTGTTGTCCAAAATGTGCCTAAACTTACATTTTTTTAAAATGGTATGGTGAGGCCTAATAGTTCGATAGATAATTGGTTCGATTGAATGATTCCTTTCTTCCTAGAAATTTTTCAAACCGTGAATTTAAAAAAATTCCAACAAAATAAGGAACTTGTATTAGATACGATGGAAATGTTGGTCAAAAAAGAGATTTGCATGAAACCATTCTCCATTCAAATCACGAATTCCAGTACACATATCATGTCTACAATTAGGTATCATTGGTAGCCACTCTCATAAAATAACGCTTATATTGATTCATTTTTCTCCGCTTTTAAATCGGAGATGTTGTATGTGAATCATCTTAAAACAGAAAAATATCTAATATAAGCAATTGAAGAAGATATTTACTTTTATAACTATAAACGTTTCCAAAAACGACTCAACCATCGAGCTCCAATAGAATATCGAATCTCGATGGCTGCTTAGTCTTTTTAATCCTGTCTACTTGACAGGGATAAGACCAAAGTCCAAGTCTTTTTTGGTAACAAGTAAACGCGCATCTAGAACGAGTAGTATCCAACTCTTATTAGAATATGGATATTATACATATGATATTCCATCATCGATGAAATGTGTTCTTTCACATCATTTGTAAAGATTTGATTTGTTGTATAAGAATAAGACGTTTTTTGTTGTTTTTTTTTGTTGTTTTATCATTTCTAATTCCAGCAACCTTTTCTTCATACATAAAAAATCTTGTGGTATGTCTTCTTGAATGCCTATTTCTCGTAATAAATGATAAAAGTAATTTCTCTGTTTTAGTGTAGAATTTCTTTGTCTCATAGTATGTTCGATCTTCTTGAGTATATTTTTACATGAGATAAAGTCAATCTCAAGTCCCATCTGCTCCCATTTTAAAAATAAAGAAGAATTTTTAAAATAAACAACCAATATCTCTACTAGAGAATCTGTCACAATTAGTGTCTCTTCTGTAACACATGCATAATTTGTATCTTCCAAATAATAGCGTAATATTTTAAATAAATCCGAGCGGAAATTTTGCTGCAACGAAGAAACTAGCTCTGAATATAACATTTTAAATACAGTCCTTTCTAATTTGTCAAACTGAATAATTGCTCCAATAGTATGACTACCATTCTCTTTTCAAGACCTGTCTTTTTAGATTAGCTGTTCTTTATCAAATAAAAGTTGCTTCCTCTTTGTAATGAAACCAAATAATATGGTATTTATCTCATAAATAATAGAGTCTAATGTTTCACTACTTTTCTAAATACTCTTGAATTTGAGCAATTATATGCTTGGCACATTTCTCACTTAAAGTTTTCACTAGAAGACTTGCCTGTGATAAGATATTGCAGGTTATAAAGTTTTAATTGTTAGGTTTAACCTTCTATATATATTTCTATCGTATCTTGTTTTGAAATCCCTATTTTTCTCCGGTAATATTTTAGGGTGTAAAATATTCCTAGGTGATATATTGTGCAGACAACATCTAATTTTCTTAAATACACAACTATAATTATTAAAAGATGCATGTTTGGATACTACTTTCTTTGAGTTATTTATTGTGTTGCCTCCACATACCATTGTTTTTATACTAGGTATCCCATCCACTCATAAAATCAGCCGTATGATCAGGAATACTATATTTTTTATTCTTCTTTTTTCTTTTCACATTTTTTGGATATCTGCTTTCCATTTTTTACATACATTTTTTTATTACTCATTTTATATGTAAACCCCTTTAATGCACTCACGTACAGAAAAGAATTTGCTATCATGCAGGCTCTTCCCTAGAATGACAAAAGTAACTTCTACCATACTTTTTCAATTATTATCATAACTAATTAACATAATAAAACCTAGAAATTCTTCAAGATGAATCGTTCCTCTTTTTTCGAAAATCAGACAAAATTCTTCTTTTCGTCTTATACAACAAAGAAGTAATACCAGATTGTATATTCTTAAGATTAATTTTGGGGTTTATTCCACTTAAAAAGAAATAACTATAGTAGGTGTTTCTCAAGTCAAGGTAAGCTGGTGTCTCTAATCTATTGTCTGTAGGCCTCACCATACCATTTTGAAAAAATGTAAGTTTAGACACATTTTGGATAACAAATTCCCGCTTCCTTATACACCTATGGCATCGGGGTTTAATCTTAATTAAAAACACTATGAAAAGAATGAATATTGATAGATCCCTTTAATATTTTGAATACTATGGAATTTATATTAATTTCTTTTTCTATTTTTAATATAGTATCATTTTCAGGTCACGTAGTGTTTCTAATCCATTAGTTCAAGTAAATGCAAAACATGAAAGGAATCCAGGTATAAATTTTTATATTTAGACTTTAGATTAATACGATTCTTGTTAAGCCTGAGAATTAAAATTATAGAAAATATTGTTAACAATATTTTTTTCTACATATGATATATAGAATCTAAATATACTTTGGTGTGAGAACGAATGAAAGGATTGATACAATTAAACATTGTACAAAAAAGGAGGATGATGTATGTCCCAACCCAATATGCCGAATATTACCCCCAATATATCATTAACAAGAGATGT
>NZ_VWVQ01000073.1:0-6522 GCF_015712745.1 Bacillus sp. SRB3LM
TGAATACTGGAAATTGTACGCCCTTCTTTGATTACCAATTCAACACATTGTTTTTTAAACGTTTCATCATACTGTTTTTTCATCTGAAACACCTTTTATATAGAATAATTTATCTCTATACTGTGTTCCAGTTTTACTGTACCACCTCACTTTGTATGCGTGATCCTATAGAGATGGGAAATGGTTAAATCCCAAATGTAGTGTAACGTTGTAATTAACTTCCTGTTTTTTGTCTATTATGAAAACATTCGTGATTTACATCACAATTAAAGTTTAAGCATATATTCTACTTTTTTGAATCGATGTCTTCAGTTTCAAGAATATGCGACTTGTTTTAATTAAAGCAGTAATTTAAATGTTAAATTTTATTATTAAATATAATGAATATGAATAATAGAGGGTTATTCCGCATAGACCCTAAATAAAAATGTATGGGAGGAATCAATATGATTTCTATTAGCCTATGTTTGATTGTCAAAAATGAGGAACATAACCTAGAAAATTGTTTATTGTCTGTGAAGGGAATTCCAGATGAAATCATTATTGTAGATACGGGTTCTACTGACCGAACGCAGGAGATTGCGAAAAAATGGACATCACATGTATATTCTTTTGAATGGATTGATGATTTTTCTGCTGCCAGAAATGCTTCTTTTCAATATGCAACAAAAGATTATATTTTCTGGTTAGATGCAGATGATATTTTGGAACCAGAGCAAAGTAACAAATTAAAACGATTAAAAGAATCTCTTTCAGAGGATGTGGATGCAGTTTCCATGAAATACTTAATGCTTCACGAAGACAAGAAAAAAGTGGTGTCTTATACGAAACGGTTACGACTAGTAAAACGCAGTAAAGGCTTTACGTGGAAAGGTATTGTGCATGAAGATTTATCTATAGGTGATTCTTATACATGTGTTAACTCGGATATTTGTGTTACACATACTAAAGTAGGAAATGCTCATGCATCACCTGCACGTAGAAATATACAAATTTATGAACGTCATTTGGAAAAAGGCTATAAATTGAATATATCTGATATGTATCATTATGCAAGAGAATGTAAAGTACACAAAGAATATGATAAGGCAATTCAATATTTTGAACAATGTAAAGAGCATCCTGAGATTTCATTAGAAAATAAAATGTTTATTTATCATCAATTAGCTACCTGTTATGTAATGATGAAACAACCAGAAAAAGAGTTAGAATTCACATTACAATCACTGGCGTTAGATGTCCCTTATCCAGCATTTAGTTGTCGTATGGGGGAACATTTTTTAAGAAAAGGACATGTGGAAGCAGCTATTTTTTGGTATAAAACGGCTTATATGCAACCTTCACCAGATCGGTATGCTTGGTCTGTGGCAGAACAGGCATATCACACATGGCTTCCCCATCAACAGTTGGCTATTTGTTATCAATTACTGGGTGATAAGGAAAAAACTCTTTTTCATGAAAAGCAGGCGGAATTTTACCAAAACGGAACGGAAAAACAGAATTAATCCCTTTATTCTTTAGAGTGATACTGGAGTTAACAACCCGCTCTATCATGGTATATACGGAAAGAAGGACATCCTCATTTACGCAGGTTTAGATCTAATAACGTGGTTGCTTCGATATCAACAATAAGAATATAATTGACTGGAAGTAAATGTTTTCGATACAACAGTGACTGGTTTTTCGTACATTTTACTTTATATTTCAAATGATTTTGAAACTGTGACCATGATACGTCACTACTTGCTTTTGATAACTTATGATTCTGGAATATATTCAATATTTGTAAATCTTCTATACCGATGACATCGTGTTTGTTGATATTTTGTTCAAGTAATCTTTTCTAGCGTTTGCCCTGTATGTATACATTCTAGCTACCTTTACGCGCTGTTTATTCCAATGAAAAAATTTTTGGTTTGTCTAGGTTTTTCCATCTGAAAAATTGTTGAAATCTTTTAGTCCTACATCCACTCCCATGTAAAAAGGTGTTTTCGGAAGCGCTTGTACTTTTGTTTCAACTAATAATGACATAATATCAAAAAGATTCTGTCTAATTGTATCATGTAAAATACCCCCTTTGCTTCACGAATTTTGACAAATTATTAAACAAGACCTAGTTTTGCCCATTTTATTTCTTAAAACGGAAATGTTTTCATTTGTTTTTTGTAGTATAGGATTGCATGTTGTTGGCCTTAAATTTGACACGTGAGGCATTGTTTTGTTTTTTAATGTGTATAAGCATTCCAAAGGTTGCGAAAAGCTGACTAACTCGTAATACTATCTACGGTTGTTAACCAAACAAAATCTTTATTCATGGCAGTAAATTTGGCAGAGTGTGTACCATATGTCAACCTTTTATATACTATCCCATTTATTGAACATTAAGAGAGCCTAGCCTATCACTTTATGAATTAGGCTCCTTTGCCCGAAGCTAATTATTTCGCTTTTATTGAGGAAGAAATTCCAAATAACATATAAAATAAAAGAAATATAGTCTACCATTATTCCTGTACACTTTTTAGAAGAAACTAAGGAAAAATTAGAATTAAAACGATGAATAGGAAATTGCAGAATAAATGTTAATAAGAGCATCGTATTTGTTTCAGAGGATAGCTCGGATATTTTTTTGAAAAAATAAGGGGAAATTTAGATTTAAAAATTACAAAGAACGCTGTTAAAACTTTATTTTGCAGTCAGAAAAACATCCTCTTTTTTATACAATATAAAATGCTTTTTGGATGTACCAAACCGAACTATATCCCCTATCTATTTGGTAAATATTATTGATAATAGCGCAGACAAAATAGATATTATCTATGTGAAAAATATAAGAATAACAATAAAAAGGCATAAATTAAAAATATAGAAATACTAAATAGTATGAAAGGCTAATTTATGTAAGATTAAAAAAACATGCCATTAAAAGGAAAGTGAGGGTATCTAATTATGGAAGACGTTATACAGGATTTTAACGGTCCGGATTCGATAATGAAGAAGACACAACAGTCAACTGTGCCATTTCAATGTGTAGTAGAAATTCCTCGTGGATATCGAGTTGTGTCTCATGGTTTAACACAGTTTATGTATGATGTGAGCGGATTATCCATAGCACAAGATACTGGAAAGAAAACCATTAATGTAGAAGATTATGGGCAAATTGAAATCGATTTATACACTTTAACTATGCGGGGCTGTATTTCTATAGCAGCTAATATTGATATTAAACCCGAACAAAATACTCAAATTAATTTTGTGGGGAGTACATCAAATACAATTCAATTGTACTATACAGACACTATTTCAATCGATACCGTTTTAAAATATAGTGTGAAACCTTTTCCATATCATGCGGTGGATTGCAACCATGTGAAAATAGATAATATTCAACTGGAACCATTTGACATAGTAAATCCGCGAATATGGAAATTAACCGGTGTTTTTCAATTTAATTATTAATAATTACAAATGGTATTAAAGATTAAGTTATTTATGCCTTCCTTATAAACTGGTTCAAAATACTGTAGTATTTTGAAAAAAGGTAAAACAACCGCAGTGTTAAAAAATATATTTCTTTAAAACCAAAGTTTGAATCCAGACTTTGGTTTATTAGTTTATACATACGTTGTATATTGCGCCACTATGAACTTGAATTAGGAGATTTGAGAAATTCGAAACTTTTTGCTACGTATATTTATTAAGTTATACAGACTATACCTTCAGTTATAAGGATCTTGAATCATTAAAACACCCTTACTTTAAGTAAGCTAGTAAGAGGTACTAAGTGAGTGAGTTCACTAGCCACCCACATTTGTTGTTGTTTTAAAATGTATCTAAAATTCTAAAAGAATGAGGTGTATCGTTTCCCAAAATAAACAGTATGAATTGGGTTCATACATATTTCAATTTAATTTACATAATTTTCAAAAAATAAAATAGAGGAAGTATATATTAACTGAAAAAATAGTTTACAATAACCACATTGTGTTTTCAAGACATATAATGAATTACATCAAATGTTTATTACCGCTTAAACAGTAACTAAATTTCATAAAAGGGCATATGCCTTTTTAACTTTGCAACAGAACTGTTCATATTTGCACAAGTCAAAGGCCTTCATACTAACTATATAAACAAAACCAATATTATTCCCATGATAAACGTCTAAGCATATTTATATAAATACGCATATACAATAAGGAGTTATTAAAAAGGAGGCTCCAAAATGGCATACATTAACGGTGTGGACTTGTGTAAATATTATGGCATTACAGAAGGAGATAAAATTCGATTATTTTCAGGCGGGAATTTACTTGGAACCGGTGCATTTATTCGCGTTGAGGGAAATATAATAATTTGGATGGATCGAAATGCTAACATGAATTTTACTGATTTACGTGTAAGTAGTATTCAAAAAGTTACTGCTTGTTGTGATGAAAAAACAATTTATGATTCAGGATTATAATGAATCTATTGTTAAATAAAATATACTAAAAGTTATAATTGGTTTAAAAAATCTTAAGATTTGAATCTAATTAATATTTATTAGATTGTAATCAAATTTACACAAAATAATCCATATCATGATTAATTTAAATTTTTTAATTAATCATGATATGAATTTTTTACATAGCTTTCAATAGTTAATTTTTGATTTATAATATTCATTGAACTATTCTCAGTTAAATCGACTGGAGGCTCTGCTTATTTTCTATGAACATCGATGTATCCGTCTGTAATCTCCATACAGTAAAAATATGAATATTTTTTGATAATTTCGGTCGAGATTTTATCTAAATAATCTTTTTTAGCACTTGCTATGTATTCATGCATTCTAGATACCTTTAATAGCTGTTTATTCTAGTAAGAAGGTTCTTTTTGAAAGAATATGCTGTACTTTCGCAAATTTTTCTTCTAATGATCGAAAAAATTTCAGATTTTTATAGATTGTTTTATCTGACAAAATGGAAAAATCTTTTTGTCCTACATCCATCCCAATGTAAGATTTTGTTTTCGGACGTTCTTATACTTCTGTTTCAATTAACAATGATACAAAGTATCTGCCAGAAGGATTCTGTCCAACTGTAGCATGTAAAATACGTTCCGTTCTGGTTCTTTACTTTACAACTTTTGGCAATTTAATTTTAATTCAGCTCCTATCTGTTCGCACTTAGAGTTTCCTTAAGGAAAGAGTCTTTGGTTAAAATGATAAAGAAGGTATTATTTTGTAATTTTTGCAGTAATTTTTTTTATATTACTCAAGGTAAGGTCAGTAATATTCATATTCCCTCGTTTATCCAACCAAAAAATTAGATTATTTTCAAACTTCAAAAATGTACCTACCCCCATAAAATTCCCATTAGAAAATACTTTGATTAAATCACCTTCATGTATGTTGGAGAATATTGTAGGAAGTTCTTTTTTATTATTTTTACAAATTTCACATTGGCATTGCTGATTTATATGCATCATAATCTCCCTTCATAAGTCCTTTTGTTATTATATATATGAAAAATGTAACTACATTGGTGCAAATATAGTAACTAGTTATGGCACAAAATTCTCTAATAAAGTTACATAAAAAAAAGAAAACAGATATACAGCTAAAGTGATTTAATGAATTTTTCTTCATCTTATCAAAGTTGGATGGAAAAGTTCAGATACAAAAGAACAATTTATCACCAGAACTTTCTAGACTACTTTAATTCCACGGTGGAGGATTAAGAAATTTTGTTTTTGGGTGGACGGATTCTTTTTTTTAAAACGTATGACATTGCTTCTATACTATATAAAATAGCTTCAGCTGTTTGATACCATTTAAACATTAATATAAGAATGTTTAAGTTTTTTAATAAGAACATCCCTTTGTTATATAGGATTATTTTGTTTAGATGTCTACCAGCACTTTTTGGCTTCAATTTTCCGAAAACAATGGATAGATTAGATTTTTGTATTCGTATAACTTGTAGGGGCACGGCAACGATTAGTACTTTTTTGGGCCATTCACAGGTCTAATTACAAAAGAACTGTTCTTATCCGCTAAAAAGATATCTAAGAAATGTTAATTTTTCATGTGAATAAATAATTTAATAACATCTTATAAATTTATCCCAATAAGGTATACTCTATTGGAATAATAACTCAGTTATTGATTTTCTTAATTCTAAAGTGTCTCATATGACTTGTTTCAAATACTAGAATCATGATGAAATACTAAATTATGTTATATAAAATGGCCAGTGGCCCAAAAAAGAAGGAATCGTTGCCGTGCCCCTTGTAGAATTAATCAAATAAAAGTTAGTTGTGTTTTCTTTAGAATTAACAGCATGAATACAATGCTTGATGTAAAAATTTAGCTTATTCAATTTTAATTAAAAGATGTCTCAAGGAATCCAAACTAGACAAATCAAATATTTAAATTATATTAGTCATTCTGACCTGGTCAAGAAAAACTGGAACATGAAATAGATTATGCAATTGATTTTGAATACTGATACGGAGTCATTCCATTTAATGATGAGTGCG
>NZ_VWVQ01000074.1:0-2414 GCF_015712745.1 Bacillus sp. SRB3LM
CCTTGTGTTGTTGACTCCAAAATTGTCCGACTGTATGCATATCATCATATTGAGGAAAGAGATCAAAATCTAATAGATTAATCGCAATCGTTTTCCGTAAAGAACGATAGGGCATCCCTTGCTCTAATTGAGATGTATACAGTTTACTCCAATAATACAGGGAACGTTTTACAATCTCTTGTGTATTTCGTAACTGGATTTCCACGTTCACCTTGGTTTCATCTTGAAGTGTCGCTAATATATCTAGTATGGATAATTTATCTTCTTCATATTCTTTATGCAAATGTGGGTCTTCAATTTTTAAGGATACAATCGGTGTAGATAGTGATTCATGCAAGATTGCATTTAAAAAAGAAATCAGTAATTCCTCTTGTCCTTGTACACCAAATAATTGCTTGAAAGCAAAATCGACTCGTAAATTTACTAAAGGTTGATTCATAGAGTGAGTCACCTTTCTTTGTGTGTATTCTATCTCTATTGTAGCGGATACTGGAGAGAGGACGCAACCCTTATACCATTGTCTTCTTTGTACTGTACTAAATATGATTTTTCTTTATCTACATTTTTAAAAACTAAATGATAAAATAAATTATCTTTTTAATTGATATCTCCTGCGTTCTATTCTGGCGCACTCTGATTTGTTTGAACAGCATAAGACTTAATTGTTTGCTTGATCTAATAGTTTTTGCTTATTATCAATTATAACAATGTATACATATACAATGGATTGCTAACAGAATTTAGATTGGAAGAGCAATATAACAAAGAGAAAAATTCTTTTGTTTTCGTAGAAATTTCAGTTGATTGTAGTGGGATATCTATATAAGATAATTCATTGTGACAGAATGTTCAAACAGAAATGGAACGAAGCGTTGTATGTATCCCAAATGGATTGACAAAATGGCATTTTCAAAAGCTCATAAGGAATTATTAGTTCAATTATATATGAAACAGATTACAAGGTGTGAATATGATAAACTTGTGAATGATTTATATAATTCCGCTCAAAAAATTATTGCAAGATAACGGTACGAGAACAGATGCGTTTTTGCATCTGAAAACCTCCTAAGTAGGTCAATATGGGTATCACACATGTAACGATTTTTTCAAGAAAATAAAAAACATTTGAACTGTGAGAATCCCGTATGATACGATTAGAATCCATGAATTCCCGACTTGTGTCCAACCTCTTAAAAAATCATTTTGAGAGGTTTTTTGATATGGAAATAGAATGAGGTGAACCGTAATGAAAAGAAATAAAAAAGAAGAACAAATACAGAAAATTATGCTCCTGCAAGAAAAAATTCAGCTATGGATTCAATATATATTTCAGCAATGAGAAAGAAACAAGAACAACACAATCCATTTCCTAAGTTAGCGTATACAGAGACAGTGGCGTTCGAACGGGAAGTGCCGTCTTTTCTCGCATAGAACCTTACTTACAAACGAAAAAAATGGGGCCAGCATGGTCACCGTCTGCCACGCCTTCTAAGAATGAGCCCTATACAGAGTTAGGACCGACAGAAAACCAAACGGTTGTAGGCAGAGAACTAATCCCACATCAAGAAAATCGCGCTGTGTTTTCTGTGGATACGTTGACACCCGCAACCGTATCCATTTTGACTGCGAGTAAACAAATAGAGATACAACTCATTTCACCATCAGGGAAGGTTTACAACAAACAGGATGCGGTAGTAACAACGGGTGATGATACCTTTTTTAAAGGGGCCTTTATTCATACATTTCAACTAAAAAGTATGGAATTGGGAGACTGGACGATACGTATGAATACGGAAGAGAAAGATGCCTATTTAGCGATGGTACAGTATCAACAAGAAGCACCTTTCCATTTGAAAATACCCGCTAAGATGGAAGCAAATCAAGTAAAATTGCAAATCCAATCTGCTGATAAAAAACCAGTTGAAGCGGAGGACGTCTCTATGACGGTTCGAGTTGTTGATCAGACAGGTACACTGATTTCACAATCTGATGGCGTGCAGCAAGTAAATGCACATACGCTATCTACCACGTTACAGCATATAGAGCACTCAGGTGTATACAATTTTACCATTGATGTGAAAAGGAAAATAAAGCGGGGCATCCGTACACACGTACGATTATACGTTCTATATATATTGAGAAGTAATATATATTAAAATTCTATAAACAGAAAAAGGTGCCCCTAGGAGCACCTTTTTCTGTTTGTTACATATATTCATTTTCAAGCTTATCATGATCCATGTAATCGTTTTTGGACTAGGATTGTCCATACCCATGCATGTTCTAATAAGAAAGGTATACAAATAGTGATGGACCTTGCAGGATTTGAACCTACGACCGGACGGTTATGAGCCGTCTGCTCTTACCAACTGAGCTAAAGGTCCCTAGAAAAGCATATGGATAAGGAGTATATA
>NZ_VWVQ01000009.1:0-1240 GCF_015712745.1 Bacillus sp. SRB3LM
ATTCGGTATCAATCCGCAGCTTCGGTGGTGTATTTAGCCCCGGTACATTTTCGGCGCAGAGTCACTCGACTAGTGAGCTATTACGCACTCTTTAAATGGTGGCTGCTTCTAAGCCAACATCCTAGTTGTCTAAGCAACTCCACATCCTTTTCCACTTAATACACACTTTGGGACCTTAGCTGGCGGTCTGGGCTGTTTCCCTTTTGACTACGGATCTTATCACTCGCAGTCTGACTCCTAAGGATAAGTCATTGGCATTCGGAGTTTGACTGAATTCGGTAATCCGATGAGGACCCCTAGTCCAATCAGTGCTCTACCTCCAAGACTCTTACACTTAAGGCTAGCCCTAAAGCTATTTCGGGGAGAACCAGCTATCTCCAGGTTCGATTGGAATTTCTCCGCTACCCACACCTCATCCCCGCACTTTTCAACGTGCGTGGGTTCGGGCCTCCATTCAGTGTTACCTGAACTTCACCCTGGACATGGGTAGATCACCTGGTTTCGGGTCTACGACCACGTACTAAACGCCCTATTCAGACTCGCTTTCGCTGCGGCTCCGCCTCTTCAGCTTAACCTCGCACGGGATCGTAACTCGCCGGTTCATTCTACAAAAGGCACGCCATCACCCGTTAACGGGCTCTGACTATTTGTAGGCACACGGTTTCAGGATCTCTTTCACTCCCCTTCCGGGGTGCTTTTCACCTTTCCCTCACGGTACTGGTTCACTATCGATCACTAGGGAGTATTTAGCCTTGGGAGATGGTCCTCCCAGATTCCGACGGAATTTCACGTGTTCCGCCGTACTCAGGATACATTCAAGAGAGAACGAAGTTTCGACTACGGGGTTGTTACCCTCTACGACGGACCTTTCCAGGTCGCTTCGTCTACCTCGTTCCTTTGTAACTCCGTATAGAATGTCCTACAACCCCAAGAGGCAAGCCTCTTGGTTTGGGCTATGTTCCGTTTCGCTCGCCGCTACTCAGGAAATCGCATTTGCTTTCTCTTCCTCCAGGTACTTAGATGTTTCAGTTCCCTGGGTCTGTCTTCCTTACCCTATGTATTCAGATAAGGATACCATACCATTACGTATGGTGGGTTTCCCCATTCGGAAATCTTCGGATCAAAGCTTACTTACAGCTCCCCGAAGCATATCGGCGTTAGTCCCGTCCTTCATCGACTCCTAGTGTCAAGGCATCCACCGTGCGCCCTTTCTAACTTAACCAAACTAAAAATTAAAAAA
>NZ_VWVQ01000075.1:0-1282 GCF_015712745.1 Bacillus sp. SRB3LM
TGAAGTGAACCCGAATAGTGGTACATGAAAAAAACACCTCCTGAATTCGCATACTAAGTATGCAAATTCATTGGAGGTGTTTTTCGTTTGAAGACAAGAGTTCATTACCCAGAAGAAACAAAGTGGAAAGTGATTGAAATGAAGAAAGACGGCTACTCAAATCGTACAATTATGGAGAAACTCGGAATTAAAAATGTTTCCCAAATTAAGACATGGATGAAATGGTATCGTACAGATCAAACGTATCGTTTTCAACAACCTGTAGGAAAACAATATTCTTATGGAAAAGGACCAAAAGAGCTCAGTGAATTAGAACAGATACGTTTAGAAAATAAACATCTAAAAACAAAATTACTTGTATGGGGAAAGTATCTGGAAATCGAAAGGGGCTGAAACCAGAAACTGTAGTTGCTTTATGGGAAAATGTAAAAACAAAAATAACGGTAAAAGAATTGTGTAACGTATTAGAATTACCCCGTTCCACATTTTATCGTTGGTTACAACGAACGGAAGATTTGAAAGATGGTATAGAAGAGAAAGTAAAGGACGTTTGTCTTAGGCATAAATTCCGGTATGGATATCGAAGAGTGACCGCTACTCTTCGAAAAATGGGACTGTGTGTCAATCATAAAAAAGTATTACGAATCATGAGACAAAATCACATTCTTTCAAAAGTA
Source organism: Bacillus sp. SRB3LM (assembly GCF_015712745.1). Classification (NCBI taxonomy): domain Bacteria; kingdom Bacillati; phylum Bacillota; class Bacilli; order Caryophanales; family Bacillaceae; genus Bacillus; species Bacillus sp. SRB3LM. The sequence goes on from NZ_VWVQ01000075.1 coordinate 678, forward strand.
CGTCGAAAGAAAAAGAAATATATCAATGGTACGGAGCCAATGGTATCCCCTCATCGATTGGAGCGCCAATTCGATGCATCCAGACCAAATGAAAAGTGGTTTACGGATGTGACGTATCTCTTATTTGGAGAGCGTACCTTGTATTTATCAACGATTATGGATGCCTTTAATCGTGAAATTATTAGTTGTGTCATCAGCGAATCACAAACACTGACATTAGCGATGAAGACATTAAAACAAGCAATGAGAGGGCGAAAAGTAAAAGATGTCCTTCTTCACTCAGATCAAGGAAGTATTTATACAGCAAAAGAATTTCAAGCGTATGCCAAAGAAAACGGCATGATCACCAGCATGTCCCGGAGAGGAAATTGCCATGATAATGCCGTCATGGAAAGCTTCTTTGGTCATTTAAAAAGTGAAGCCTTCTATTCACAAGAGATAACAAAAGTATCCAACACAACTGTGCAAAAGATTGTGCTAGAATACATTCATTACTACAATTGTGTGCGAATTCAAGAAAAATTAAACCACCTATCCCCTAAAGAATTTAGGGAACAAGTGGTTTAGGTGTTTTGATTGGTGTCCCCTTTTCGGGGGTCACTTCA
>NZ_VWVQ01000076.1:0-315000 GCF_015712745.1 Bacillus sp. SRB3LM
TACTTGCTAATGGTACAATTATATTCATGGAGGGATATTATGGTAAGTTTTTATGTAACACTGTTTCTTATATTTGGTACTGCGATATTTTTATTTTTCTTGTCTGGTTCATCAAAAATTAAGGCTAAAAATCTATCATTGATAATGATCTGTTTAAGGATAAATCTACTCACAAGTCCAATGGCTTTATTTATAGGTGTGATGGCAACAGACTCTCCATATAGCACTACGCTTGATTTTTTTGGAGGATGTCTCTTTATTCAGGGAATAACGCTCCTCCTCCTACTTGCAGCTTTTTTGAAGTTTGCAATAGCAAAGAAAACAAAACAAGTATAGTATAAACTCTATATTTCTTTTAATAATTTAGGGTTATATCTTTTCTGCGTTAGCTGCTTTTAACCACGCTTCGTAAAATGCTGTAACTGATGCATAACGTTCTGCACGATTTTTATTTACAGCACGATACGCTACCTCATATAATTCCTTACTTGCTTCCCATTTTATAAAAGAACGATCTTTTTCACCGCCTAAAAGTGAGAAAGCCATTGCTCCCATATTAAATACATTTGTTCTTTCATCGATTGTTGCGTTTAGTTCAAATTCCTCTGGTGACATAAAACGGGAGGAACCCCATAGCCGGCCCATTCTATTTATGTAAGGTTTCTTACTGTATAAATCTATATCACAAATTTTTGTTTCGTTTGTATTAAAATTATATAAAATACTACCGTCATAAAAATCTATTGCTACATAGTTTTTCTTTTCTACATAAGTATGGAAAGAAAAAATGGAATGTAAGGAATGAATTCGTTCTATAGCAGATAAATGTCTAAATTTATAAAATGGTGAGTTTGGATTTTTATATTTTTCAGGAGGTGGGAAACTCCAATGCGAATGAAGACATTCACCATCAAACCAATCGAAAATTAATACATATCCAGATTGGACTGGAAAATGATCAATTAGTCTTATGAGCGATTCATGCTTTAAATCTTCATAGATAGTAACTGAATTTTTTAGCCTTTTAATAGCATCACCCGTTGTTCCTTCATATGCAATTGTTTGTGCTCCTGCGTATTTGATAAATTTCTTATGCCCATCTTTTTCTACACCAAAACTTATATTCCCTGAATCTTGCTGGTCAAAAACTGCAAATACGGTCCCTAATTTAATAAGCCAATCAAAATTATGATATTCTTTTAATTGGAATGTTACGTTATTTAACTGAATTTCGACTGAATTATCTTTCATAGATTACCTCACATTTAATATAATTAAGTTGTACATTCCACTATTCGACATATTTTATGGAAATCCTATGCTAACAACATAAAATTTTATAAATATAATGATAAATACTTATAGAGAGGTGAATACAATGGATCAACAAATTGTTATTAAACCATATCAAAAAGGCTGGGTCGAAGAGTATATAAAAGAAAAAGAAAAATTCTGTTCCTTGTTAGGACAAGAAATAATTGCTGTTGAACATATAGGAAGCTCAGCAGTAGAAGGATTAGGAGCTAAACCTCTTATTGATATGATGATTGGCGTAACAGACTTACAAATTACTGAAAACTGGATTGAAGTTCTATCGGAAATTGGATATGAGTATGTTCCAAAAGATGCAACGAATTGGCGTTTTTTTAGAAAGGGAAAATGGAGAGCGGGTACTCATCATTTGCATATTTATATTTATAATAGTGATGAGTGGAGAAACAATATTTTATTTCGTGACTTTCTAATAAGCCATGAATGGGCACGTAAAGAATATAGAGAATTAAAAGAGAGGCTTGCTATTACATATGCTTTTGATCGTGTTTCATATACAAAGGCAAAAGCGCCGTTTATTCGAAAAATATTAGAATTGGCTAGAACTCAATGAATTTATAGATTTCTATCTAACTAGTTTTGAAACCCCTTCCTATACTTTTTATAGGGAGGGGGATTTTTTCATGTCAAAATATATAATTTCTAATTATTGGAGGCAAACTATTTTATTTATTTTGATATTTCTAGTACATTGGAAATATTAAGGGGGAATTAAGCAATGAAAGCTATTGTACATCAATATGAAAAAGGATTAGAGGGATTAGAATATAAATTTCTACCTGAGATAAGTCCTAATGCAGGTGAAGTAAAAGTCAAGTTAAAAGCTGCAGGATTAAATCATAGGGATTTATTTATTATAAATAATAGAAAAGAAATGGATCTACCATTAGTAATAGGGTCAGATGGATCAGGAATTGTTACAGAAATAGGAGAAGGAGTTTCAAATATTACACTACATACAGAAGTTATTATTAATCCTAGTATTGGATGGGAACATGCTACTAAAGTACCAGAGTTACCGGAAGTGCTAGGTGGACCGAAAGGTGGAACGTTTGCTGAATATGTAATTGTACCGGTTGAAAATGTAGTAGAAAAGCCGGCATATCTTACTTGGGAAGAATCAGGTGTTTTATCTTTATCCGCACTAACTGCATATAGAGCACTTTTTACAAAGGGTAGATTGAAGTGCGGTGAACATGTTTTAATTCCGGGAATAGGCGGTGGTGTTGCTACATTTGCCATGTTATTCGCGAAAGCAATTGGTGCTAAAGTGAGTGTTACCTCAAGGGTAGAGAATAAAAGGGAACATGCTGAAAAATATGGTGCAGATATTTCTTTTAATAGTACCGGAAATTGGGAAGAGAGCTTACAAGGTGAAAAAGTAGATTTAATAATAGATAGTATAGGCCCGGCAACTTTCTTGAAATATTTTGATGTATTAAAACCAAATGGAAGAATCGTGAATTTTGGTGCAAGCTCAGGAGATACAATTGAATTACCATTACGCGCATTATTTTATAATCAAATTGATATTATGGGAACATCCATGGGTAGCCGTGAGGAATTTAATGAGATGATAAAGTTTATTGAAAAATATCAAATTAAACCAATTATTGATAAGGTTTACTCGTTAGAAGAAGCAATTCGAGCACTAAGCCGTATGGAACATGGGGAACAATTCGGAAATATTGTACTTCAAATGAATTAAAAAATATGATTTTACAATTAGTATATTTAAATGAATATGTTATGTATTTCAAACATGAAAAAAATACGAACTGCCTTATTATAAAGGCTTACCGGTTTTATACATAAATAGCGTATAAAATTTGTTTTATAATTGTCATATGAGTAATAGTAAAATGAGAATTAGATGAAAAAAGTTTAAGTCCATTTTCATAATGGTATTGTATACTGTGTAAATCAAGAACACTTGTATGTAAGGAGAGAGTTTAATGAATTACACAGTATTTCAGTGGTTTAATAATTTTGCTGATTCATCCAAACTATTAGATACGTTAATGGTTTCTATTACAAATAGCGCTGCATACGTAGCCGTTTTATTTATGTTTATCTTATGGTTTAATAATGGAAAGAAAGAGAAGGCAATTAGAAAACAATATACAGTTTTATATACGACGCTTTCGGTTATTATTGCATTAGTAGTAAATGTTCTTATACACGCGGTATATTACCATCCGCGCCCGTTCGTATCACATGATGTACACCAATTAGTACCACACGCAGCAGATTCATCATTCGTTAGTGATCATTCTGTACTTGTATTTTCAATCGCCTTCGTATTTATTCTTAGAGGAGAAAAACTGAAATATATCGCGCTATTATGGGCAGTACTAGTCGGTATATCACGTATGTACGTAGGTGTTCATTATCCTTTAGATATACTTGGTGCAGCATTCTTAACACTTATTACGAGCGCTTTAGTAATGCAAAGTACACGTATGTTTGAACCAATAGCGAAACTTGTATTCAAAATGTATGCATTAGTAGCGAGACGAATTCCTTTCTTAGCAAAATATAACCATATCGCATAATTTTCCTATAAAAAGTTCCCCTTTGGACATCCAGAGGGGAATTTTTTATAGGAAATACGAAAAGAGTTTAGAGTGCTCTGTAATCAAGTTGTACTAATTAATATTCTGAAATTTCACGCACCATATTTACAATATATAAAATAATGACGCAAAATAACAACAGTTAGTTTTGCATTGTTTTAAAGGAATTAAAAAGAAAACTTCGAAACATATAGTATCGCAAACAAAAACTACAAATTTTAAAACGGATCTTCGTACGAATCCATTCCAAAAGAGAGGAGATAAGTATGCAAAAACTCCAAACGAATAAAGGCGCTCGATATATGATGATTGCTTTTATTGTTTTGTTTCTTATTATGATTTTGCGTATATTCTATATTCAGGCAGTAGGAGTCGTGCATAATGTGAATGTAAAGGATCTCGCGAATGAACAACATAATAAAAAAGGTGTTTTAGAAGCGAATCGTGGCACTATCTATGATCAAACCGGAAAGGTGTTAGTACAAGATTCTACAACGTATCGAGTTGTTGTGAATTTAAAAGGAAAAGATAAAGTGAAAAATAAAGATGAAACCGCACAACAATTAGCCGATGCGCTTGAAATTGATAAAGAAGAAGTATTAAAAAACTTTCATGAAGGGCGTACGCAAGTTGAAATTGGGAAAATTGGTCGGAACTTATCTAGGGAAAAGAAGGAAAAAATTAATGATTTAAAAATACCAGGTGTATCTTTTATGTCGGAAAAAGCAAGAGTGTATCCGAATGAAGACTTTGCATCCTATATACTTGGTTTTGCTAGACCAGATGATAAAGGGAATACGGAAGGGAAGTTTGGGCTTGAAAAGAGTTTGGATAAATATTTGCGCTCGACAAACGGGAATATAGAATATGTGGGTACACGAAGGGGAATTCCGCTTACAAATGATATAGGTAAAGTAGAACCAGCTAAAAATGGGAATAACGTATATTTAACGCTTGATAAACAAATTAATAGTTTTTTAGAAGAAGCGATGAACAAAGCGCAAGAACATTATGATCCTTCTATGTTAATTGGCATTATTGCTGATCCAAAAACAGGAAAGGTTTTAGCGATGTCTAGTAAACCTAGTTACAATCCTAATGTAGGTGATATCGAATACTTTTTAAATGACCCGATTGCAAATGCATATGAACCAGGTTCAACAATGAAAGTTTTTACGTTAGCAGCTGCCATTAATGAAGGTGTATATAACGGAAAAGAATATTTTCAATCTGGAAAATATTCCGTTGGTTCCTCTGATATAAAAGACCATAATGGTGGATTTGGATGGGGATCAATTACATTTGATGAAGGTTTTGAAAGGTCATCAAACGTAGCTTTTTCTATTTTAGAAGATCAGTTACTGAAACCAAATAAATTTAAGCAATATATGAATAAATTTGGTTTCAATCAAAAAACAGGGATAGATTTACCTGGAGAAAGTAAAAATACTTTATTATTAAATACACAAATTCAACAGGTTACAACTTCTTTCGGTCAAGGTTCTACAGTAACTCCGATTCAATTAATCCAAGCGGCTACTGCTATAGCAAATGACGGGAAAATAATGCAACCATATATCGTTGATAAAGTTGTAAATCCAACAAACAAAGAAGTTATTATGGAAAATCAACCGAAAGAAATTGGGAATCCGATAAAAAAAGAAACAGCGGACAAGGTTAGAAGTTTAATGGAGCGTGTTATAACATCTTCAAAAGGAACTGGTACAATGTATAAAGTGGATGGTTATCCAATTGGAGGTAAGACAGGAACAGCACAAATCCCGAATCCTGAAAACGGCCGATATATGGAAGGGAAAGAGAATTACATTTTCTCCTTTTTAGGAATGGCTCCAATTGATGATCCGGAGTTAATCGTATACTTAGCTATTAAGCAGCCAAAGTTAAAAGGAGATGAGTATGGAGCTCAGCCTCTTGCTGAAATATTTAAACCTGTTATAAAAAACAGCCTTGAATATTTAAAGGTGAAACCGTATACCGAAAAACAAATAGCTGATGCAGCGAAACAATCTCAATTAAAAGTACAAAATTATGTAAATCAATCGATGGGTACAGCAGAGAAAAGTGTAGAAAAAGAGAAGCTACAGCCGGTAATTTTAGGAGAAGGAAAAATAATAAAACAATATCCACAGTCTGGCGAGGTAATGAGTGAAGGTGATCGTATATTTTTATTAGGGAATAACGCACAAATGCCAAATGTAAAAGGTTGGTCCATGCGTGATGTTATGTATTTCTCTAAGCTTTTGAAATTAGATTTGAAAACTTCTGGTACAGGTTATGTAACGAGCCAAAGTATTGAAAAAGGACAAGATTTACAAGAAGGAGATACACTAGAACTAGAATTAGAACCGCCGTTACAACCGTTAACAGAGGCGAATACGAATTAATTCAAACTTGTTGAAGAACCTATATCCAATAGGTTCTTTTTTTAAAATTTATGAGTAATTTCACGCACCGTATTTTTTAAGAAAATAATAAATAAGATTTTTAACAGTTACTAAAACAAAAAAACTTACATATATTGAAATTAGAACGATTGTTCAATTTTTTTATATTAAACGACAGAAGGAGTCTACATTGAGTAAAAGACGATATGATAGCGATTTAGCCAAAGAAATAATAGCAGAGAAAGCGATAGAGTTATTTTCCTTAAAAGGGTATACAAGGACCTCAATTGATAACATTGCGAAATCCTCTGGTTATAGTAAAGGACATATATATTATCATTATAAAAATAAAGAAGAATTATTTGTTTATTTAGCTAAAGACAGTATGAGAAACTGGCACGAAAAATGGAAAATAGTAGAAAAACAGCATGCAAATGCTACTGGGAAATTATATGGAATGGCTAAATTTGTACTTTATAATTACAAAACGCCGTTATTAAGGGCAGGGCAAGAGCTTGCCTCTGATCCGAGCACGAATCCTTCTACAGTAAGACAGCTTTATGGTTTAGCTGCTATCCCTTTAAAGGCATATCATAAAATTTTGGATGAAGGTATACAAAGTGGCGAATTTTATATAGAAAATGTTGAGGACTCCAGTCTTTTATTAGCTTCATGGCTTGGTGGTTTATGTCAATTCATTCATTCAATTGAAACAGAGAAATTAGAAGCTTTATTTGATAAAACCATTACAATTTTTTTACTCTCTATTACAAACAAACATGTGTAGCGTTACAAGCGAATTAGAACGATTGTTCAAATTCTTACACTCGTCCGTTTTCATTATATGTATAAACAACAGGAGGTTATTTATATGGATGAGCAAAGAGTCGCAATTATAACTGGCGGCGCTTCTGGTATTGGTAAAGCTTTAGCCATTCAATTAGCAAATAAAGATATATTTGTAATTATCGCTGATATTAATGAAGTCTGTGGCCAGAACCTTGTGAATAATATAAAAAATAAGAATCAACTAGCTAGGTTCGAATATTTAGATGTTACTAACGCTGAATCCGTAGAAAAACTTATTATAAAAATAGTTAATGAGTTTGGTAGAATTGATTATATGTTTAATAACGCAGGAATTGCTATGTATGGAGAAGTATACGATATGTCTTTGGGTGATTGGAAACATATTATTGAAATAAATTTATTAGGAGTAATTTACGGAACACAATTGGCTTACCAATTCATGAAAAAACAAGGATTTGGTCATATCATTAATACTGCTTCTGCAACTGGTTTAGGACCAGCTCCCCTTTGTACCGCGTATGCAACAACCAAACATGCTATCGTAGGTTTAACAACTTCATTACATTATGAGGCGGAAGAATACGGTGTAAATGTAAGTGTGCTTTGTCCAACTTTTGTAGATACACCCATATTTGAAAAATCAATTGCAATTAATATGAATAAGAATCAAATTATAAAACAACTAAAAACAAATAAGCCAATTTCAGCTGACAAGTTTGCTGAAATTGCACTGAAAGCTATTCATAAAAATAAATTAGTAATTTGTCCAATGCCATTAAAAAAAACGATGGACGTATTCTTTACTTTATTTCCTTATCTTCATAAAAAGCTAATGCGTTTCGTATGTCGAATTGGTCGTAAAGCAAAAATGACGAAAATATAAATATCTGATTATTTTTTATTTACAGTTAAAAATAATTGTGATAATATGGGAAAAATCAAATGCAGTGAAGAGAAGAGTAAATAAAATGAATTTTTCACAGAGAGCTCCATTTAGCTGAAAAGGAGTAAAAATTCTTTATTGAACCAAGCCTCTGAGCAGCGCATCGGAACCTATTATTAGGGGATGGTGTGACGGGAGCTCCCGTTATAGAGCTATGGTATAAGCATGAGTTAGAATGCAGTACCTGATAAGGTTAATATGGTGACATATTAACAAACTAGGGTGGCACCGCGATGATAAATCTCGTCCCTAAGATTAAAAGTCTTGGGGGTGGGATTTTTTTATTGTTGTAAAACAATTTGGAAAGCGGGGGCCAAAAAATGAAAAACTTACTTAAAGATTGGAAATATCCTTTATTACTATTGTCCGGAGTTGGTATTGCGAATTTAGGGGCATGGATTTACTTAATAGCACTGAATGTACTTGTCTATCATATGGGCGGCTCAGCCTTAGCTGTTGCTGCTTTATATGTAATAAAACCATTAGCCACTTTATTTACAAACGCTTGGTCTGGGAGTATGATTGATCGTTTAAATAAACGGAAATTAATGATTCACCTCGATATATATCGTGCGTTATTTATCGCTATTTTACCTTTACTTCCGTCACTTTGGATTGTTTATGTATTTGTATTCTTTATAAGTATGGCCAGTGCAATTTATGAGCCAACTGCTATGACGTATATGACGAAATTAATTCCGGTAGAACAAAGACAACGTTTCAACTCATTACGTAGTTTAATAGGATCTGGTGCATTTTTAATTGGTCCGGCGATAGCAGGGATTTTATTAATTGCGAGTACACTAGAGTTTGCTATATATATAAATGCTATAGCATTTCTCTTATCAGGATTCATTACATTACTTTTACCTAATCTTGATACGAAAAAAGATTCGGATACAACTAGTAATACATTATCCCTTACAGTATTAATAAAAGATTGGAACACTGTTATAAATTTTAGTAGAAAACATGTGTATGTCGTATGTGTGTATTTCTTATTTCAAAGTATGTTCGTATTAGCGACTGCTACTGATTCACTTGAACTATCGTTTGCGAAAGAGGTATTACTACTAACAGATAGTGAATACGGTTTTCTAGTTAGTATAGCTGGTGCAGGATTTATTTTAGGTGCCATAACAAATACAATTTTATCAAAGAAATTAGCACCTTCATTTCTAATTGGAATAGGATCATTATTTATTGCGATTGGTTATTTAATTTATGCTTTTTCAAATGTATTTTTAATAGCTGCTATTGGATTCTTTATTTTATCTTTTTCAATGGTATATGCAAATACAGGATTTTATACATTTTACCAAAATAATATCCCTGTTCATATGATGGGACGGATTGGGAGTATATATGGACTTGTTATTGCGATAGTAACAATCTTTATTACAATATTATCTGGTGTTGCGACTCAGTTCATTTCTATACAACTTGTAATTATTGTAGGTTCATTGATTATGTTATTTATTACTGTCGTCTTGTGTGTGTTTACTTTATTCCCATCACAATCTAAGTTGTATTCTACTGAATCAATAAAGTGAAACTTTAATCAGGGGGGGCATCCCCCACTGATTATCAGCCCTCACCAATCGGGCTTTTACGGCAGCAGGGTCCCCACTTAACTTCTTTGCTTTCGCTGAATTTTGAGATGGGGGTCTTACTGCCCACAAATAGCGGGATAAATTCGAAATGAACTTTGTGTTCTCATTAACAATTTATCGTATTTAATAAAAGGGTTCTTTCCCCTTTATATGGAAGAATCAATAAGGGGAAAGAACAATACCGAAAGATAAGGGTGGTTGTCGTGATAAAAACAAAAGATGAAATTGATAAAATTGTAAAAGAAATACAAAAGAAAATAAATTTCTCAGGGGTAGTTTTAGTGCAAAAAGAAAAAGACTTAGTCTATGAAAAAGCTTTGGGTTACGCAAACCAAAGTGAATGTATAAACAATACGATACAAACAAGATTTGGCATTGCCTCAGGATGTAAAATTTTCACTGCAATTGGCATCTGTCAACTTGTTGAAAAAGGTTTTATTTCTTTTCATACAAAATTAAAAGATTGTCTAGAGATAAAATTTTCAAACTTCGATGAAGATATTACAATACATCAACTACTAACGCATAGCGCTGGTATACCAGATTATTTTGATGAAAGTATTATGGATAACTTCGAAGATCTTTGGAAACAAACACCTATGTATCTATTAAAGAGCTTAAAAGACTTTTTACCATTATTCCAAAAAAGTAATATGATGTTTGCACCTGGAACTAAGTTTCACTACAACAATGCAGGTTTTATCATACTTGGATTAATAATAGAAGAACAGACGGGACTTAAATTTACGGAGTATATAGAAAAGAACATTTTTAATTCGATTGGCATGAATGATTCTGGCTATTTTTCGTTAGATAGATTACCAAGACATACAGCTCTAGGATATATAAAGGACGAAACCAACCAAAATTGGAGAACAAACGCCTACTCTATACCGATAAAAGGAGGAGCTGATGGAGGTGCATATGTTACTGCACCAGACATGCTGAAATTTTGGGCGGCCCTATTTAATAATGAAATTTTAGGAAAGGAATATACAAAATTACTTTTAACTCCCCACATTCAAGTAAATGATAAACAGTCGTACGGATATGGAATATGGATTGAAACACAAGAAAACAACATTTTTAAATACCATGTTATGGGTTATGACCCAGGCGTGAGTTTTCGCTCGGCTGTATATCCAGACTTAGGCATTACATTGGTTATTGTTTCAAATAAATGTTCAGGGCCTGAAAAATTATTGACAGAAATCGAAAGAGCTTTTTAATTATATGGATATAAAAGAAGAGATACGAAAACAATTTAAACGGGTTTATGACTGTTTCTGTTTTGAAAAGTATTTTAGTTAATGAGTAACCCTTTATTTAGTAAATAAAGGGTTTTTGTAATTCTGCACAATTACATATGATTATATGGATTTTTAAATTAAAAAACATTACTATATAGTTGTAAATTATAACTATTAATTTATATGAAAGGATGTGTTAGTAATTTGTATATGATCAACGGTAGTTTGTTTATTATTTTAGGGGTTATTTGTTATTTAATTGTACGTGGAATATTAATTGTTACCAAAAATAAAAAACATGTGATTTGGTGGAAAGAAATAATAAGTTTTTTATTCGTGGTCTACATTTGCATGGTTGTTGCAGTAACTTTATTCCCTTTACCAATCGGTTTTCCTTCTAATCTTGAAAATTTGAATCGCTCGGTCAATATAATACCATTTGCATCAATTATTAAAGACATCAATCAAATTGGTAGTGCTTATGATGGAGATGCCCTATTTATGATTGGTCTAATTGTAAGAAATGTAGGCGGAAATATTTTATTATTAATGCCTTTAGGATTTTTAGCACCAATCCTATGGGATAAATATAAGAAATTCAAAAATACAATTTTATTAGGATTTTCTATATCAGCTAGTATTGAATTGTTACAATTAATTCAGTCTTTTATTTAGTGGAGTGGGACGTATTACTGATATTGATGATGTGATCTGTAATGTTCTAGGTTCTATTTTTGGATATTGTATTTATAAAATACTTTTAAAACTATCTACTAAATTCAATATTCGAAAGTCAGAAAAAAATGATGGTAGTAATCTGGAATTTATTAATAAATGACATTGAAAATAAATTCATCCTGTGTTTAACGACACTGTGAACGGTAATACTAATTAACATTGAACTTTTACAACAAGGGATGATAATATGATATACATTTACACAGATTTTGGTGGAACACATACTACCTCACTAGCTGCAGCGTATCATTTAAATAAACTACCAACGGATCGCAAATTAACGAAAGAAGAAATTTTGAATGTAGATTACTTTAATAAATTGAAAACAGAAGATATGGGAAAAATTATTTTTCATGGGATCGATGAACATGGTCATCCTGTATATACGATTGGATGCGGCGCATCAAAAGTTGTTGTACCTGCGATGAAGCATTTAGGAGAAATCTTGCAAAAACATTATCAAAGTCATGAAAAAATTATTTTTTCTAATACATCACCAACCGTACCTTTACCAATGACTTTCGGTGGTCTGTTTTCTAGAAGGTTCCATATCGACTTTATTGGTGTACCGTTACTCGTATGGGGAGCAAAAATTTGCTGTGATAATATACAAAGGCTTGTTAGTTATACTAAAGAAGCTGGCCGATTAACGAATGATTATGTTGTAATTTTAGATAATGAAACCTTTAAATAGTATATGATAAGAAGAAAATCGAGCAAATTCCTTGATTTTCTTTTTTATTTGTGAAATAGACAAGAAATAGTCACAATTAATATGCATCTACTATAGCCAAAACAATAAAGTCCTGTTACTATTACAGGGATATTCTCTTTTCGTAACATAAATATATAGAAAAGTCAGAAAAGAGGAATTGAATTAAGGGAGGAACAACATGAAGCGTGTTGCTTGGATTACTGATAGTACAACTGCGAGTTTTAAAACAGAAGGAGATAACTTTGTTATCCCAATTGAAGTTATTATTGATGGTGTGTCGTACAAAGATTGTGAAGAAGGTGTGCGTGAGCGCGTTTATAACGCTTTGAACGAAGGTAAAACTGTCACTACATCACAGCCTAACATAGGGGAAATGGTAGAGTTATTTTCGAAATGCAAAGAAGAATATGAAGAGGGATTTGCAGTTGCTATTAGCGGAAAAGTAAGTGGAACCTATCAAAATATGAAGTTAGCTGCAGAAATGGCAGGTTTTCCGTTGACGGTATTAGACAGTGAAACAACAAGTTATCCAATGGATGAACTAATTAGAAAAGCGAAATCGTTATACAATGATGGTATGACTTTACAAGATATACACAAAACATTAGTAGATGAAAAAAGAAGACCTTTTCATGTATTTCCAAAGAGTTTAAAAGGTCTATATGCAAGTGGCCGTGTAAAGGGTATTCAATTTTTACTTGGAAGTTTATTAAGTGTCAACTTAATATTAGAAGTAAAAGGTGGAGAGCTTTTACTTGAAAAGAAAGTTCGTAAAATCCAAAAATGTCGAGAATATATTAAAAATGAACTTGAAAAAGAATTACCAAAAGTACTTCACATGTTCCATGCTAACGATAAAGCTGGAGCTGAAGAATGGATTGCAGATATTAGACAAGCATTCCCTGAAATGAATTTCAAATTATATCCATTACCAATTTCATTTGCGGTTCATGCAGGTGAAGGTACAATTGCAATTAGTTATTAAAGTAAAACCCGTGAATAATTCACGGGTTTTTTCATAGTGTCGGGAAAGACCTTATTATACTATAAGGTCTTTTGTACCTCTTAAAATGGCTTGAATAGCATTTATTTGAGATCATTAGGTAGTTAGAGATTGATGACTATCTTTAACGAAAAAAGTTGAAGTCATATTTTTTAATGTCAATAAATCAGAATCTTCTTTCTTTTATTTCTACAGTTACAATCTATTTACATATAATATTATTAGGATTATATTGACACTGAAAGAGAAAACAATAGATGGAAGGGGATGTTTTTTATGTTTAAAAAAGCAGCACTAGGGATTTCATCGTTAGCAATCACAGCGTTCGTCGGATTAGGAATGGCAACAGAAGCTTCAGCTGGACCAGCAGCACCACTTACTTCACTAAACGTCGTACAAGTAGAGTCTGAGCTAGGCGGGGTAGAAACAATTAATCAGAACAGCTTCAGCACATCGCGTAACCACGGGGGAAAATATTTATATATTACAACGAAAGAAATGGGCTATGGCCAAAACCCATTTGCTAAAATGAATGGTTCTAATGTAAAAAGCATTGATTCCACTATAATTGGGGGAAGACCAATCGTTGGCTGGTATTATAAATGGGATGCTTCTGGACACCAACAAGGAACCTTTGAGTACCAAAAGACATCTATAAATGCACCATTTAATACAATGCGTACGTCAATTTATATCCAATAATTTTGAAAGCGTTCGCACATATAGAATAGTAAAAAAGGTACTTTTAGGAGTACCTTTTTTTGATTTGAATCACGTTCATCTATATTTATAATCCCGATTCCACAGCAAGAATGCTTCCCATAAAACAGATTGTATTTTTTATTTTGAATAAAATTTTAGCAAATAAGTTAAATTTAGAAATTCATTCAAAAGGGTATAGTGTTGAACATAATTAAATAATATCGAAATAGCGCAGGATGATGATCCTGCGCTTATCTATCGTAATTCAGCTGTTTTTCTAATGACAATTTTATCAATTTCATCTTCTTCATCACCGATAAATAACCCGCGTTCTTTTAAATATGCCTCAAAATATAAATCTGCTTCAGCGCGTTCGTCATATGGCTTTACAGAGAGAACGAAACCTAATTTGTTTTGTTCTTCTAAATGAGAAGTGGAGATGTAAGCCGGTACATTATGGCGTAAAAACAGTTCTTTAACCGGAATAATCATATCTTTCATTAATTTCGTTAGCATACCCATTTCAAACTCGAAATTAAAGCGATCTATACTAGATAAATCAGCGAATACTACACCGATAAAACCTGTATTAAATACTTCTTGATATTCTACATCTTTGTCATGGCCGCCGTAAAAATTCTTTTCGATCAAATAATTTACAAAATAAGCAACGCCATCACTTTGTTCAAATGGTTTCGTTGAAAGAACAAAGCCAATTTTCTTTTGTTTATGTAAATACACACATGACATGTATGCTGAAATGTTATGTTCTTTAAACAAAGCGCTTGTTGCTCCAGAGAGACCATCTAATACGTGATGAACAATTTGAAGTTTTTTACGAGCGAAATAATAGGATTTCTTTTGTAACTCCAATGTATCAATAAAGACAGAGCCGATAAAGCCTGTATTTGAAATAATAGGTGCTTGCTTTTTTCTTCCTCTGCGCTTTAATGAAGCCATTGTTAAAATCATCCCTTCATGTACGTTTAAAATAAAAAAGAACGTTTGTTCGTATATTTATATTTTACTATTAAAACGCTATAAAGTAAAGGGTTTTTAATGAAAATATAACAAAAAAGACACCTTATAAAAGGTGTCTTAAACACTGTAGGGAATAGGATTTACCCTAACTATTTATATTATGATACAGAAACAATCTCTTCTGTATCTTCTACATCTAAATGACAGTCCATAGTACGAACATCTTGATCTTCATGACTTCCGAAATAAATAGTAATTTTCATATGTATCGCTCCTTTATTCTAGGAATACCTAAAATAATTACTAGTAATGTTAATATTTATTATATACCACTTTTTTCATTCCGACAACGTTATATCATTTTTAATTATTTTAAACTATAGAGCACAATTTAAAGAGGTACTTTTTATAGAAAAAGGTAAATTTCTAATATGTTATATTTAATATAGAAGAATTCGAGTATTACTTTTTATGAAAAGGAGAACTATTGATGAATTATAAACAACTACTAATAGATAACTTTGCATATAAAACTTCATATGTTGCGCAATTTGTGACCGGAACGAGTATAAAAGAAACGAAAGATTATATTGCTGTTGATTGCGGATTACCTGCCGATACATTTAATATCATCACTCTACTAAACAATAATTTAACGGTAGGGATAGAGAAATTATATAAGGAGGTAGACTACTATAATCAAAAGAAATTTCCAATGAGTGTTTGGTTATGGGATGAGGAGCAAGAGCGGGATATAAAAAGCGAGTTAATTAAAATCGGTTTAAAAGAAGCGGAGCAAAATATCGCGATGGTAGCAGATTTAAAAACAATTTCTCCAACAATAAACATGCCAGTAAGTTTTACAATTCAACAAGCATCATCACCTGGACTAATAAAAAAAATTGGAAAAACGTTAGCTAATCTATTTGGCACATCAGAGGAAGGTATACATGTACAAGCATTCTATAATCAAATTTCTACTCTTGATTTATGGAACAGTGAGAATATGAAACTATTTTTAGGATTTTATGAAGGCGAAGTCGTAACTGTTGGTTCATTGATATGTTCAAAAGATAGTATTGGTATTTATGACATAGCAACGAAAGAAGAAATGAGAGGACGAGGATTCGGATCTATTATGTTCAATTTCCTTCTGCAAGAAGCACAAAAATTTAAAAATACGTATTGTGTATTACAAGCTTCACCCGATGGAATCAATATTTATAAAAAATCGGGATTTCAAGCTATCGGCAAAATGACTGTATTCGAAAATCGACATTTAATTAAGTAAATCATTTAAGTTAAATCGTCTTTATATAGGAGCTTATAAATCGTTATGAAAAAGATATATCTCGTTACAATAATTTGTGCCTTTATAGTAATAAGTATCTTTGTTTTTCAGAAAACAAATGAATATAAGTATAATAAGGCTATTAACCAATCAAATCATATAAAAAATATCGCACATAGAGGCGCTTCTGCGTATGCACCTGAACATACAATAGCAGCATATCAATTAGGACAACAAATGAATGGAGATTATATAGAAATTGATCTCCAAATGACAAAAGATGGACATTTAGTGGCTATGCATGATGAAACATTAAACCGTACAACGAATGGTACTGGGCTGGTGAAAGAGCATACATTAGAAGAAATAAAGCAACTGAATGCTGGCTCTTTTTTCAATGGAAAATATGCGAACTTAGCAAAGAAAGAATTTGAAAATGTTAAAGTCCCAACATTAACAGAAATTCTTGAAACGTTTGGGCATAACGCGAACTATTATATCGAAACAAAATCACCTGATGAATATCCAGGAATGGAAGGAAAATTATTAGAAATTATTAATCACTACGAAATACATGATAAAGTTATTATTCAATCGTTTAGTGAAGAAAGTCTACAAAAGATTCATAGCTTAAATAGTAATATATCCATAGTACAATTATTACCTTATAAAAAAGTAGTTCAATTAACAAAATTAGAGATAGAAAAGTATAAAATGTACTGCATAGGTCTTGGTATGAATTACAAATATATTGATTCAGATTATGTAAAAAAAATAAAGAAAAGCGGATTAGAAGTTCATCCATTTACAGTAGATAATGAAAATGATATGAAAAAGTTGCTTGCATGGGGAGTCGATGGAATGTTTACTAATTATCCAGATCATTTACATTCAATATTGGATTTGAAAAATCATGAATAAGTAGTGTTATTCATAAAGGGAAAATTTACACAACCTGTATACTAGGATTATCAATGCAAGAAGGCAGGTAGCATATAAAAAGAAAATACCAAAAACCGCAACTGGAAGACTTAGGTTGTGGTTTTTTTATTGCTTCCATTTCAGTTTACAAAGTTTGAAGCTAGAAGTGAAAACCTTTTTAGATGAATTGGCTTCTTATGTATTTGTACTTCGTGTCGTTCTAGGTATATGTACAACCCATGAGATGAATTTTGCATAGGATAATAGAAAAGGAGATGTTGCATATTGAAATACCACAATAGAAATGTAAGTAATCTGAATAAATTAGCGGATAATACGAAAGCTGCAGCTTTTAAGTGGTATCAGTACTGCATTAACAATGGTATTGAAGTGTTAATTTATGAAACAATCCGTACGGTCGAGCAACAACGTGAATATGTTCGTAAAGGAGCATCACAAACGATGCGCTCATATCACTTAGTAGGACAGGCATTAGATTTTGTTCCAATTCAGTCGAATGGTACAGAAGATTGGAATGGCTATAATAAAGAACCGTGGGCATCAGCAATTCGTTATGCTAAACAAATTGGCTTTGAATGGGGCGGTGACTGGAAAGGATTCGTGGATAGCCCGCATTTGCAATATAACTACAAAGGATATGGAACGGATACTTTTGGGAAAGGTGCTCAAAACGTAGTGACTTCTCCTCCATCGAATGATAGTGTAGGGGTTGCGTATATTAACGGTAGTAATGTAAATTTACGAAAAGGACCTGGTACTGGATACGGCGTTATTCGTCAATTAGGGAAAGGAGAGTCCTACAAAGTATTTGGAAAATCAAATGGCTGGTTAAATTTAGGTGGCGATCAGTGGATTTATAACGATCCATCATATATTCGTTATACGGGAGGAAATGTACCAACATCTTCACAATCATCAAACGATGGTGTAGGTGTAGTTACTATAATCGCTGATGTATTGCGTGTTCGTACCGGCCCAGGAACAAATTACGGCATTGTGAAAAACGTGTATCAAGGTGAAAAATATCAATCGTTTGGATATAAAGATGGTTGGTATAATGTTGGTGGAAATCAATGGGTTTCTGGTGAATATGTTACGTTTATAAAGTAAATATAAGAGCCGTCCTGTTGGGCGGCATTTTATTTTAAATATTCATAGGGCGAGCACTCATAATATCATTCGTGATACATAGAGTATAATTTTTCATTCTAATAATCAGAAAGTAATCAAAATGTAATTAATTTCAACTACGCTTTTTATATTTTTTTGATACACTGGCTACGAGGGGAATACCAATTAAGGTGGGTAAAAACCAAAACCATATTGGCGGAAGTAAATTTATAATAGGAATATGGATGCCGACATTTACTAAAAGTGCGGTGACTGCACCTATATAAGAACCTAACATACCTCTGATGTGGTGATGGAGCCAATTTTTCCAACGTTTTTTTCGTGCAAGGTATCCATAAATCGCAAATGAATAAGAGAAGATTGCTACATAAAATAAATATGCGACTTTATCCCAGTTGATAATGGATAATATTATTGCCGTAAGGGTAATGACAACATAGGATGCATGATATATTTCGCCCCATTCGGTATGTTTTCCTTTCTTCTTTTGGGTAACCATCGCTACAATACCAGTGATTAAGCATATTGTTCCAAATAGGATGTGTATGGTTAAAAGAATGTTAAAAATGCTCATAATAATTCCTCCTTTTTTATTTTTATAGTATTGCAGTATAGGAGAAAAGTTGAAAAATATAGTTAGTTCGGCTTAATATATTGAAATAAAGGTACTCCTAGAACAAAATCCAATGATTGAAATGTTTTCTTAAATTTAGTGAGATGATTATTACGTTAAGTGAAGGAGAGACTTCTATGTTTACATCTATTACATCTATTACATATTTACAATCGGGCAATGACAAGCAACAAAAAATATATGATGTTTTGAATAACCTAAACATCATGGAGGATTTAGCTTTATATAATCCCGTTCTTTGTGGGACAATCCCGATAAGAATTGATACTCCTCAATCTGACTTAGATATTGTAATGGAAGTATATAACTTTGATGTTTTTGAGCAGGAAATGAGATCTTTATATGGTTCTTATGGAGGGTTCAACATTAAAAAGAAAAAAATTAAAGGTACTGAATTGATAAAGGTGAATTTTGAATTCGAAGGTTTTGAATTTGAATTATTTGCTCAACCTAAGCCAGTGCGTAATCAAAATGCATATAGACATATGATAGTGGAGCACATGTTATTAATGCAGCATCCCCATATAAGGGGAGAAGTTATTCGCTTAAAGGAACAAGGTTTAAAAACAGAACCTGCATTTGCTCAAGTATTAAATATTGACGGAGATCCTTATGAAAAACTTATTTTATTAGGGCAGGAAATGAAATTGTGGTAAATAAGATACGTAAAAAAATCCTCCAAAAACAAAAGAGGATTTTTTTATGCCGTTAACTTTCGAATTAATTCACTGAGCAATTTAACCCCGTAAGTCATTTGTTCTGGAGAAGCATATCCATATGATAAACGAATGTACTGATCTGATTCTTCTTCATAAATACGTCCCGGGTTTAAAAGAATTCCTTTTGATAGTGCCTCTGAAAATAGTTTTTTCATCGGAATGTTATGCACAACCTTTAGCCATATAAAAAATCCACCACTAGGAATATCCCACGATGCAACATCTGCACAATACTTATTTAAAGCTAGTATCATTATTTGTCTTCGTTCTTTCAGGTGAATTCTTACGTTTGCTACATGGTCTTCATAAAAACCTTTATTTATCCATTCAGCAGCTACTCTTTGAGATAAAGAGCTGGATCCATAGTCTGTTTGCATTTTTATATCTGACAATCTATCAATAACAGGTTCTGGTCCGATTATCCATCCAATTCTAAGTCCTGGGGTAAGTGTTTTAGAGAGACTACCAATATATAATACATGTCCATGTTTATCCATTGACTTTAAAGGAGCTGGTGGTGATTTATCAAGCCATAACTCTCGGTAAATATCATCCTCGATGATAGGCAATTGCTCTTTTTTACATATTTTTAATATTTCTTTTCTTCGCTCTTTGGACATCAATATCCCCGTTGGATTTTGAAAACAAGGGATTGAATATAAAATATTATTTTTTTGACTATACTTAATTCGTTTTAATAAGTCGTTAGGTAAAATACCTTGATTATCCATTGATATACCGGATAAATTTATATTTGCTGATTGAAAAACATGAAGTGAATATAAGTAAGAAGGTTGTTCAAGTAAAACAGTTGATTTTCTATGTAAAAGACCAATTGATATTAATTGTAATGCTTGGAGTGCACCAGAGACTATTAATATAGAACCCGGTGATGCATGTATTCCAAATGATTTTACGTATTTGCTTATTGCTTCACGTAACGGATAAAAACCTTTTTGTTCTTCGTATCCGAAATAATCTAATTCCTCACTGACGTTTTTTATTATAGATTGCATAGTTTCAAGCGGGAAAAGATGAGGTGCAAGTTCACCTTTACTAAGATGAATAAGCGTTTTATTTGCTTCCACTTCATTTATTTCTCGCACCATTAACTTACTTGGTTTATGAATACCGGCCTTTACATATTCACTCCAATCGGGCGGGGGATTAGTTGCTAATAATGACCATGTATTATTTGTTACAATTGTTCCTGCTCCGATTTGTCCTTGAATTAAACCATCTGCCATAAGTTCATCTAGCGCAGTTATTACAGTACTTCGATTTACATGAAATAATTTTGCTAACTGCCGCTGACTAGGGATTTTACTTCCAATTGGCCATTCTCGGTTTTCAATTTTTTCTTTTATATAGTCTATTATCTGCCAATATTTAGGCACTTTTTTATCGGTTGTCATATAAAAAACTCCCTCGTTTATTTAAAAGATTCAAAGTGGTTGGTTTTTCCGATAAATAACTGGTTGAAGACATTGTATCAACTATTAAATATGATGAAAAGAAATAATTGGTAATTTAAAAATGGTTGGTTTTTTAGGGAAGGAGAGAAAACATGCATAATAAAAAATGGGATTTACGCATTATATGTGCTCACGCTTTTACAATTCTTATATGGGAAACTGCTTTTCCAGCAATTCGTATGGGGCTTGAATCTTATACGCCTGAACACCTTACTTTACTACGTTTATTAATCGCCTCATTTATACTTTTGTTATTTTCATTTATATACAAACTACGACTACCGGATTTAAAGGATATCCCAGCATTTTTTATATTTGGTGCTTTAGGGTTTACTATTTATCACATCGCATTAAACTACGGCGAAAAAACAGTAAATGCTGGATCTGCAAGTTTAATTATTTCAGTCACTCCAATAGTGACGGCAATTCTTGCTTCTGTTTTTTTGAATGAAAAAATGAAATTAAATGGCTGGATCGGTGGTGTAATGAGTTTTGCAGGAATTGTCTTAATTTCACTTAGCCAAGGCGACGCTATTCAATTAAATAGCGGGGGATTATTTATATTATTAGCGGCGATTTCAGAAAGTCTATTTTTCGTTTTCCAAACATCTTACTTAAAAAAATATGGCTTCTTACCATTTACCATATATACAATTTTGTCTAGTACTGTATGTATGCTTATTTTCTTACCCGGAGTTTATCAAGAAATACTAGCAGCCCATCTTGAAGTTAACTTGAGCGTTATATATTTAGGTGTCTTTCCAACAGTACTCCCGTATATTACATTGGCCTATATTATATCTCGTACTGGTGCTTCTGAAGCAACAAGTTCTCTATATTTAACGCCAATAACTGCGTGTTTCATTGCTTGGATATGGTTAGGAGAAGTGCCAACTTTAGTTTCAATAATTGGCGGAGGAATTACTATACTTGGAATTGTGATTGCTCATATACCAGTATTAAGAAAAGAAAAACATAGGAATTTAGCAAATAATCAATCCGTATAATGTAATTCAATAATGATTTTATAATACTTTTTTATATAGTTTCTTTCTTATGGTGATAAATATAATATTTTGTATTTCAGTTAAATATTGTATGTTACATTTTATGTAGTAAGCATTTTAAAAGGAGATGACAACATAATGAATGGAAAAAGAAAAATTTTCACATGTATTTCTATTATAGGAATCGGACTAGCTAGTTTTTCTAATTCTAGTTTCGCAGCAAATGTAACGGACAATTCAGTACAAAATTTTATTCCCATAGTTAATCAACAAGTAGCTGCTGCAAAGGAAATGAAACCATTTCCCCAGCAAGTTAATTATGCAGGCGTTATAAAACCGAATCATATTACACAAGAAAGCTTAAATGCTTCTGTAAGAAGCTACTACGATAATTGGAAAAAGAAATATTTGAAAAATGATTTATCTTCTTTACCTGGTGGTTATTATGTAAAAGGAGAGATTACAGGTGATGCGGATGGATTTAAGCCACTTGGAACTTCAGAAGGTCAAGGGTATGGGATGATAATTACAGTATTAATGGCTGGTTATGATTCGAATGCTCAAAAAATCTATGACGGTTTATTTAAAACAGCAAGAACTTTTAAAAGTTCTCAAAATCCTAATTTAATGGGATGGGTTGTCGCAGATAGTAAAAAAGCACAAGGTCATTTTGATTCTGCTACTGATGGGGATTTAGATATTGCGTATTCTCTTCTTCTTGCTCATAAGCAGTGGGGATCTAATGGAACAGTTAATTATTTGAAAGAAGCACAAGACATGATTACAAAAGGTATTAAAGCTAGTAATGTTACAAATAATAACCGACTAAATTTAGGAGATTGGGATTCTAAAAGTTCACTTGATACGAGACCATCTGATTGGATGATGTCACACCTTAGAGCATTTTATGAATTTACAGGTGATAAAACTTGGCTTACTGTTATTAATAATTTGTACGATGTTTATACGCAATTTAGTAATAAGTACTCTCCAAATACAGGACTTATTTCAGATTTCGTTGTAAAAAACCCACCACAACCCGCACCTAAAGACTTCTTAGATGAGTCAGAATATACAAATGCATATTATTACAATGCTAGTCGGGTACCATTGAGAATTGTAATGGACTATGCTATGTACGGCGAGAAAAGAAGTAAAGTCATTTCTGATAAAGTTTCTTCGTGGATTCAAAATAAAACGAATGGAAATCCTTCTAAAATTGTGGATGGTTATCAATTAAATGGATCTAATATTGGTAGTTATTCAACTGCGGTATTTGTTTCACCGTTTATTGCTGCAAGTATAACGAGTAGCAATAATCAAAAGTGGGTAAATAGTGGATGGGATTGGATGAAGAATAAGAGAGAAAGCTATTTTAGTGATAGTTACAATCTATTAACTATGCTTTTTATTACGGGAAATTGGTGGAAGCCTGTACCCGATGATAAAAAAACACAAAATCTAATAAATGATGAAATCTATGAAGGATACGATAAATAATCAAATTTGAGAATATTTACCTAAGAAAAGGAATTAGCATACGCTAGTTCCTTTTTATATCTTGTAAAACATTATCCATTTTAAACTTTGCATATGTATACTTGCTTTTATACAATTTTGGCAGTATTGCTGCGATTCTTATAAAGTACGGAAAAGATCTAACGATTGTTGATGTAGGAAGATTTATCTCGTTAGCAATTGCTTTTAATTTATGGAATGATTTAATGCTAAATGTAAAAGCAATATATTTCATGGGTGGTGTTTTTTTAGAAGTAGGAAACGTTACGCCGTTAGCAGAGGCAAATGTGTATGGAGATCCTGTAGCAAGTAAAATTGTTTTCCATCAAGCAAAGAATTTATTAATATTCCCTTTAAATGTAACAAACAAAGCTGTGTTGACACCAAATGTATTTAGCTATATTCAAGCTAATACAAAGAATCCATTTCATATGATAATGAAACCAATGTATGATTACTATTTATCTGCATACCAAAAACTTAATCCATCTATCGAAGGACCTTTGCTACATGATGTGGTTGCAATAAGTGGATTAGTAAATCCAAGTTTTTTTGAATTTGTGCATCGTACAGTAAATGTAGATACATACGGAGATACGAAAGGACAAACATTTGCTGATTTCCGCCCTAGCTCTATATCTGAAGGGGCCCATATAGCATTAGAAATAGATGAACAAAAATTCATTCAAGATTTTATAAAAATCATGTTATAAGTTGTTGTCGAAAAAGGGAATTATTTCAATGCGTTGAATATAAAAATACATCCCTCTAGATAAAGGAGCTTACAATATTGAATGTCCAGTTAAAGGTTGTTACGAGAGAAAATTGGGAAGAAGCATTAAAGCTACAAGTTAAAGAAAATCAGTTGAAATTTGTTCCATCCGTAGCAGTTTCGCTTGCTAAAGTATATATAAAACCAGATGGTGACAATGTAGAGTACATACCATTCGCTATATACGATGGTGACCTTATGGTTGGTTTTGTAATACATGCAGTTGTAAGAGAGACATCGGATATGTATTGGATTAACGGATTTATTATTGATCAATCGCAGCAAGGTAATGGTTATGGAAAAGCAGCCTTACAAGAAAGTATTAATATAATAAAAAATACGTTTAAGGCGTGTAAAGAAATTAGATTAACCGTACATAAAGATAATATCTCTGCAAAGAAACTATATGAACGATACAGTTTCAAATCATTAGAACAGGAGTATGATGGCGAGCAAGTATATCGTTTATTCGTTTAACTATTAGGAAGTAAAGGCGTGAAATGAAATATGCAATTTACTGAAGTGAAAATTGAAGTGTTCATTCCTGAAGAATATATTGAAACATTAAGGGATGAATTAAATAAAATTGGAGCATGTAAAACGGGCGAATATGACCATTGTTTTTCCTATAGTTCAGTGAAAGGATATTGGAGACCTTTAGACGAGGCATCTCCTTTTAATGGAGAAATTGGTCGAATATGCGAAGGGCAAGAATGTAAAGTTGAAATAAAGTGTAAACGAGAACTTGTAAAAGATGCTCTTGAAGTTATTAATGATATTCATCCGTATGAAACACCTATGATTTATATTATACCAATACTAAATGACTATTTTGAGCAACTATACATTGAATAATTAGGAGGAATATCAATTGAAAAGTAAATTTCATCATATTGTACGAGCAGTCATGATAAAAGATGAAAAATTATTAGTTGCTGAATATATTAGCCATCATTATTTTTTACCTGGTGGCCATGTTGAGATTGGAGAATCAGCAGAGAATGCATTAATAAGAGAGTTAAGAGAAGAACTTGGAGTAAACTGTAGTATACAACAATTTTTAGGAGTCATAGAAAATCAATGGCAAGATAAAGAAGTGCTTCATCATGAAATTAACCACATTTTTGAAGTAGAGTCACAAGATTTACATACGGACTTACCACCGAAATCTAGCGAGTCTCATTTAGCATTTCACTGGATAGATTATAATAAAGAATCCTTAAATGATTATGAAATCATGCCAATGCCTTTAGTGAAGGAATTACTTGAAAGAAAGTTAAGTGATGAACTACTAAATTGTTGGATTAGTAATTTTTAAATCACTTTATTTATAGTAAATACGTCCATCGAATGAATATAAAGAAAATAGGCTCAAAAACAAGGTACATCACCTAGTGTAAGTTCATATTTTGTTGATGTACGTATTTAGTCTATAGCCTTGTTTCAATCTTGTTTACAAAAATATATAAACTTTAACGTTTGGGCGGAATTTAAATTTATAAATGGAGGGGTTCGTAATGAATCAATTTCAACATGAACTACAAACATTAAACCTTAATGATTATCAAACTGGTAATGTTGTGTATTGGGATCAACAACAAAGTCAATATCCATACTATTACATTCAAGACGATGCACGTCGTTGCGGAGGATGCGGAGGTTGTGGTGGACGCTGTGGCGGTTGTGGCGGTGGTAGATGTGGTGGCTGTGGTGGACGTTGCGTAGGTTGCGCTGGTTGTTTTGGTTGCTTTAATTGCTGGAACTGGTGGATTATTTAAATATATTACATCATTAATATTTTATATGAAAGAAAGGTGTAAACATTGTTTATACTTTTCTTTCATGCTGTAATTTTCGAACGTATTAAGGGGGATTTATTTGTATACATACTATAAGTTGATTTCTTGGGTAGAAAATATTAAAGAAAAAAATCATAGTTCTGCTACAGCACTTTGTATTATAAAAAATAATAAAATCGTACTAGAGCATTATAGTGGTTACCACTCAAATATCTCTACAAGTAAAAAAGTAACCGCGTCATCACAATTCAACGTTGCTTCTGCGAGAAAAAGTTATTTAGGTTTAATGGTAGCATACGCACTTTACGAGGGGAAAATAAACTCTATTGATGATGAAGCGACAAAGTATTTTAAAGACTTTGGTTCTGCATTGCTTGGTAAAACAACGATAAGACATTTAGTAACACATTCGCACGGATTAGAAGAAACGAATGACGGGACAATTTTTCGTGAATTTGAACCGGGACAATCATGGGCATATAGAGATATTAATGTAAGAATGATGACACGTCTTATTTACCAGCTATATAACAAAAGTGTTCCTGAATTGTTAAAGGAGCGTGTGTTTAAACCTGCTAATTTTCAAGAAACAGGTTGGAGAGTTCAGCGAGATGAAAATTTAGTTGACGTTGTTAATAATCCAAATGAAGACGCAATTAGTGAAATTGGTACAGTAGATGACGGTACTGAAAAAAATCTGTTTGTCTCAGCTAGAGAATTTGCTTATTGGGGTAATCTTCATTTAAATCAAGGTGTGATAAACGGTAAACAAATTGTTCCAAAAGAAGTTATAAAAATCGCTACGAGTTTGCAGAGTCCAACATTTATAAACAAAGAGCTACCACAAAATGGGGTGTTTTGGTTCGTCCAAAATGAACCTGCACAATTAAGTGAGCTTGGTGAACGTATTCCAAAAGGGTCGTATCAAATATTAGGGATTACTGGACCGACTATT
This sequence comes from Bacillus sp. SRB3LM, assembly GCF_015712745.1. Lineage (NCBI taxonomy): Bacteria > Bacillati > Bacillota > Bacilli > Caryophanales > Bacillaceae > Bacillus > Bacillus sp. SRB3LM. The sequence continues at coordinate 27,312 of NZ_VWVQ01000076.1, forward strand.
TTAGTAATACCTGAATATAATGTAGTTGTTGCAAAAATGTATAACAAAAGATATAACTACGGCGGTGATAATTACTTATATTATTTACGTGAATTTAGCAATTTAGTCACTGATACATTTAGTAGCGGTAATAGGGCATAATTAATCCTATAACAAAAAGGAGTGATTGAAAGTGAAAGATAAAGTGAGCAAAAATAAAAAACAAAATATAAAAGATGTAAATACAGAGCAAAATGCAATTTACAGCGATCCTAAAGATGCAGCAAATATGCAAACTGTACCGCAGCCGAAGGATTTCGATGAAATCGAATATTAATTTTTCATCCGACTATATGATGAATGAAAAATACGTCTTAAGTCCCATCACATATAATAAATTATTTGATAACATATATACATAAGCATTTGAAAATGTCTTATCTTAACAAAGCTTTCTTTAGAAACATTCGATATAACCTGCAAAAAGGCACTTCTTTATGAAGTGTCTTTTTGTGTATATGAACTTAATTACCATTTTCCGTACAGTATCTTACAATTTATGATGGATATACTAACTGTGAAAATTCATGTCAAGATAAAAGAAGGGGACAGTTAGTATGAAACAAACTTCTATAAATCCGTTACTAATTGTTCTAGGTACAATCATTGTTCAAATTGGCCTTGGAACAATTTATACATGGAGTTTATTTAATCAACCCCTTGTAAGTAAGTTTGGATGGAATCTTAATTCAGTAGCGATAACTTTCTCCATAACAAGTTTTTCTTTATCATTCTCAACTTTATTTGCAGCAAAATTGCAGAAAAAATTAGGACTTCGGAAACTTATTGCTACTGCAGGAATTGTTTTAGGACTCGGCTTAATACTTAGTTCACAAGTTTCTTCCTTACCACTATTATATTTATTAGCTGGTGTCGTTGTTGGTTATGCGGATGGAACGGCTTATATTACATCACTATCTAATTTAATTAAATGGTTTCCAAATCGGAAAGGGCTTATTTCAGGTATATCTGTATCAGCATATGGAATGGGCAGCTTAATCTTTAGGTATATAAACGGAAATCTTATCGATAACCTTGGTGTATCACAAGCATTCTTATATTGGGGTATTATCGTGTTACTTTTAGTATTAATCGGATCGTTCTTCTTACGAGAGGCAATTGTAAGTAATGCTGTAACTGAAACATTACACAATGACTATACTCCGCGTGAAATGATGCGAACGAAACAAGTATATCTCCTATTTTTTATGTTATTCACCTCGTGTATAGGTGGTTTGTATTTAATAAGTATGGTAAAAGATATCGGCGTACAACTCGTTGGACTTAGCGCAGCAACCGCTGCAAACGCCGTTGCTATGATTGCAATCTTTAATACAGTAGGTAGAATCATTCTTGGGACGTTATCAGATAAAATCGGCCGCATGAAAATTGTCTCTGCAACGTTTATTATTATAGGTTTGTCAGTCTTTACTTTAAGTTTTATTCCGCTAAATTACGGAATCTATTTTGCTTGTGTAGCAAGTGTCGCCTTTTGCTTCGGCGGTAATATAACTATATTCCCAGCTATTGTCGGAGATTTCTTTGGATTAAAAAACCATAGTACAAATTATGGGATTGTCTACCAAGGTTTCGGATTTGGTGCGCTTGCAGGATCATTTATTGGAGCGATACTCGGGGGATTTCAACCAACTTTCATTATAATCGGTGTTTTAAGTGTTATTTCCTTTATTATTTCAATATTAATTCGTCCACCAAATGCAGAAAAGAAAAAGGAACTAAAACATTTACATCGGAAAGTAGCTTAATACTAAAAAGAGTCCTAATATAGGTCTCTTTTTTTGTGTAGAGAGAATAGAGTTATTTAATTTAAAATGAAATGATTTGAGAAGCAATAAAGTTGTTTATTTCTTAATGAACTAAGTAGCAGATACGTAGAATATTCATATTGTTTTATAAAGGAACTAACATGTTGTTAAAAAACATTTAGAAAATTACAGTTAACCAACTTTGTGATGGAACGTGCACTTCATTCATAGACCATTATTTTCTTATAAGTTTACAATGAAAGTAGTTGGCTTATATTGATTACAACCATAATTTCTTCTGTTGTGGCATTCGCTACAACAAATATTGATGACATTTTTATACTGCTTGTTTTATTTTCACAAGTAAGAACAGAAGTAATTAGGAAAGAAGGTAGAGCTGTCCGCGAAAAAGTTATGAGAAAAAAACTTTATATTGTTATTGGACAATATTTTGGGTTTAGTATGATTGTTTTTCTAAGTATCGTTGGGTCTTTAAGCTCTTTTTTCATTCCTGTTTCGTGGATTGGGTTATTAGGATTCGTGCCAATTTATATGGGGGTTAAAGGACTGTTGTCACTTCGTTCTTATAAAAGTAATGAAGTTATCGATAACGTTACTGGTTCATTATTTAAAGTAGCTTCAATTACATTAGCTAATGGAGCTGACAATATTTCGATTTATATACCAATGTTTGCTAGTCAAACTCTTGAAACAAATATCGTTACATTAGTTATCTTTTTTTTCATGATAGCGATATGGTGTTTTATTAGCTACAAATTGCTAAAAGCTCCTATACTAGCTAAAGTACTTGAGAAAAACTGTTATATTATTGTTCCAATTGTTCTAATTGGTTTAGGAATGTTCATTCTTTTTCGCAGTGATACAATTGGACTATTCTCCTAAGGTGTTGAAATAACGGAAGTTTTCATAAAAAAGAATTGAACAATTTTAATATTTTTTTGAGCAATTACATTCATTGAGATTAATTGGATTCTACACAACGTATATAAGTCTTATTACAGATGAAATGTAGTAGGGCTTTTTTATTTTAGTGAAATGAAACAATTGTATTAGTCATCTACGACTATTATTTAGACAGGACATTAGAATTATGAAGTTGAATAGCTATCGTAAAAGGAGTGTGACACTTAAAATGAAAATAGTACAGCAGTGGGTACAAGAAGATAGTGATTACATAAGAGAGAAAGTGATTGAATACAATCAAAAATATCTTGCAGATGAAGAAAAAACCCCTTCAGAGAAGGTTAGTTTCATAGTAAGAAATGAAAAAGAAGAAATCGTAGGTGGGGTAACAGCAATAATTTTTTGGCACCATGTACACGTTGACTTTCTATGGGTTTCTGAAGAATATAGGCATGAAGGCTACGGAAGCAAGTTAATAAAACTTATTGAAGAATTTGCAATTGAAAAAGGGTGTAGGTTAATTAATTTAGATACTTTTAGTTTCCAAGCTCCTGATTTTTATAAGAAACATGGATATAAAGTAATTGGAGTAAGTGAAGATCATCCGAAAGGACATAATCATTATTATTTAGAAAAACGGTTAAAAAGTATATAGAATTTGTTAACGTTAGTATTTGAAATACAAATGCAATAAGGGCGAGGTTAATATTAATTTCAGTATTAATTGAATCAATTTTTATACTAAAACTGCAAGAACGTACTTTGGATAATCTTCCTAAGGTACGTTCTTTTTTTATATCAGTAGCCTATTCTTATTAACTCCAACAATAGTGGTAAAGGCAAGACTTAACTAACTTATATATATTAAAAGGAGTTAATGGTAGAATGAATAGAAGACAGAAAATTCCTTTTATTTAAAATAGAGGAGGTACATATGAAAAAAGTTAATGTTACATACGCGATTTTGTACGATAAAACTAATGAAAAGATCTTAATGGTAAAAAACAAAGGGGAAAATGGTTCTTATTATACATTACCAGGTGGCGCAGTTAAACTAGGAGAAACATTAGAAGAAGCAGTAATTCGAGAAGTAAAAGAAGAAACAGGGTTACATATAAATGTAAACGGGATTTGTTCTATCTGCGAAGCCTTTTTTGAGGAAAGAGATCATCATGCAATTTTCTTTAATTTTCTAGGCGAAATAATCGGCGGAGAGACATATATATCAAGGCCAAAAGAAAGAAACAGTACCTTATTTTTTAAACGGAACAATCGTTCATCAATCTTCATAAAAATATTATCTTATGTAAGGCGGGGAAAACATGGAGTTTATCGTTAATCACAAACAATTCACTCAATCACTTTCAGAAGTCAACAAAGCAATATCAACAAAATCTTTAATTCCTATATTATCTGGTATAAAAATAACTGCAGATCAATCTGGAATTACTTTAATTGCAAGTAACTCGAATATTTTTATTAAAAAATTCATTCCTGTTTCAATTGAAGACGAAAAAATTGCAACTATTTTAAAGGCAGGAACTATTGTTGTACCTGCAAAGTATTTCATTGAAATAATAAAGAAAATGCCAAGTGATATAGCAATAAAAAGTAAGAATGAGCAAATTATTAAGATACAATCAGAAGAAATCACATTAAGTTTAAATGGATTTCCTGCAGATGAGTTTCCGAATGTACCGCTTATAGATAATCATGCAGAAATCAAAGTAGAGACAGAGCAATTGATTGAAGTATTTAAACAAACAGTCTTTGCAGTAGCAAAAAATGAATCTAGACCTGTTCTTACTGGGGTGCATATAGAGTTATCTAATAATAAGTTCATTTGTGCTGCAACTGACTCACATAGACTAGCTATACGCGAAACATTGCTTTCCTCAGATGTAAAAGCAAATTGTATTGTACCAAGCTCAACCATTAGTGAACTTCTAAAATTAATGAACGGCAATTCGGAATTTGTATATATCTACCTTTCAGAGAGTCATATTATATTTACGCTCGGAACAACTACATTATATTCAAGACTAATTGAAGGGAAATATCCTAATATTTCTAACCTTATTCCAAATGACTTTAAAACGATTATTAACATAGATAGAAAAAAGATATTACAAGGTGTAGATCGATCAAGTTTATTAGCAAGTGAATGGGCCAATAACAATGTTAACTTAGAAATCATAAACGAATCTACAATTAAAATTTCTTCAAACGCTTCTCAAATTGGGCAAATATCCGAAACGCAACAGATAGATGCGATTCAAGGTGAAAAACAATTAAATATATCTTTCGATGGGCGTTTTATGGTTGATGCTTTAAGAGCAATAAAAGAAGAAACGATTACTTTAAGCTTTGGCGGTTCTATGAGACCGATATTGATTGAAGCAGGAGAGCAATCTGCAGCAGTACATCTTATATCACCAGTAAGAGCTTATTAGGGATAGAGGAAGTGATTACATTATGTACAAGCAGACTTTTGTTTTATGAAATCATAAATTAATACATTATAAGAATGATGTATTAGTATAGCAAACAGTTTACTAAATCCTACATAATATAATTCAATCATAGACAAAGCAGCAATGGTAATCTGAAATACAAAGCAAAATAATAATAACCTAAATATAAAAGCCATAGATTAATCGATATGGGGTGAGTACGATGAAGAAAATAATTGTTTTACTCATTGGTATAGTTTTAATTATTTTTGCTTTTTATCAATACAACAAAAAAGACTATGCAGCTAAAAGTACTAACTTGTATGTAGAAAACTTTAAAGGGGAAAATGATTCAATAAAAATACAATCTGCTATTAATAAAGCAGAGTCTAGTAAAATTAAAACTGTATTGCTTGATGATAAAAAGTATAAAATCACGTCACCAATCATTGTTAAAAAAGGTGTGAAATTATTATTTGGTTATGGATCCCAATTTGTAGTTGAGGGAAACTTTAGAGTTTTAGAACTAGAGAAAAACGCATCCATTGAAGGAGCGTATATAGCTATTGACGATCCTAAATTTAACTCTGAAGTTATTTATTTAGACGGTAAAAATAAATATTATAACACTTGGAACAAAACACAAATAAAAGATATAAATATTATCAATTGGACGGAAACGAATAAAGGTACCGGAATTTCTTTATACTCTGCTGGAAAAGAAAATGAAATTTCGTTTGTTAACTTCGAAAATATTAAAGTTGTAGGAATGGAAACCGGACTGAAATTAGTAGCGAAAAAACCGAGCACCGGACAAGCTTGGATAAATGCCAATCGTTTTATGAACTTTTCTTTAGAAGACTGTGTAAATATGATTTATATGGATAGTCAAGTAACTACGCCAAATGAAATTAGTGGGAATCAATTTACAAACCTTCAAATACAGCCTTCAAATAAAACAAAAAGCGTTATACAGGTAAGTGGTCAACATAATGAATTTCATGGGATGGTGTGGGATTTAAATAAAATAAAACATGAAAACGAACTCATTGAACTGACTGATAAGAGTATGAATACAGTGGTTGAAATGTCCAGTGTACCAGCAAATAGAGTATTAGATAGTGGGAGATCCAATATAGTAAAATAAGTTTAAATACAGAAAAAAGAGCGAATTCTTTATAAGAGGATTCGCTCTTTTTATGTTTTAAAATTAAATTTCCTTCCACCAAGCTGATAAAGGATAGTCTGTAGATTTTAACGTAATAGATTCGCCAATTTGTGGTGTTGTAATTTTCACTCCTAAACGGTTGGCTTCTTGTGTAACATGTTCTATCGGGTCACTCCATTCGTGTAATGCTAACGTAAAAGCACCCCAATGAATCGGAAGAAGTAATTCTCCTTTAACATCAATATGGGCTTGTACCGTTTCTTCAGGCAACATATGAATAGCAGACCACCTCGGATCATATTGTCCGCATTCCATTAATGTAAGATCGAATGGACCGTATTTATCACCAATTTCCTTAAAGTGAGGGGCATAACCGCTATCACCACTAAAGAAAATTTTAGTCTTTTGACCAAGAATAAGCCATGAACACCATAATGAACAATCTCTATCTGTCATACCACGTCCAGAGAAATGCCTTGCAGGCGCACATACTAACTTAATATTATCAAACGTAATTTCGTCCCACCAATTATGCTCACTAATTTTACTAGGTGAAGCACCCCATTTAATAAGATATTGTGCAACTCCAGTTGGAACATAAAAGTGCTTTGCGCGATCTTTTAACTGCATAATACTTTTGTAATTCAAATGATCATAGTGATTATGAGAAATGATAATCGCATCAATTTCTTGAAGGTCATCACGTTCTAAAGAAAAAGCACCACTATAGCGTTTACTATTAAACAAAGGAAATGGGGAAGAGGCATCTCCAAACATATGGTCTAATAATAGTTTTTTACCTTCTATTTTCAAAAGAGAAGCAGAATGGCCAAACCATGTAACACTCTCAAACGATTCATTATCTTTATTTGATAAAACGATAGGCAAATCCTTTATAGGACGCAGCTTTGATTTCATTTTAAAGTAATCCGTCATTAAACTTATAATATCTTTCGGTTTAAAACTCATATCAGTATGAATTTGATTTGTATATTTCTTATTCATCAGTTCTCCTTTTTACGATTAACAATTTACGTATGTGGTTATTGTAGCTATTTGTAGTTTAAACTATATCATTTTACCTTTCATCATAAATTCGTCAAATTCATTATTCGTATCTATAAAGTACAAATCGCAAAGTGGCAGCTAAAACAAATATTAAGTACATGTTGTAAATTGTTTTTATTTAGTAAATTCCTTCTTATACGCAACGAAGAACATACGTTTCGTTGTGTGTTATAGAAGAAAATATGTCTCTAATAAAAGAAAGGAAGGAGAGGATGTAAGTGCACATAGAGCGAAAAAAGAAATCAAAATGTAAACTATCAAAAGCTGAAATCATTCATATGTATGCAGAAGGGGAAAGTACTTCAGAAATCGCGATGCTTGCTAATGTTTCTGCAAGGTATATTCGTATGGTTCTAACAGACAACAACGTTCCAAGGCGCGCTATAGGGAGCTGGAAGAGAAAGTATGACATAAAAGAAGATTATTTTAAAACTTGGTCAAATAATATGGCTTATATTTTAGGATTTATAGCAGCAGATGGTGTTATACAGAAAGAAAATCAATACAACTATTTTCAAATTGGATTTATAAAGACAAAGATATTTATTTGCATAGAAACATAGAAAATATGAAGTGTTTCAGAAAGAAAGTCTGAGTTTAGATCAATTACAAGATTGAAAATTAAAACAAACTCAAACTGCCGTTAAACAAAGAAAACAAAATTTCCTTGAAGAATATATGAAAAATAAATGTAATGCTACAACTTGTTCAAATTTAGAAATAAGAGAATCGGCTTTCAAACGTTGGCTAAAAAATGATAATTAATTTAAAAGAGATTATGAAAAGATTAAGTTAATTAAAGATAACTTATTAATTGAAATTGAAGCAATTGCTGTAGCAAACTAATTTTAAGAACTTATTCGTAATCATATCAATGCAATTCGTTTAATGCGTTCAGTTAAAACGAATTGCATTTTTTATTGTCTTAAATATAATTTATATCTGGAGACATTATCATCAACAACTCATAAAACAACAACAAATAAGCACACAATCGATTACACAGAATGAATCCGATGAAAAGGGAAGCGTAACAATCTAAACTAACGTATAATAAGTTTATTACTTTTATCCAGTTAACATAATATATATTATAGGAAGTTATAGAAACAAATCGATTACAGGTATCAAAAACCAAGTAAACTATACTTAATGAGACGTAACAGAGATTTTTAGTGAGATTCACATGAAATCTTATCTAAACAAATTTCTTCAGTTTTTATCGTTTTTATTTGTTATAAATTCATCACAGCAAATCTTAATCAATAATCGCTTGAGATTTAACGAATTCAAATCATTTTTGATCGGCAAGAAATTTTTATACAGAAAAATTATTTCTATACAAAATATAAATTAGTGATTTTATTTTATGTTTTACTTAATGAATTGATTGCTATTTGCACACATTTTACAACTTTACATTATTTGTTGTTATTTCTGTTATTTAGGCTTGACTTTCATTACACTCATTGTTTTTTATTCTAGTTAACATAACGTTTATTTTTAATATAAAAAAATCTTCCCTTACCTTCAGGAAGATTTTTTGTTTGCTATTATTTTATTTATATCTTCTAGTAACAATCCCAATTGTAAATGACATTGGAAAAATCTAGATTTAACAGCTCTTCCTTACGTATAAAGAAATTAGCAACACCAGAATCTCCCCACATAATATTTAATGAATCGTCTGTATCGATTTGCAGCAATAATATGTCATGCTGTTGGTATTTTTCTTCCCATTCTCTCGGATCTGTCTGTGTGAAAAATGGATATCCGCCAATTTTATGTCCTTGATCTTTACATAAATCATCATACAGTTCGCCTAATTCTATATTATTTTCTTCATCAACAATTTCTTCCCAATCAATGTTATCACTAAAAATCATTTCAAATCGATAATCTCTTGGTGTTACTGGTTGATATGCCAACTCAAACTTTAGTTTTGCTGCTTCGGGTACGATAAAATTCTCTAAATCTAAAGTGTTTAAATAACTAAAATCAGTAATCACCTTAGTTAAATCCGCTGTGATTGTAGAATGATAAACAATTCGAAAGTCTTTTTGGCTTGTGGGATGATCAAAATCTGCTCCAAAAAGATCTTCTTCAGCACTTATGAAAAACTGTAACATTCCATGTTGAGGCATATGTTCAATGTTTGGTATTTCTTCAAGGTTTAACTGCGCAAGTAGCATCATAGGTTGTCCGTTTGAGTCTTTAGGATGCTCTTGATCTATAGGTAAATACGGATAACCACCAAACTTACTTTCAAAAAGGGTTGTCTCTGCTAATGTTCCAGACACTTTAACATACGGTTTCACACTTTCTTCTAAAATACTACGATACTGTTCTAGTTCTTTCGGAATTTGAAGTTGATACGTATTCTTCACTACATTTGCCTCCCTTTAGTAATAAATTGAAAATGCCTAACTTAATTATATAGCAAGCGATAGCTTAATTGAAAATCGTTAAAAATCCATTTTCACCCTCATTTTTTGCGCGCTTGGTGGACAAAGTAAATTATGCTCTAAAACCTTTTTATTGATAGTTCGAATTAATTCCGCTGCTTCTGCCGTATTTGTATTTTCTTTTAGCTTTTCTTTTAAATCATCAATTTCCTTTGAAAGCTCAATCCACCTAGGTAATACATGATTATTTTTCAAAGTTCTATACAGTTGCTTTTCAGGATTGTACGAAAGATCTTTATCTAGATTTAGAGGTTTCTCCTTATCAGGTAAATTATCAAAAGACCCTTTCTTTTTTGCTTCTTTTACGATAGAACTAATATGGTCCTCATACGTAAATGTCCAAACTTTCTCATCTTTTACTAAAATCTCTTGCTTTTTTAGTTTTTTATCTAGTTCTTCTTGATTCATAGAATCTCTCCTCTTTACATTTTATAGTAGCGTTTTTGTACGTTTCAATGCTTTCAATCCATCAAATAACTTTTCTCGCCACCAAATACCGTCATATCCGCCTTGAAACTCTTCATAAGTAATCTGGATACTCTTTTTCTTTTAAAGCTTTATACAGGCGTCTATTAGCCGTTAAAAGAGGTTTGTTTTCGAGTTCTCCTGCTGCAATATAAAAATGAGGTTGAGTCGCATTTAAATCTATAGATGAAATTTGATTTTCATAACCATCCTTTTTCCAATGCACGGATCCAGACATTGACAACACGTTTCCGAAAACATGTGGATTTTAAAGCGCTGCATAAAAAGCTGCTAGGTCACCAAGACTGAAACCAGCAATTGTTGTATGATTCCTTTCTTGATAAACGTGATACTTAGATTGAATCCACGGAAGTAATTCCTTTGTTAAAAATGTATTCATTTTATCGTTATAAGTTAGCTCTTCTAATCGATCAACAGGATCTATAGCAACAGCAATGCAAGATGGGATTTCTTTTTCGTAAATTAAATAATTAAGTGTTTTTTCAATTGAAAGGCTCTGAATGAATGAATTCCCATCAAATACAATGAGAAGTTCTTGAAGATGTGAAGTGTGAGAATAATCATGAGGCGTATAAATATGAATTTTGCGTGTGTTATTTAAAAATGTATTTCGATTAAATTGGTCTATTTCGTACTGTTCACTACGCTTTATCCAATCATTTTCGAAAACATCGTTTACTGAAAAATAGTACGTTGAAATAAAACTCTTATCCGTCCTAAACGTTACATACCAAATATCTGTCTGTAACAATCGTTGTAATTGATTTACAGACAAATCCCAACCAGGAAAACTACCGAATACATAAACGTTTTCAGTGTTTTGATCCCCTAACCATATATACGTTATAAGCTTATACTGATTATCTGCAGGGCATTGTTCTATTAGTGGCGTGTGATTTGACTTTATTTCATGCAAAAAAGTATAAAGAGCTTTTTCGTTTCCATTCTTTAATTGATTTTTAAGCTTCTCTAACTTAGGACTGATTATTGTAGTCACCTCTCTTCCTCCTTTGTAGTATTCTATATGTAGTTTTTTTCATTAGAATCCCTATATAAAAGTAGTCGTAAGTTATTTGTTTAGCGAAGTTATTTATTAGAAAAATAATCAATTGCCTGAATAGAAAGTTCCAACGATTTTATTCTTCTTTCTAAAAGCGTTCTTTGAGGACTACCAAGCTTTGACTTAACGTAAATCTTTTCAATTGATGGAAGCAAACCAATCAGAACATTACGAGCTTCTGCTAAATCTTCCTGAGTATAATTATGAGTTTCTTGCTTCCAAACACTTTCTAACATAGCTAAGCCGATACTAGCTGCTTTGAGTCTTTTTTTCACTAAAGTAGTATTTGATCCTTTTTGAGTCATCTGTGATAAGGCATTTTCAAGTTTACTAATTGTTGACTGTAAAGATTTTATTGATTCTACTTTATCTATATTTGATACGTTTTTCATGTTAATGTTATCCCTTCTACGTTGCTAACTTGTTTTGTTTAATGTTCAATGAAATCCTTAAAAGCTTGATTTCACTCGAAATATTTTAACATAAATAACTAACTGTATTCGAGTTGGACAATAACTTAAAGCAAAACAGCTATTCCTCTCTCCTCCCCTGCATCATTCTATTATGTGTACTTCTTTCTTCTCGTTAGAATTCCTATATAAACTAGTTGTTAATATTGAATGTTTTATGAACAAAAAAACGTACAAGTAATGTAACCTGTACGTTTTCGCTTTTATTCAGTAAGGTAATAAAGTAATAGCTTCCTGGTCTTCTCATAACTTATGAAATCTCTATATAAAATGGGATAATTCACAATTTCTGTTTCTAGAAAACGATATTGCGGAAACCACTCAAAAAACGATTTTCTTAACCACTTTATTTGTTGAAACGTAATGTTCTGTTCGTTTCCATTTAGTATAGAATTTAAAGTAGCTGCTGTATGCATCCAATAATGATTAAAATCAGCGTTTATACAATCATCTTCGGTAAATTTACTTTTTAGGTCTCGTTGCAATTTTGCTGTAGCACGATAAGAAAACGGTTTATTCAGTGGACTATGCATTTTCTGCAATTCTTTAAAAATAATTCGTTTTCCTAACTTCAACTTTCTCCTCCTTTATTTCTCTATCCAATTTAATAAGTTTTCATAATGGTATTTAGCATCTGTATAGCCAAGATTATATAAATTAATGAGTTTTTCTTTATTTCTTTCTATTCCGCTTATTGGAAGTTGTACGCTAGGCTGAATGATATAAAAGTTATCTTTTTGTCCTATTTGATTCATATAAGATATTGTCTCATTATAAAAACGATAATGGTCTACTAAATTCTCTGCGATTTTTGGATATTTTCTATATAGAATTTTAACTAGTCCAGAAAATTTATTTCGCTGCTTCTCATATCCTTCTGGCTTTGTCATAATTACAACGTTCTTTTCATAACCATCAGTTTGAGCTTTTAAAACCGGTATAGGATCTATAATTCCTCCATCTAGCAATTTTCGATTATCATACTCTACAGCAGGCGCTATAAACGGCACTGAGCTGGATGCACGGATGATTTTTAAAATTTCATTTCCATGTTCTTTTTTATTATAATAAACAGCTTGTCCTGATTCGCAATCAGTCGTCCCTATAACAAATTGTTCATTACAGTTTAAGAAAGTTTGAAAATCAAATGGAACAATTTTATTAGGTACTTCATCAAATAAAAAGTCCATCCCAAATAATTCACGTTTTCGAATTAAGTTTCGGTAAGATATATACCTGTAATCTGATACTAGCTCTGTATTTACTTTCTTATTTCTCCCTTTTTGACGCGCCAAATAGGTTGCTCCCATACAGGCGCCAGCTGATACGCCGACTACATACGGAAAGAATAAGTTCTTTTCCATGAAATATTCGAGTACACCTGCAGTATATAAACCTTTCATTCCTCCGCCCTCTAATACTAAACCGGTATTCTTCATGCTATATCCCTCTGCTTCTTTTTTCTTAATTCCATATTAGCATAAGATTTTAAGATGAGGTTATATAAACTAATTACAACAATAACCAGAAACTACTAAAGTAAAGTCATAATATCTTTGAGAGTAACATGTTACAATATAAGTAATTCATTCCACATATATTAAAGGAGGAATTTAATATGGGGTTATTTAGCGGTATTTTAGGAAATGCATCAAATACGAGTTCTGAAAGTGTAGAACGTGATTTAGAGAAGATTATGCTAGACGATGAAAAAGTAGAGCATGCTTATAAATTAATTCGTGATCTAATCGTATTTACAAATCGTCGTCTTATTTTAGTAGATAAACAAGGAGTAACTGGCAAAAAAACAGAATACCATTCTATTCCTTATAAAAGTATTACACAATATAGCATCGAAACGGCTGGGCATTTTGATTTAGATGCAGAACTTAAAATTTGGGTATCTAGTATGGAGGATCCAATTACGAAAGAATTTAAAGGTGACGATAGTATTTTAAGCATTCAAAAAGCGTTAGTAACCTTTACGACAAAGTAGTGGTTTTTGTATTTTTATTCATTTCAAAAATTACTAACCCGAGTATTTTGGAAGAATATACATTATTTTTGTATATTTAATCTTAAATAATGTAGAAAGGTAAAGCGTATTTTGTATGCTTTACCTTTCTTTTTTGTAATAAACAAGTGTAGTTTTATCATTTAATTCCTTTTTAGCTTCTGTTCTTTTATACTCCATCTTTTCATACAAAAAAACAATTTTTCTCTTCTTCTAAAATAGTAGCAAGTTCCCAGCTCGTTGCTTCAGGAAACATTTCCTCAATTAATGTAAGTACCTTTTGGGCAATTCCTTTTCCTTGATAACTCGGGTGAATAAACATTGGACTGATCCAAAATTTAGAGGGTGTTTCTTTTTGTGAAATGCATATCGCTCCAACAAGATTCATAGCCACTATTATTTTATAGAAGCCACCGTCTACATGATTTATTCTACAAATAGTTTTTTCGATAGTTTCATTTGCTGGATTTGTTTCATAGTCTTTATATTTATGTAATAAAGAGCTAAATGAGTCTATTTGCATTTGAAATATAACTTCTGCATCAGTTTCTGTCGCCTTCTCTAATATAATCTCCATGTTACCAATTTAGACGCTTTCTTAAAGAAGTAATATGAGCGGTATGGTGACGACCATGCCATGCGTATAGTCCTATTGCAACAGCAAGTTTTGTTTCACCAGTTTCAGGATGGTTAAATGTCTTTTCTAAATCTTCAATTTTTAGAGAATATAACAGGTTAACCCATCTTTTATGTAATGAATCTAGCATTACTAGTGAAACATCTACCGGTAATTTTGAATCGGGTAACTCTGCCCACTTCTCTTCTTTATACGGCTTAATAGTTGGATTCTTTTCTGTCAGTGCTAATTTAAAGCGTATGTAGCTATTCATATGGCTATCAACGACGTGATGAACTACTTGACGTACAGTCCAACCTCCAACGCGATATGGTGTATCTAACTGCTTCTGATCTAAATCTTTAATTGCCTTTGTTAGTTCATTAGGTAAATCTTCAATTTCTTGAATCCATGTATCAATCATTTCTGCAGTTATAGGACGTTTGTATGTAAATTGGCCAATTGGATAACGTAAATCATTCATGAATAAGTCCTCCTTATTATAAGCGCGAAGTATTTCTCCAAATATAGTGTACAAACTTCACATGTTCTCCATGTAATTCTACAGATGTTACATCTGATTCGTTTTGATAAGAAGAAAATCCGCTTTTTTCTAGTACAATTTGTGATGCGAGATTATTAGTCGTTGTTTTAGCATGAACTTCAGTAATTTCATTATTTTTCGCTACATCTAAAATTAATTTTACGGCTGCTGTTGCAACTCCTTTTTTAGTAAATTTTTCTCCGACCCGATACCCTAGCGAACTAATTCGAGTTTCTGTATCTATATCTACTAAATTGATTCGTCCTACAATTTCTTTTTCTTCATTACGAATTAAATAAAAATAAGAATTTCCATCCACCTGTTCTATTAATAAATCGTCTAGTAGTTTTTGGAAATATTCAAATTCAAAATATTTTGAGCCACGATTTGGTACCATTGTTTCAAAAAAAGATTTATTTGTAAGTTCAAACGTATATAAATCCTTAGCATCTTGTTTCTTTAGTTGCTCTATGTATATTTCCATCCCGTATTCTCCTTCTTGATTTACTAAATGTTATACATTCTTTTTTAATCAATTATATTCCTGCTATTTCTTTCGATTAAGTAATACAGTTAGTAGCACTTTCGGATGAAAAAGATGAAATGGACTACGAATTAAATTCATCACTCGTACTAACCGAATATAAACATCAGAATTACTTGCAGATAGTCGATATATTTGTTTCGTATACCATAGCTGAAATTTTTGTTTTGTAGTTAATTCTCTCTTTAGTTGCGGGTGACGTGAAATTTCTGTTGTTGTCATATCCCAAGGGGTTTCTATTATAGTAGCTGCCTTTTTATAAAATTGTTGTGTAAATGTTTTATCAAGTTGTTTTCTATCTTGCAAAAGTAATTGCAATTGGTGAGCCTCCATAGCAGCAACTGAAATACCTTGGCCGAAAACGGGATCAAAACGACATTGCGCATCTCCAACAACTAATAATCCTTCTGGTACATTATTCACTAAATCAAATCGCCGGCGTACTTGATAAGGAATTTTGTATGTCTTTATATCAGTAATTCCCTCAGCCTTATTTAGGAAATCTGTAACATTAGAAATTGATAGGTTTTCAGCAAAATCATAAAACTCATCATCTGTTTGTGGTGCTTTCTCATTTGCGTATCCACTAAAAGTAACAAAATAACGATTATCTTCTATCGTTTGAATAAGAACACCATAAGGGTTATCAGGGAAACTCGGAGACATTAGCATGTTACAACAGTCTAACTCCTCATTTTCTTTAAGTTTGAACATTTTCGTTGCGTAAAATAAATCAATACGAACTTTCTCTTCTTTTACTTCAATTTCGTATTCTCGTAGCCACTCTATACTTTTCGAGCCAAATCCACTCGCATCAACTACAAGATCCGCATGAACTTCTTCTTGTGTGTCTGTCTCTAAATATTTAACTTTTACTCCACACACTTTGTTAAGCTTTGCATCTACCAATAACCCTTTAACCAATGTTCCATATTTAATAGTAATATTTGAAATTTGATGTATTCGTTTTTGAATATGCCATTCTAGCAAAGGACGACTTTGTTGAATCATATGTATTTCCCCTATGAACGGTTGTTTCCATAGACCGAATTGATTCCATTTCAAATCACGCGTAAAGTTGTTTATAATACTACCCGCTTCTATTAATTCATTCGTAATATTAGGAAACAATTCCTCAATTGCGATTTCTCCACCTTTTAATAACACATGAGGATGATTACTTTGTGGAACTCTTTTTATCGAAGACTTTCCATCCCATCTTTCACCAGCTTCTATAATGATTACTTCTTTAAAAGAAGTTGATAATGCTTTTGCTGCAAACTTTCCTGCCATGCTTCCACCAATAACGATAGCCTTATTAAACATATTTTCCCCCTTAATAAAAAGAGATCCTGCCTTGTATGAATGAAACAGGATCTTAAACTAATTAACTTCTTTATCATTATACTTAAAATACATCAGTAAATTGCAACATTAAAATTAAAATACCTAATCCCCATACGTAATACGCGAATACTTTTAAGGAGTGACGTTTTAAATATTGAATCATCCATGAAACAGCTATATATCCAAAAAACGCTGCTGATAACGTTCCGACAATTAAAGATGTACTAGAAATAGATTCTGCTTTCCCTTGAAAAACGTCTACAAATTGCAAAATGATAGCTCCGACAATCGCTGGCGTTGATAATAAGAAAGAAAAGTAAGCAGCAGTTTCGCGGTCCAACTTCCTCCATAATGCAGCGACGATTGTCATTCCAGAACGAGAAATTGCCGGAAAAATAGCAGCCGCTTGAAATGAACCGATAATAAATGCATCTTTATATGTAATGTCGTCCATTTTTTTACGACCATTCTTTTGTTTATCCGCCAAGTAGAGAAAGAATCCTGTCACTAAAAACTCCCAACCAATTGTAATACCTGTTTTTGAAATATCCTCAAAAAAATCTTTAAACAACAATCCGATTACAACTGCGGGTATCGTTCCGACAATAAGTAGCAGCATTAATTTTGAAAATGGATTTTTAATTAAATATATAAATTCTTTTTTGTAATAAATAAACACCGCAAGTAAAGTCCCAATATGCAGCATCGTATCTAAAAATAAGCCAGCCTCATCTAATCGGAACAAATGCCTTCCTAAATAAAGATGTCCGGTACTACTGATTGGTAAAAATTCTGTTAAACCTTGAATTATACCTAGTATGAAAGCTTCTAACCAATTCATGATGGTCTCCTTTCTCTTTTGCTTGTACCAATATATGAGGGTTAAATTTTCGATATGAAAAAAACTATATTTCTCTATGAATTTACTTTTCATTTATGGATATATATGTAAAGAGGATTGAGGAGGGTTATTATGTGGAAGCACAAAAAATTCGGTAATGTATTACTTTGGGTGGGCCCTATCCTTGTATTTTTAGGATTATGTATGACAAATGTTATTTCAGATATTCCTTTCTTTGAGGGAAAACATAAAACGGTTGGTATTGTACTTATATTTATAGGTGTAATCTGTTTTGTTGCTGCTAATCATTTGAAAAAAGGAGAAAGATATGAAGAATAAATCTAAATAAAAAACAATCCTGGCATATTAACTAGGATTGCTTTTTATTAATGTTGATTATTTGTAGAATACTTTATCAACGTTATATTTCGCTTTGTATTCATTAATGATATATGTTTCGTAAATTTCTCTTTCTGTTGGATCTTCTACGATACATGCATCAATGCGGTATACTTCATCACGGTGGTTTTTAATTGGTGAAACATTATCTTCAAAATGCTTCTTAATACGTTGTCTAATTTTACGAGCTTTACCTACGAAAAGAAGTTCGTCATTAATATTGTAAAACATAAAAATGCCGCCTTTATCTCTAGGGAACAAGTGGAAATCGATAAATCCATTAATTGGAGTAATGATTGGCTCGTCTCCTTTAATAACTTGTTTACGTTCAGTAATTGAAACATCAGCTTCAGGAATATTAATTTTAATCAAGTTCATTCACGTCCTCTTTTATTATAAAGATAAATAATAGCATACATAAGTAAGAAAAGCTATGCTCAAAGGCATATTTCATTTTATAATTCAAATATTATAGGTGTATCATGTAAACTTTTCTTCCAAATCATATGATCACTGGATTCTCCCCAGTAATCTTTCAATACATAGCTAGGTTTTCCAAACTTTTTTATCCATATACTTTGCGCATTTTTATATCCACTATCTAAACAATATTCTGTTATCCCTCTGCTAAGTAATGTAAGAAACATTGTATGTAGTAATAAACTCCCTATTCCCTTTCTTTGATACTCCGGAAGTATGAATACAGTTCCTATTTCATACAAATTTTTAAGTACACCACCTGTACAACTATTAATCAATGTACTTGCTGGACCGATTTCGATTGTTCCAATGATTTTATCGTTACTTGTATCAATTGCTAATAAAAAGTAACGACTTTCTCCGTTACTATCAAAATCACTTTTCAAATACTGCTTTTTTGAGTTAATTTCATTTTCTATGTCATCCAATAATTGTGACAATCCTTCATTTTTGTATGTATTCGTAATAACTATACGGAAAAATAAATATAGTTCATCTACATCATTCAAATTCGGTCTTCTAACTGCAACGTTAGTCATAAATTCAATCTCCAATCCTCATTATGCCATTATCAATACAACACTTTATATAATCTATTCATCATTATTCTGCAAAAACCTGCATAAATCCAACAGTATAGAAAGCTCATTATAAATATTGATAAAATAATTTTTATATCCATAGTTGTATGAACAGCAGGACCAAGTACCGGAAAGTGGAAAACATCGAGAACAATCATAATACCTATAAGTAGACAAGTTGCTGAAAAGGATACAATCCAAATTCTCCTCTTTAATATTAAAAAAGATACTCCTAAGGCTAGACCTAATAAGCCTGTAGTAAAAGGAAAGACAATTAGTTCACTGGGCTCAATAATAAATAATAGAAAAATAGTAAGAACATAAGAAAGTATTCCCTCACGAATAGAATAGAAAATAGCAAAAAAAATCGGTAATGTCGAAAATGGACTAATGAGCAAACCTATACCAGGAACTAAGTTCCCAGCTGCTTGAAACATGGTGGCCAATGCACTCATCAAAGCTGTAAGTACTAACTTATTCGCAAGGGACAATTTTCTTTTATGAACAAAGCTCGTATCATGTTCTATCATCAGTTGATACCAATAACGTACAAACCAATTCATTAAAATACCCCCTAAAGATACCACATTCATTACTTTCTATATTATTCATACACTTATGGTTTATGAGTTGCTTTCTACTAGTTATAAATCACTATATAATAGATACTTATAGATTGAAGATTTTTAGGGGGACAAGTCAAGTTGTGCGTTTTGGAAGCAGAATAAACTCTTTATGTTTTTAAACTGAGAATTTATATCGTATCAAGGAATAATTTCAAAAATGGTACCTTTGTTAAAATCAGTTACTTTCATAGAACTGTAAACTCCTAAATATAATTTAGTTTGATCCGAATTTGTTCCTAAACTCATATAATAAGCTGGTTGCGTACCAAAATCATAATTGGTTTCAATAGCATGAAAGTCAGCATGTTTACCGTCTGTACCTGCTCTAGTATAGGCTAAAACACCCTTAATTGGAGACTGAGATTCTCCTTTCTTGGCAAGGTCAGTAAAAACAACGCTACCTGTTAAATTTGGAATTGCATTTCCCATATATGGCTGAACTCCTGTAAGTGAAGTTCCTCCAAACTTATCTGTTCTAGAATCTTTATGAAAATAACTAAGTAGAGGCAGAATACGCTTCACTGAAGTTTGTATTGTTTCATCATAATAAACCATTGTTCTCTCATCCAAAGCCTGATTTTCGGAACAATGTCGTATAAAAGAAGTAGGTAAATCCCCTTCCCATCCTCGCCACCCAAAATTGATAAAACCATCTTGATTGGGAGTTAACCTCATAAAATGCATTTGAACAAGTTCTGTAACTGGTATAGGTTTATATTGAACAAATGAAAAAACAGACTCTACAATATCCTGTCCGACATTTCCGGCGTATTTGATATATTGATTATAAAACCTTTGAAATGAAATGCCGGTTATATTACGTACTCCTTTTGCAACTACTGTAAGTGTTTCTTGTATAGATAAAGGAAGTTCATTAAAACGTGTAACTACAGGAGGGTTATTTATAAATGTATTTTTATTTACATCGATTTCAATTATTTTTCCTGCTATTTCCAAATCATCTTGACTTAAATTAAATGGATCATAACCTGATCCGCCATCTCCATTTGTAAAAACAAGTTTTCCAGTCTCAGGTGAAAAGTTTAAGCTATTGACTCCGTTATGATTAAAAAACGGGCGTTTTATATTAAGTAATGTTCTACGTTTTTGAGGTTGACCGTTTGATTGAAAAATCCATTCTTCAATTGTATCAATATGATCATATTGAGTATCTCTATTTACCCACTTTAAATTTAAAGTTTTAGGGTCACAAGGATTCGGTTTAAATTGTTTAGAAAGTGCACCTGGACCTTGAGTTCCAGCTACTGAATAATGAAGATAAAATAACCCATTTTGAAAAAAGTGTGGATGGAACGCAAGTCCAAGCAATCCGCGTTCATCATAACCGCTACTAGAAACACCTTCTTCAAATGTACCTAATTTAATAATTAGGTGACGAATATCTAAAAATGTCTTTATAACTCCGTCCCCTATGTAAAAAATCTCTCCTAATTGAGTTGCGATAAATAGTCTTTCGGTCGATTCACCTGGAAGTATCGTTGTTTTCAATACAGTTGGTAAATTTACGTTATGAACAATGGGTCGTAAACTAACTTTAACTTTTGTCAATTAACTGTACACCCCTTTTTACTCTTTTTTATAGAAGAATATGATTAGAGTAGTTCTGTTAGTATCAAATAAGTCGCATTCCTTTTTATTACAATTTTGTATATAATATAATTATCGATATATTAGGGGGATTAATTATGACACTCTTATTACAAATCATCGTACCACTTATATGTGCATTATACTTATTTACCCTCTATCATAACGGGAAGTATGGATCAGCTTCATTCATTTTAGCAGTCATGATAGGAATTTTCGGCTTAGAGAATTTCTTTCAATATGCTAGTCTAACAGATCATGCTATTTATCCATATTGGGGCAGTTTGAAGGCCGTTGTTATCGTTTTATCAGTCGTATTTCTATTTAAAAAAGGTGGTTTAACAGGAAAATATTGATTTTTAATGCGGTACCTATTTTCTTGTTAAATTGCTTTTATTTTATAAAAGAAGAAATATTTATGTAAAAACAAGAAGGGATGTGTTACATATGTCTATAAATATTATTTCAATAGTCTCTATCATAATATGGATTGTGTTAATTACAGAACTTATAAAACCTTCAAAAGAACAGAATGGACGAAAGATAGTAACTTTAGTAACTGCTGGTTCCGCATCAACACTTATTTTGACGGTTTCATTTATTCAAAATGTCCCATTTTGGAATTGATAGTGATATAACTAACAAAAATATGTATAAATAAAAAGATTAGGATTCATTCCTAATCTTTTTATATTTTGAGGTAGCACCATATCCCTAGCAAGCTAAGGTCTTGAAGTATCCCCTAAACAAAATTTAAAGTTTTTCTAAAGTTATTTATGTGAATTCAAATCGTTTTCAGGAACATATGTGGTTCTTTTATAATTTGAATTTCTTTTTAAACTTCTTATATTTTCTGTACGAACGTCTAACAATGTTTAACATAAAATACGGTATTTTAACAGTGAAAGGCAATTTATAAATGAAAGGAAAATAAAAAGTGAAATATGCCTTTTCTAGATCCCTCCACTTACTATCTTCTTTTGTTTTTAAGAAATCAGATACATCTACTACATATCCCCTTCCTTTTTCCATCATCACATTTTTCCCGTGAACATCACAAGGAGTTAATCCTTGTTCCCTCGCATACTCTAAAGCCTCATTGATATCAAGTATTACCTGCTTAGGAATTTTAATCCCCTTATGAATAGCATCGTATAAGGTAATTTCTTTTAAACGTTTCAATACTATGAAATTTTCTCCTTTATATATAAGCTTTGAATAAGAAGGATGATCTCCAATTCTTCGGTATACTTCTGACTCTTTTTCAATTCCTTCTCCTTCTCGCACGTAAACTTTCACTACCCAATCTTTGTATTCTCTGTGCATGAATACTGCGGCATAATTACCTGTTCCTAAACACTTCCAAAGTCTAGGAATATCTTTAACTACTACAGGCTCGAATTCATCCACACTTCTTATTCTTACCTCTTTTAATAATTCGTCCTTTATCAATCCCACAAAACTATTTATACTCATCATTCCCACTCCGGTTTTGCTAAAATGGGCCCACCCACATTTTAACGAAAATATTACACTAAGCGAATTTTAGCATAAAACGAGTCATCTTTCTTCTTAAAATAAAAAGCTGAATCGTTCTATTTGAACTGTTGAATACTTAATATTTATTCTGTTATTCATAGCCAAAAACCGTACGACATAAAAATGTTTTTAACTATTTTCATTTTTTCAAAGTCAACTGTATAGGTTTTTTCTTAGTGCAAGTTCTCTTAGTTCATTAACCATGCCAAATCTATATTACTCTATTTTATAATCTAAAACATTGTTTAGAAGTGTAGCAAGGTTTTTTTAATTGTTCAATTCTTGTTCCACTAATATCTTTGTTAGCAAAAACTTTTATTGTTTTAATAGTCTTTTGTTTAATTCCCACAATGCTGTTTTGTTGCTATCCCATTTCAAAAGCGTTACTGCTTCCTCGAAGCATAACCATTTATAATTGAAGTGTTCTTTAGATAATGATATGTTTTTTGTAGGGACTTTAACTGCAAAAGAAAATTCTTTTATTACATAAACCTCTTCGCCCCAAAGGAATCCTCCAACTACATCCTCTACTGGTAGTGAAGACACAGAATCTAATTGTATATATGGACATTCTCTTGTAATACCAGCCTCTTCAAACGCTTCCCGTTTTGCTGATTCAATAGGAATCTCACCGTCTTCTCCGCCACCAGCTATTCCTTGCCAATAACCATAATCACTTCGTTTGAAAATAGCATATTGAATGGAATCGGCAGTTTTTATATAAGGAAATATCAATACTTGATATGGTGCTCTCATTGCTTAAGCTCCTCTCGAAAATAAGTTTTAAATAAATATAAATAAAGAGCCGACATCACAATTCTACATTATTAATGCAGGTTTATAATGTCAGCCCTCTATTTTTAAAGAATTTTATTTTTCATAAACAGGCTTACTCTTAACAGAGGAAAAACTGCTTATTCCCTGTCGAATATGTTTGGCATGGTTTTTTCTAAATGTTAGCAGTACCCTATATTATTCAATTGCGCCAGCAACATCATAATCATTTAAATCTAATTCAATCGTTTGTCCGAGCGCTAGTTTAGCAAGTTCCGCTCCTAGGTATGGACCAGCTGTTAAACCCGAAGCGCCTAATCCATTCGCAACGAGAATTCCTTCAAAGTTAGGTAGTGGTCCGATAACAGGTAAGAATCCTGGTGTGAATGGTCTGAATCCAACTCTCGTTTCAAGCATTGTAGCATTTTCTAAGCCAGGTGCAACTGCTAATGCCTTATGGAATACTTCATGTAAACCACCTGCTGTTACACGATGATCGAAACCAGTATCATTCTCATGTGTTGCACCAATTACGACATGCCCATTGTCAAACGTTAAAATATATTGATCGTTCGGTGGCATAACAACTGGCATATTTTCTGTTGCTGTATTTTCGATTTGCAGATGAACAATTTGTCCTTTTTGGAATGTAACTAAGAAATTAATTCCTAATGGGTTCAAGATTTCGTTCGCCCATGCGCCTGCAGTTACAATAACCTTTTCTGCTAAAAGTGTTTCATCGTTTACTGTAACTCCAGTAATATGATTTCCTTCACGGACTAATACTGCATCGCCTTTTATAAAAGTTGCACCATGTTTTTTCGCAGCACTTATTAATGCATTGCGTAATAATCTTCCATTTACTCGTGCAGCACCACTAATATGAACAGAACTATATTCTTCTGATAATGCCGGGAATAATTTTTTTGTTTCTTCAGCTGATAAGCGAGTGATTTCACCAATCTCTGGGGCATCTTCACGTCGTTTATAAGCTCGCTCTTCCATTTGATCTAACTTTTTCTCGTCAGTATGTAAACTAATTGCACCTACACGATTATATCCTGTGTCAGTTTCACCGTCTTCTTCTAATTGCTGAATTAACGAAGAATAGTAACGTGCACCGCCTTTAACAATTTTATACCATGCTTTATTACGACGCTGTGATAGCCATGGACATACAATACCTGCTCCTGCATCAGTTGCTTGCCCTAATTGTTGGCGATCCACGATAGTAACATTCGCACCTGCCTTAGCAAGATGATAAGCAGTAGACGCTCCTAAAATTCCAGATCCAACTACAATATACGATTTCATTTCAAACACCTTTTCTCTTTTTGCTAATTATATAAATATAAGAACATTCCTTAGTATAATGGAAGGAATACTTTTTTCAATGTACTCATCACAATTAATTGTTGCAGCATTGTGACTTTCTTAGTCATTATTTTTTCTTTTTACGGAATAATTCAATTGTTTTATAGCCTTGTGAAAGGATTTCTATCATTTTCTCTAGACGTTTTTCACGTGTTTTTTCTTGTTTCACAGAAAAAAGATTACGTGCCCAATCTTTTTGGTATCCAGGCGTTAAACTTTGATAAAACTTAAGTTCATTCGGATGATTAGCTAATAATGCTTCAACATCTTTAATTCGATCTGCATAATCGGCAACACATTGACTCATAGCAGATGTTTTCGTTGTTTTTTTCTTCTCGCGTTTTAAACCTACAACAGTAAAGACTTCATCCATACTTACCATTCGTGCAAATTTAATATCGCTTTCTCCCACATAACCATCTTCTCCAACGTTTAATGCCGGAAACATCTCATCACGGTGAATAAACGTACTATAACGAGCATTACCTTTTTTCGGATATGCGAAGAACACGTAACCTTTTTCAATTAGTAATTCTTCATTACTAATAATAAAATTCGTTTGTTTCACCATTTCATCAAGCGTTTCTACAAATATAAAGATAGCATCGTGTTTTTTTGAGAATGCAGTTTCTTTACCTGTAAAAATGTCATAATTACTTGGTTCGTTAATAACGACCATATTTGTATACTTATTAAGTTTCAATTTATCAATAACTGACATATTAATCTTCCTTTACATTCAAAATTCATTGTACATACTTTTTCGTACTGTTCTAGTGTATTATATGTATTAAGAAAATCAAACTTTAAATCATATTATCCTGCTGCAAAAAAGCCAGTTTTTCATACATATGAAGAAGCTACGGAAATATTAAAAACATTAACTATACCGCAGTTTCCGAAACATATTAGACGAAAACCATTTACACCAAAAATAATAAAGATAGCCACTTCTGAATAAGTACCGGCTATCTTTATTATTCATAACTTAATAGCAAATAAAGTATATAAAAACTCTCTATATTGATCTTCTGTAATTTCACGCTTAGTTTTTTCCCCATGAATCATTTCAGTTAAACTTGTATTCGTTAATGAAATATGGCCGGAGTTCGTCAACTTAACTGCAATTGGTCCTTTATTAAAAATAGACTTCTCATCTTCTATCACTCTTCTTTGAACATCGTTTACTACTATCTCATCAATAATATGTTTATAAAAAGCATGACAAACTTTCCATTCTCCATCAGTATCTATTCTTTCTAAAACATAATTTCCTTTACTCGTATCTTTCCGTCTCACCCGGTACGAACCATTTTTTGAAGAAACAGACTCGCCAGTAAAAGGTACAGGAACTAGAGGTACTAACGAAGCTATACCTACATCAATTAAATACTGTACATTTTCATAAGTTAAAATAATTGTTATATGGCCATCCTCAAGTGCCCATGCACTTATATCATTTTTATAAACCGTACCCAATGCCAGTTGTACATCATAGCCACAGTCTTTTAAGAAATAGTAAAAAAGAGTATTTAATTCGTAGCAAAGTCCACCACGGGAACTAGTTAAAATTTTCTCCCGTAAGTTTTCCAGAGAGATTTGATTCGTATTTCGTGCTATAACATCTAAATTCTCAAATGGTATAGTGTGCGCAAACGAAAAGAGTATAGTAGGTAATTCTTCAAACTTTACTTCATTACGTTTTTTTAGATTTAATCTTGTGAAAAGCTGATCTTGTAAACTTGTCATAATTAGCACCCCTTAAAAATTTATAAGTTTAAATAATATATGCTGATTGTAAATTTTAAGGGGCACTGTAACAATGTACATTTCATTTAACTGTACCGGTACAAAAATTACGATTCACGAGTTAAATTAATAGAAGGCGTCATTACAAATATCTTTTCTGTAATTACTTCTTTTCGGGGCAAACCAAAAGCTACGAATATAAATTTAATAGTTTATCTATAGGCAAATTATTACTATCACTTAAATCAACAAAATATTGACGTTGCCACGTTTGGCTCTTTTTAGCTTGATTGCTAACGGTGGTATCCCAAACAGGATAAATTCTCATTGCCATTTTCCCTGTTTGATTTTGTGTTCTCAATATTTTTTCTTTAAGAAGAATCTCTTTAGGAAAAATAAATTGTCCTAGTTTATTATCAGCAATACAAGTGATTACTAATAAATCAGGAGCAGCTTCATAAGAGAAAGCTCTATTTCGCATATTTTCATCTTTCTCCCAAAAAGAAACAAATTGCCCAATTTTATTAGGAGTCAATTTTGATTTTCTAAAACGAATGGTTTTGTTATTTAAGTGGAATAAACATCCTGCATATTCTGCGTTTTGCTTTTCTTCTTTTAGATTCGTAATCATTAAATTGTTAGGTTTGTAAACTATATTGTTTAAATTTCGGATCGTATCATTAAAATTGTTCAAAAAAACTCCCCCTTTATTCATCTCTTAGTTTACCACAAACATCAGTTCTTCTATATCGTATATAATCATTAACTAAGTGAAATGGGGGAATTTAGCAGGATATAATTATTACTTTAATGTACTTAGTTTTTCAATTGCTTGTTGTTCAGTTGCTAAGTAAAAAATGTCATTCCCTTTATTACATTCATAAATAAAATCCTTTAAGCTTTTACTAGTATATATAGAGAAATCTCCAACAATAGCAATCTTTACCTTGTAGTTTATAAACTGTTGAAGGATATCGCCCGCAAGCCGTGTTTTTAGATCAAAGAAATCTTCACTTATTAAAGATTTATGGATAATAATATGTTTCGCATCTACCTCATATTGAACTGTTGCCATAGTATCTAATGCAGACTGAACATTCGATATTAATACCAATAACCGCAATATTGATTCCATCGATTACTACTTTCTTTATTTCCATAGTCTCACCCCTTTATAATTTACACAGTATGAGTAAAATTGTTTTACAAAACTTCGTATTAATCATAGATTAAATTAGCCTCAGCTATTAAAATGGCCTCTATTTTTTGTTGTAAATATATATTTTTTTATTACTAATACGGTCAATGAAATTAATGATAGTTCCTTTTTTTTATATTTTTGAATATATATATGGAATTACTTTTACTTGTTATAAAAATATTGTGGAGTAACATAACTTAACAAACTATCCAAAGTGTTAATCTCGGCATATGGTTGTATTTTGGTAGTATTCTTGATTTTCTGAGGGTTAAACCACACACCTTTTATATTTGCATTTTGAGGACCAGCAATATCCTTTTCTAAGTCATCTCCAACAAATAAAGTATTTTCCGGTTGTAAATTTAGCTTATTTAATGCTA
The DNA here is from genome assembly GCF_015712745.1 of Bacillus sp. SRB3LM. Lineage (NCBI taxonomy): Bacteria > Bacillati > Bacillota > Bacilli > Caryophanales > Bacillaceae > Bacillus > Bacillus sp. SRB3LM. Next base: position 55,828 of record NZ_VWVQ01000076.1, read on the forward strand.
GTTCGAATATACGTTTATCAGGTTTACTAAATCCCACTTCTTCAGAAATAATGATTGTTTCAAAATACCTATTTAAATTCGTGTTAAATATTTTAGCTTTTTGCCTCTGAGTTGAGCCATTTGTTATAATTCCAACTTTAAAGTGCTTCTTTATTTGATTTAAGAAATGAACAGTATTTTGGTCTATTGAAAAACATCTAGGGAAATTATTATTCCAAAAATCTTGGATGTAATTGCGTGGCAATCTATACTTCGGCGGGAATTCATCAAACAATGATTCTAAAACTATTGTTTTATCACACATGCCGTATTCCCTTTTATCGTATTCTTTGAAATTCTGTAACATGTTGCTTTTAGCCGCACCATCTACATTTTCATAACACTTTTCTAAAACAATTAAAAATAATGCCTCTACTGCTTTATCCCTATCAAGTAATGTATCATCTAAATCAAACAGCATCGCTTTATAATCCATCAAATAATTTCACAACCTTTCTCGCATGATTTAAATAATCCTTAGTTCACACCTTAAGCGTTTACTAAATTAGCAAAAAAACTCTAAAGTTTGTGACGTACACTCTATAATTTCGCTAACTTTTTTTATATTGAAATTCATTTCCGTTTCCCCTTCTAGTAAGTAGCGAAAGTATATGTTCACACAGTTTAAGAAATCACATACAGTTCCCAATATTATACATTAGTTTTTTAGAAATATAAATCGTTCAGCTTTTCATACGATAAGTTTTTTCAAGCATACAATTATTTTTTCATAAAAAGGAATATGGCTAATAATATTTTTTTGGAGAATACACATTCTTGAAAATGAAGCTAATACGTTAAACGTCCTATGAAGTTCCTATTGTATCTCCACATAAACTCCAGATAGTGCGGCTATAATGACTACCAGAGGTGATATTATGAAAAACTATCATATTCTCGTGGTAGAGGACGATCAAGAAATTCAGGAATTAATTAAACAATTTTTAATGACACAGCATTATACAGTGGTAGTCGCTTCAGATGGACTAGAGGGTATGACACAATTTAATAAGCAATCGTTTGATTTAATTCTTCTAGATGTCATGATGCCCAATCTTAATGGGTTTGAAGTTTCTAAAATGATTCGAAGTCAGTCAAACGTACCAATTATTATGCTAACTGCGTTGGAAGAAGAGGAAGATCAAATGAAAGGATTCGACCTTGGGATCGATGATTATATAACAAAGCCCTTTTCATTTCATGTTTTGATTAGACGAGTCGAAGCGGTACTTAGAAGAAGTTATGATAAAAATGTAAATAATCATTTGATATTTAAAGAAGTGCGTATTGATGTGGATGCATATAGAGTATATGTAAATGACGTTGAAATTATATTAACGACAAAAGAGTTTGAAATTCTACAACTACTATTTCAAAATGAGAGAAAAGTACTCACAAGAGAAAATATCGTTGAAAAGGTTTGGGGTTACGATTATTTTGGAGAAACACGAATAATTGATACACATATTAAAAACCTACGCAAAAAATTAGCTATCCCTTATATTAAAACAATAAAGGGTATTGGATATAAAATTGATGAATAGTATTGTGAAACTCATGAAAATGAAGCAAATTACTTATAAACTCTTTATGACTACATCTCTCATTTTATTATCCTTTGCAGTATTGATTTATTTAACTTTATACTTCTTTCTCCCTACATTTTATGAGCAATATAAAACAGATCAACTTCAAACAGGGATAAACGAAATCATTGATAAGTCTAAAAATCTTACGTTTCAAGATGCGATACCACTTTTTGATGAATACGCCAAAAAAAATAATGCGATGCTTTATCTTCAAAATAAAGAAGGAGTAATTATTTACTCTCCTTCATTTTCTTTTATTCAAAGTGGTACGCAAAAAACAGTAGTTACTAAAGCAACACGATTCGAGAATACAAGTACCCTTAGCAATTCATATAACGTTACGAAACCAATTCAATTCCAAGATGGTAGTTTAACGCTTATAGTCTTTGCTACATTTCAACCGATTGATGAAGCTTCACAAGTTTTAGTACGCTTTCTCCCCTATATTAGTATCATTGTGCTCGTTATTGGTATAGGAAGTGCTTATTTTTATTCCAGGTTTATTACAAAGCCACTTATTTATATTAATGAAGGTGCACAAAAGATGGCAAATTTAGATTTCTCCGAAAAAATTGAGGTTCGCTCTACAGATGAGTTAGGAGAATTATCTAATAGTTTGAATGACATGTCTATTAACTTGCAACAAGCTATGTTTGATTTAAAAAAAGCAAATGAACAATTAAAAAATGATATTGAAAAAGAAAGAGAAATAGAAACAAAACGAAGAGAGTTTTTTGCGATTGTAGCACATGAATTAAAGTCTCCTCTTACTGTAATGAAAGGATACTTAGAAGGAATGATATACAATATTGGCCCTTATCAAAATCGCGATCAATATTTAAAGAAAAATCATCAAATTATTGAAAGTATGGAACAATTAGTTCGTGAAATTTTAAGCGTATCGAAATTAGAACAACACACCTTCAAACTAAAAGTAGAGGAAGTTAATCCTTCAAAGTTAATAGGTACAATCACAAAAGATCTCGAATTTTTTGCTTCTCAAAAAAGCATCGAAATAATAAAAGAAATTGATTCTGACCTTTCTATTTATACCGATTGTGCTCTTTTAGAAAAAGCATGTAAAAATATTATTCACAATGCGGTTATGTATTCACCACATAATGAAAAAGTCTATATAAAGTTAATTGAGGATTCTAAACAAGGTCAAATCGAAATGAAAATTATAAATACAGGTGTCAATATTAAAGATGAAGAGATACAACAAATTTTCAAACCATTTTATCGAATTGAAAAATCAAGGAATCGAAATACTGGAGGAAATGGTTTAGGGCTATATATTGTTAAACAAATTCTTGAAACGCTAGATATAAAGTATTCAATAAAAAATATGGAACATAGTGTACAATTTTGCATGAGTATTCCATTATCTAAACATAAAAACAAACAAACTCTCCTTTAAATAGGACGAGTTTGTTTGTTTTTGTAGTAAGTATAAATTTATTAACAGGTTTTTCACGTAATGGACAAATGCTGCTTCTTAAATGGCGATTATCATAAGTAGTGACAAACCGTATTCAATTTACATATTTATCTTCTACTATAGCAGCAAAAAAACGACATTCCGCTTAGCAGCAAATTAGATTCTCTTATTTGAGATGCATTTCATCTATGAAACTGAAAAGGAAGATGAAAAATGTATATTTGCCTCCATTTTTCAGATTAATTTGGAATTCTTTTATGGTAAGCTATATGTAAAGATTAAATATAAAACATAAAGGATGATTCGTATGCAAATAAGACCACAAGTAAGTGAATGTAACTCCTATTATGCAACGTATACCAACTTGGTATCAGACGGAAATATCATACATATTCTAGAACAACAAATGAAGGAAACGAATCTTTTATTAAAGGGAATTTCTGATAGTGAGGGACTTTTCCGGTATGCTCCTACTAAATGGAGTATAAAAGAAGTAATGGGTCATATAGCAGATACAGAACGGATTATGGCGTATCGATTACTATCAATCGCTCGAGGCGAGACAGCAGAACTTCCAGGCTATAATGATGATATGTATGTTCTTAGAGCTGCTTTTGATAAGCAATCTATGCAAGATCTTCTTGAGAATTTAATAGTTGTTCGCCAATCTACCCTGCATTTACTTAGAAGCTTAGATAAAGAAGCTTGGTCACAAAGAGGAAATGCGAATAATTCTGAAGTTACAGTTCGTGCATTAGCATACATCATTGCTGGTCATGAGCTTCATCATCTTCAAATTATAAAAGAACGTTACCTTGGTTCTAATTTATATCCAGCAACTTAATATATTTCAAGAAAAAGAGTCCTATTTATGTAGGGCTCTTTTTCAGTATTTATAACGGATTAGCGCTTAGAACCATGGCAATATTATTAAAACGGGAACGACAAACTATTTTAACATTCAGTACAGGGAGACCATTTTGATTATGGCTTGATTTTATTATAAATCAAATATAAGCTTTTGAAAGGTCTGAATCTTGAAAATTATGTCAATTAAAAAGCTACGATATTTATATTAGATTTCATTTACGACCAACTTCATCTTACTTAAATACACTGCACGATCTGATTTTTTAGCAACCTCCTGTGAGTGCGTCACAACAATAATGCATTTATTCTCTTTATGTGCAAGTTCTTGAAACAGTTCTATAATATCCATTGCGGTTTCCTCGTCGAGGTTTCCTGTCGGCTCATCTGCAATCAGTAAATCAACATTACAAGATAGTGCTCGAGCAATTGCTACACGCTGTTGTTGACCACCACTTAGTTGCAGGACGTTTCGTTTCGCTTCAACTTCTGTGAGTCCTACCCTCTCTAATAATTGTAATGCTCTTGCTGTTTTATTTTGCACTTTAACACCTGTAATTTCCATTGCTGTTAAGACATTTTGAAGAGCTGTCATATAGGTTATCAAATTATAAGATTGGAAAATTACAGATACATTTTGATTACGGTATCGATCCAAACCAATTTTTCTAATATCTTTGCCATTATACAGTACATAACCATTTTTAGGGACATCCAGTCCACAACCTAAGCTCAGGGTTGTGGTTTTGCCAGATCCGGATGGTCCTAAAATCGTGTAGAAATGACCTTTTTGAAAAGAAAAGTTAACATTATCTAGTATCGCTACATTTTTTCCATTACTTTCATAATAATAATCCAAATTTTTAAACTGTAAAATCGTCTCCATATCGAGCCTCCTCATTCATCTTTTAAAAGAATTTGTTTTGGGTTTAAACGTAGAATAGATAATGCTGGAAGAAGTGTTGCTATTATAGCAATAGCTAGTCCAATTCCACCCATTTTCCCTACATCTTCTCCTGTTACACTTACATCAATTTTATCAATTGGATCTTCTTTTTGATTTTGTAGAGTACCACCAGGTCCAGCCATCATTACAGTACCATTTTGCGAGGTATTTGTTTCTTCGCCTGCAGTAGCAATTTCATTCGACAGTAAATTATCCCCGATATATTGAGAAACTTTAGCTCCTGTTGTTATGGATAATCCAAATGCTAAAATAGCGACACACACTACTTCTACTACGAATTGCGCCATTAGTTTCCACTTTTTCTCTCCAATAGACAATAGAATTCCCATTTCTTTACGGCGTCCTTTAATTGATAGCATAATGATTAATCCTAAAATAATTGCACCTGCAATCGATACAATATAAATAATCATTTGAGAAGTCGAAGAGATATTTTCGATAGGACCAATCATTTGCTTGTACAATGAATCATGCGCATCTAATTTATAATAATTAAAATCAATATTAGATTTTTTTGCTTCTTTTTTAAATGCATCAATATATTGTGGATCATTCAAGAAATACACGACTTGAACACTACTTATACCTGGGTCTACTTCTAATTTTTTCATAGTTGAATGCGGCATATATAGTTTATTAGCTGGATCCATAATAGGAGGAGCCTGTTGCCCCATTGCTTGCTCATTTGTTTCGTAAATACCGATAATTTCAACCTCAAGGGTTTCCTTCTTATCCCCTGATTGCACTTTAACTTTGTCTCCTGCTTTCAAATTGTTTAATTCCGCTAATCGTTTTTCCATTAAAGCTACATTCTGATCCTTCATTTGCTCTGTAATTGGTTTTCCATCAATGATTTTACTTTTTCCGTTTTTAAAGCTTTCTTGTAATGCAGTCTTGCGAACTCCCTCAATCATAAAAGAAGCATTCATATCTATTTCTGTACCAGAGCTTGAACCGCCTCGCGCAGCCGCCATTCCCACTTTACCTTTTCCTTCTTCTTCTCCTTCTGAAGCTCCTACTAGTTTAAGCCCATCAGAAATACCGAAAGTGTTAGCTATGTAATTATAATCTTTTACATACTTGGACTTCGCTAATTGATCTGTTTCTTTTGCATCGAGCTGCGGCGGATTTGGCATTTCTCCAGTTTCCTTAGCTTTTTGACCTAATTTGTCGAAATCAAGACCTAAAGTAACATCTACACCAAGTTTTTTTCTTGCAGCATCCGCTGCTTTTTTTGATGCATTTTGAATTGTGAAACCTGAAAGAACCAAATTTGTAACAATTAGAAAAACTGCCATCAAAATTAATGATGTTCCTATCCTTTTTTTCATACTGAGAATTGCTCGTTTCATAAAATTCATTTTTTCTTACCTCCTTGATATCTTGTATTCTACATAGGTTATCTAGAGTTTATATGGAGCTAATCGGTAGTTTAACGAGAGATATAAGGAGTTTATGTGTAGTTATTCATTTACCTGTTCAAGAAAAACTAGAACACAAATTCAAAAACGCAGTCGTTGTTGAACATTGGTAAGAAGTAGTCAATTTAAGAGAATTATAGAAAAAGAGGCTAAGGCTTGATTTAATGTATGTAACATGAAAGATATATTTATTGTATAATTTCTATACAATAAATATATAGAAGCTGATTGTGAATATCTATATGGGAATTGTAAGGTTCCTCATAGAAATTACATCTTTTAATAAGAAAAGAAGCAAGTAAACATCCTTTTATATGGATAAGAATATTAACTTGCTTCTTACATTTTAGTATAAATTATCTATTGTAAGCTTTATAATATAATATACAAATTCATCACCTATTTTTATAATTCAAGCACCTACTAGTAGGAAAAGAAAATATTTCCTACTTAATTTAAAACATAAATTTTGTTTATGTTTTAAACAATATGTATTTTGGAGGAGGTTAATTTGATTTTTTCAAAACTCATTGATCGGTACGCCTTATATGATTTACACAAAAAAAGAAGTGTAGCATTTCAGTTTACTTCCCTTTCTAACACTTCATTAAATATAAAGAACATAGAATCTTTTTATAAAGTAAAACCATCACATTTTCATTTTGACATTAAGCATTCAAAGCAGGAAAATGAATACATGGTTGGGCAATTCAACTATAAAAGTTCGGTTCAATCCGGTGATTCACGCAACGACTCTGTAACTGGGGAATTATTCTTACATAAAAATGAAAATGCACCTCATGTTATCTTTGTTCACGGTTGGAGAATGGATTCTAACGAACGTGTGAAAAACATATTCCACGATCATATGACCAGCCTGAAGTGGAATATGTATTATTTCACTCTACCCTATCATTTTGAAAGAAAACCCGATCAATCCTTATTCAGTGGAGAGTATATGGTAAGTGCAAATATTGAACGAACAGTACAAGCAACTAGACAAGCGGTAGCTGATTTACGAGCTTTGATTAAATGGATTAAAGCAAATAAAAAGGGGCCCCTGATTCTAATAGGAATTAGTTTAGGCGGATTTATAACTAACTTAACCTCTCTTGTTGAAGGAGAAATTGATGTGTTAGCATCCATTTTCTATGCAAATCGACTTTCTTATTCTATTTGGAATACAACTCCAGGTAAATTTATTAGAGAAGACTTGGAACATCATGGTGTTACGTATGATGATTTAATAGATTATTGGAAAATCACTGAACCGAGTCAAGCATTGCCAAAAGTAAAAAAAGAAAATATTTTATTAATTTCAGGTAAGCATGATCTATATGTGCATTCTGAGGATACAGACTACTTGTGGGAATCTTGGGAAAGACCTCCACGATATATTTATAAATGTGGGCATGCCGGGATCGTTCTTAAACGTAAAAAAATTGCAACTGATACTATTGATTTTATTCAAAATCGATTGAACTCCCCGCCCTTATCCAATGTCATGCCTTAAATCGCGAGATTACTAAGTACAAAATCTTATACTTATATTGTTATATTTTTTACTAGTCACCTTTGTAAATCTTCGTCCCCTAGCCTTACACGATTGAAAATGAAATAAAATAAATAACTAAGGAACTAATTTACCATATAGAAAAACAATGCTCAGCATTTTCACCAGTGATCGCTGTATATGCAATATTACATACAAAAATCTTTATTTGTTACGTTATTAATTTAAAAATAAATTATTCATCCATTAATCTATACCCTCCGTATTTACAGTTATGGATACCCTAATTACATATGAAAAGAGAGAAGAAACATTGGTTAGTTCTTCTCTCTTTGTTTATTTTTAAGATAACTATCTATAAAATTTTTCTAATGTACATAATTACAACGACATTAAAACACTTTGCTCTTAAATCCACTACTTGTATTACTGATTGCATGAAACTCCTTCTTGAGAAAGGTTTTAATTTCTGAATGTTCTGTTGACTGTTATAACATATCCAATTTACAATTTAATTGTGGTGTTCTTTTACAATTAAACTACTTAGAATACACTTCATTTATTTGAAAACAATTACAAATAGGGGTGCTAAAATGAAAACTAGAGTAAATCCAGAATTATTACAAGGGTTAGAGATGTTTCCGGATCTCGATTTACGCCCAGAAAATTTGCAATCAATCAGAGAAGGAATAGCTCAAATGAGACCACCTACCGTTGTTGATGACTCTCTTTCTTTAACAGATAAAGTCATTGTTGGGCCTGATGATAATCCGTTACCATTACGAATTTATCGTCCAAAATCAAATCATGAATCTTTACCTGTCTTATTATGGATACATGGTGGAGGTTATATCTTAGGGTCTATAGATGATAACGATGATACTTGTATGAGGTTTGCAAAAGAAGCTAGCTGTGTGGTCGTGTCTGTAGACTACCGCTTAGCACCTGAATACCCTTACCCAGCACCAATTGAGGATTGTTATTCAGCTTTAAAATGGATTGCTGATAATGCAAAGTCATTAAACATTGATTCGAATCGAATTGGGGTTGCAGGAGTAAGCGCTGGCGGTGGACTAACAGCAGCATTATCATTATTAGCCCGAGATCGAAAATATCCTTCAATTTGTTTACAAATGCCACTATATCCAATGATTGATGACAGAAATGATACACCTTCAGCGAATGAAATTAAAGAGGGATTTGTTTGGAACCAAAAGGCAAATGAAGCTGGCTGGAAAATGTATTTAGGAGAAATGTATGGAACGGATCAAATCCCTGCCTATGCAGCACCTTCTCGAGCTGAGGATTATAGTGACTTACCGTATACTTACACATTTGTTGGTCAATTAGATCCATTCCGCAGCGAAACATTAACCTATGTAAGCAAACTAGCACAAGCTGGTGTTGATGTGGAGTTTCATTTATATCCAAATGCCTATCACTGGTTTGAAGGGTTAAATCCAAATGCCGATGTATCTATTTATGCTGTGAACGAAATAGTACAAGCAATAAAAACTGGTTTCAAACGAGTATCCAAGGTTGAGGCTTAATCCCATTACAAGAGAAACACTTATAAATAGTATATATGTATTTATCATTTAAATATAATAGCCGATTCTAAATAAGAATCGGCTATTATATTTAAAATCCGCCTAATATATCAAGGTTGAGAAACAGATATAAGATGTTTAGGCGATGTGTTTATTTCCTCTGCTAATGCTTTTATGTTCATCATGATTTGAAGTATTTCTTCTTTTGTTGTCCTTGGGTTGATAGAGCAAAGTCGAATTACTACTTTTTCTTTTAATTTAGTCGTACTTAGCATAGCAAATCCTCTTTGATTAATTTCTTCTACCAATTTTTTGTTTATTTCATGAATTGTATCTGTAGATGTTAGCTCACATGGAATATAACGAAAAGTAACAATTCCTAATTGGGCAGGTGTTACTACTTCCCAATCTTTTTCTTTCCTTAAAAACTCTTCAACTTGTTCAGCTAGCATAATGCCATGATCAATTGCCTCACGAAAAGCTGTAACTCCGAATGCTTTAAAAGAAAGCCATACCTTTAATGCTCTAAATCTACGGGAAAGTTCAATTCCACGCTCTCCAAAATTCACTTTTTCTTCTATATTAGTTTCCGTATCCCTAATATACTCTGGGATCATACGAAACGTTTCGCTTAAATATTGACTATTTCGAATGAGTACACAACCAACATCATAAGGCTGAAAAAGCCATTTGTGCGGGTCTAACGTTAAAGAATCAGCACGATGAATTCCACTTAATAACTCCCTTCCTTTTTCACTGAGAATTGCTGCAGCCCCATAAGCCCCATCCACGTGTAGCCATATATCTTCATCACCACATAGATCAGCCAATTCATCGAGGGAGTCCACCGCTCCGCAATTCGTTGTCCCTGCATTAGCAATAACACAGAATGGTTTTTTCCCTTTTAATCGATCTTCTTTTATTTGTTTTCTTAAAGTACTAACTGAAATTTTTAAATCTTCATCTGTCTCAATTCGGCAAATTTGGTGCTGTTTAAAACCTAATACTTTAAGTGCTCGATCTACAGAAAAATGAGTTTGGTTAGAAAAATAAACAATCGCATTTTCTATGTCATTATTCAGCTTGACCTGTCTCGCTACAGTAAGTGCAGTCAAATTAGCCATGGAACCGCCACTGACAAATAGTCCTTCAGCTGAATCAGGGAATCCTAGCATTGATTTTAACCAGTTAATTGTCGTTAATTCAATTTGTTCGGCACCTGCACCTACTATCCAAGCTGTAGGAAATACATTAAACCCACTTGCTAAAAAATCTGCTAATACACCAACATAATTATTAGGACCTGGCACAAAAGCCATAAAATGAGGATGATCCACATGAGTAATTTGATTAAACACATTGTTATTAAGAAAATGAAGTAATTCTTTTGGATTAGATCCGTTTTCCGGAATCGTTTCAATTAGCTTGTCTCTAAAAATATTACTATCAATCGTTTCTGAAACTGGTTTACTTTTTAAATGATTCATATGATCAACAATCAAGTCAACCGCTTGATATCCTAACTGACGCATCTCTTCGGCTGATAACTGCAAGTTTTTTGTCATTTGGTTTACTCCTATTCTATTTAAAAAGGCGAGTTCTTGCTCGCCTTTTCATTTTTTATAATTTGTAATCACCAATTGCTTGTATTGGATTTTGAAGAATCATGTTGATTAATCCATGGATGTGATTTAATATTCCCTGTATTTTCTCTGCTTCATATACGGTTTGATCAAATCCAAACTTTATTGTAAGCTTTTCTTCAGGGAAGCACATAATTCCATACTTTACATGTGGCTCATCAACAACTTCGTAATCCGTGATAGCAAAATTTCTGTTTTCATTTAAAGAAAAGATTGCTGGATTAGTTGGATAGTTTTCAAAAACCCAAAGATGGTCAGTCAACTCAGTTTTTAATTCACTTTGCTTTTGTATATCAACAAATGAATAGTATGCATACTCATTACATTTCAATGTCTCTAGTTGTACCTTTTGCAGGAAGTCCACAAAAGATTGCGTTTCTGTCCATGCTAATCGGATAGGCAAAACATTTGTGAACAGACCGAACATATTTTCAATTCCTTCTACTTCGGGAGGTCTGACTGATACTAGATTAGGCAATACTACTTCTCTCGTTCCGTTGAATTTGCCAAGCAATATTCCCCATACAGCTAGTAATGCCGTATTCATAGTTATATTATTTTTAGTTACAAATGTCTGTAACTGATCAGTCAAATCCTTGTCTAATGTTAAATCCATAAAAGTGAAGTTTAACCCTTCACTTTTAGATGGGACTTTCTTTTTAGGAATACTAATTTTCTGATTGTATCCTGATAAATAATCTTGCCAAAAATGACGTGCTTTCTCATGATCTTGTGCCAAAGTCCAGTCTATGAATGTTTCAAAAGGTTTTACCATAGGTAACTCCGCCATAGTTCCCGCATTTGTAGTTTCGTAGAGCTGGAATAATTCGTCTATCAAAATGCTGACGCTCCACCCATCACATAATAGATGATGGGAACTCCAAATTACCTTATGCTCATTATTACCTAGTTGGAATATACAGAGACGTGTCATAGGTTCATCATTTTTGAATCCTCGACTTAAATTTTCATTCATCCACTGTTTTAGGAATTCTTGCTGTTCTTGTTTCGTCATCTCAATCAAGTTTTTTATTTCTGAATTTATTTGAACATCATATAGAACAGCTTGCCAAGGTTTTGCTTGTTCATCTTGCACAATTATTGTTCTTAAAGAATCATGACGATCAACTAATTGTTTGAAACACTGAATAAAGAGTTTAATATCCAACTCCCCCTCAAGTGCCCAAATTGTTTGTTCAAAATATGCATTTGTATCAGGTTCATTCGTAGCATGTTCATAAATAACTTCTTGGAAAGGTGCTAACGGGTAAATACGTTCTATTTTTATATCCGGCATTTTTTCTTGTATTTTGGTAAGTGTTTGTTGATTAAGTTGTTTATCTTTAATATTTAGTAATGTAGCTTTATTATCGTTCATTATGTTTACATCATTTGTTTGTGAACTTGAAAAATGGTCTAGCTTTTTAACAAATTGAACCATATCCCTTAATATAGGAAATGAAAATAGATTTTTTGGTTCAAGCTCAAATCCTTGTCGATACAGTCTGACGGACACTTGAATCGCTTTTATCGAATCTCCACCTAAGGCGAAGAAATGATCATTTACTCCAACTTGATCTATTTTGAGTACTTCTTGCCAAATACTAGTTAATATTTTTTCCATTTCAGTTTTTGGAGCAATAAATACTTCATTTGTTTGTTTCTCGGGAGCAGGAAGCGCTTTCCTATCTAATTTACCGTTTGGAGTCAAGGGTAATTGGTCCAAATAAACAAAATAAGAAGGAATCATGTAATCTGGCAAGTGATCTCGCAAATGCTTTCGTAGTTCTGTTGTACTAATATTTTGCTTAGTTACCACATATGCAACTAAAAATCTTATTCCGTTCTCATCTGTTTGATCAATTACGACAGCATGTTCGACTTGTTTATAAGTTAGAAGACAATGAGCGATTTCTTCTAACTCTACTCGATACCCTTGAATTTTTACTTGGTAATCTTGGCGGCCTAAAAATTCAATATATCCCTCAGAATGCATTTTTCCACAATCTCCTGTTTTGTATATAAGACCAAAATCAGGATGTGACACAAACGCTTCATTTGTTTTCTTTTCATCATTTAAATATCCTTTAGCAAGGCCCACTCCCCCGATATATAAATCTCCAATTACACCAACAGGGCACATTTTCTTTTCATAGTTCAACACATAATACGTTTGGTTTGCCAAGGGCATCCCGTATGGAATACTATTCCAATGTGATTCCACCTGTTTGACCGGATAATAAATTGACCAAATCGATGCTTCTGTTGCCCCTCCTAGTGAAACTACTTCTGCAATCGGAAAATGTCGTTTTATTTTTTCTGGTAAAGAAAGCGGAATCCAATCTCCACTATGTAAAACTAAACGTAAAGAAGAATGTTCAAAATGAGAACCTACTTGATCCAATGCCAAATCCATGATTGCAGGCACTGTATTCCAAATTGTAATCCCTCTACGTTCGACAGTGCGGATTAATTCTTGCATGTCTCTCGGATCACGAATCATTACTAACATTGCACCTGTGCTTAAAGCTCCGAAAATATCGTATACAGATAGGTCAAAACACATGGAAGAGATACCAATAATACGATCATCTTCATTCACCTCATATTTTTGATTTATGTCTTGAATAGTATTTGTAACCGCTTGGTGAGTAATAATTACTCCTTTTGGTTTTCCTGTACTTCCTGAAGTGTATATAATATAGGCAATATCTTCTGGACCAGCAATAGAGGGCATATCTTCTGTTGTATAAAATGACAAATCATTTTCTTCATAAAGACTAGGTTCTAATAAAAGCTTGCATGAGCTATTTTTTAAAATATATGTTTGGCGATCTAAAGGATGATCGGGATCAATCGGAACATAAGCAGCACCTGCTTTTAAAATACCTAGCATATTAACAATTGTGTCAACTCGTCTTTTGGCTAAAAGACCCACTTTGTCACCAAGACCAATCCCCTGCTCTTTTAAGAATTGGGCAATTTGATTGGAGCGTTTATGAAGTTCCGAGTATGTTAACCATTTTTGCTCAAATACCACCGCTACTTCATTCGGTGTACGTTTTACTTGGTCTGTAAATAATTGATACAGAGTAGTTGAAGGTATTTTTTCTGTTGTTTCATTGTATTGTTCAATTAAAGTTTGATCCGATTCTTTCATCTGCAAAGATGTTATATCGCTTTGTTTCACCAATTGTTCCAATAAGTTAACAAATTGGGAAAACATTGCTTCTATCACATCAATATCAAACAACTCTTCAACATAATTCCAGCTAATTAATAACTCTCCATTTTTTTCAATTACTACATTATCCAAATACACTTGTGGAGTCCGAGCATGAATATAGCGAAGAGAACCAAGTTGTTCCCAAGAGAAAGCACCTGCACCTGCTAACATCGAGGTGAAAACGATTGGCATAACTGCTTTTGGCGTCATTTGATGATATCGAGTAAAATCTCGAATAAAGTTAACTCCATCGTAATGACGATGTTCAAGGCCATCTAATAAAGTAGCTTGCGTTTCTTTTACTCTAGTAAAGAAAGTTTGCTCTGGTTTTACATCAACATCCAACAAAATAAGCGATGTGAAATCTCCTACAATCTGTTCTACTTCATCATGAACAGGATAACGGTTAAATACAGTCAAATTAATTGCTAATCGACGTTGATTACTCCAATATGCCAACACATCACCATATATTGTACAAAGTAGAGCGGAAGGCGTTACCTCTTTCTCTTGTGCTAACTTTCGTAGCTTTGTCCATTTTTCATTGTCCAGGATTTTTGTAAGTGATTGGAATTTAGGAGTAGCAATCTCTGCTGGATCCTTTTTTAACAGCAAAGAAGGTGCAAACGGAAAGTCAGGCAGCTTACTTGTCCAATAATCTTTTGCTGTTTTATATTCTTCGCTTTGTTCCATTTCATCATAGATAAACATATAATCTTGAAAATCAAAAGATAAAGATTCTAATTTTTGATTTGGTTTATAATAATAATGCAACAAATCCTGTCCAACAATGTTCATGCTTGCTCCGTCCATTAATAAAGCATCGTATCGAAAACATAATAAATACGTGTCTTCTTTTAAAAGAAAAGCTTTCAATTCAAACAAAGGCCATTTTCCCAAAGGGAATACATGGTTAGTCATTCGAGAACGCTCTTCTCGCAAGCGAGCATTTTGATTCCTATCATCTAAATCTATGAGACTCACTATTTCAATCTCGTAATCAGGAACGCTTTGTAATATTTGCTGTTTTCCCTCTGGTAAAATTACAGCTCGCAACATTGGATGACGATGGATTACCTTTTGAAAACTTTTTGAAAGACGATTGATATCCAATGTTGTTTCATATTCAAAATATGTTTGAGGTGAAATACCACTTAATTCAAACTGTGAATTCCTTCCTAACATATACGCTGTCTGAACTTCTGTTAAGGAAAATGGATTAGATAAATCTTTAACATGAGTTGGTCTACTTTCAAAGTTTTCCTCTTTATGCTCTAACTTTACACAAGAACTCAGTTGAGCGATTGTGGGGTGTTTAAAAAAATCTGTTGTACTTATTTTTAAGCAGTCTTTTCTTAGTAAATTAATTACTTGAAGTGCTTTAATAGATTCTCCTTTTAATGCAAAAAAATTATCATGAATACCGATTCCCTCAATCTCCATAACTTTTTCCCATGCACACACTAATTTTTGTTCAATTTCATTGCGCGGGGCAACGTATGGGATTGATACATAATCCGTTTGTGTTATATCCAATAACCTTTTTCTATCCACTTTTCCATTTGGATTCAATGGAATCTCTTCTACCTGAATCATTTTTTCAGGAATCATAAACTCAGGTAGTTTATCACTTAAATATTTTCTGATTTCACCAAAAGACACCTTGTTATCCGATACATAGTAGGCAGCTAATAATTTCCTATTTCCATACACTTGATCAACAACGATAGCCTGGTTTATTTCTGGATATTCCCTTAATTGAGTTTCGATTTCTCTTAATTCAATCCGATACCCCCGAATTTTCACTTGATGATCCATTCGACCTAAATACTCAAGTTCTCCATTAGGCAACCAACGAACGAGATCACCTGTATGATACATCATTTCTCCTGCCGTAAAAGGACTCGGTACAAATTTTTCATCTGTCAGTTTACTTTTACCAAGATACCCTCGTGCTACCGCTACGCCAGCAATGCAGAGTTCACCAGGAATTCCAAATGGTTTTAATTGGCCATACTTATTCAATATATAGGAATGATAATTCGGATTTGGTTTGCCAATCGTAACTTCTTTGGAAGTGCTCAAGTCTTTTACTGTTGCGCAAATGGTTGTTTCTGTGGGACCATAGATATTTAAAATTGTTGCTTCACTGATACAACGAATTTTTTCAACCAAATCAATGGAAAATGATTCTCCTGCTAATAAAATAGATTTTAAATCTTTTAGAAAATTTGCCCCTTCTGGATCACTCAAAATCACTTCCATTCGCGAAGGCGTTGATTCCCATAAATCCACTTTATGTTTTTTGACCAAATGAGCCAATTCTTTTGTTGCAAACTGGTCCTCTGTAGCAATTACTACTTTTGAACCTTGCGTTAAAGGAAGACATATTTCTAACAAGGAAATATCAAAAGATACACTAGCAAGAAACAAGAATGATTGATTAGCTTTTACTTTTTCTCTCATTACATTTAAAAAATGAACTAGCGATTTTTGTTCTATCATTACCCCTTTTGGATTTCCTGTCGATCCTGATGTGTAAATAACATAAGCTAAATCATTAGGATTATGTTCTTGTACTAAATTACTTTCTTCACCTTGAAAAAGATATTCTTTATCAAGATACAGTACTTCACCTGCAAATTGTGGCAATACTTCCTCTGTTCGCTTACTAAGTAAATATTTTGCTTGACTATCTTGTAACATATATTCAATTCGTTCAGTTGGGTAGTTAGGGTCGATTGGTAAATACGCTGCTCCTGCTTTTAAAATCCCCACCATACCAATAATCATTTCTAATGACCGATCTACCATAACGCCAATAATACTTTCTTTTGAAACACCTTTACTTTGAAGAATAGAAGCCAATTGATTCGCTTTCTTATTCAATTCTCTATATGTCAAAGATTGATCATTACAAACAACAGCAATTTGATCTGGAGTTTTTAATACTTGCGCTTCAAACAAATCTTGAAATGATTGAAACAAGTCTATGCCTGTTTGAAAAGTATTCAATCCTTCTAACAACTCTTTTTCTCCTTCTGCAATAATACAAATATCTTTCAATGCCAAATTCGGATTTTGTGAAACTTGCTTTAAAACATAACAATACGAATTGGCAAACTGTTGCAAAGAAGAGAATGAACGGGACTTGCAAGAAATTTGAAATTCAAATTCATTATGTATTTCATTCCATTTTCTTCGTATCCATAGGACTAAATTATTCTCTGCGTATTCTTCTAGTGAATTTTCATTATGTAATCCTTCCATCCCGATTACAATTTGAAAAGGAGTTAAATTGTGTTTAACTAATAATTCAGAGAGCGGATACTCCTGATTTTCATACCCGAATAAAGTCGTTTGTTCAATCTCATTTACTAACTGTTTAAAGGTGTGATGCGGATGGATTTCACTTCCTAAAGGAATCAACTTATTAAGATTCTCACTTTGTTCAAGATTCTTTTCAATTATAGGAATACCAATAGTAATTCTTTCTTGATCTGTATAATGTGCCAAACAAACTCTTAAAGCGGCTTGAAACCAGCTAAATAATAATAAATCTTGAGACTTACTTATTTTTTGTATATTTTTACTAATTTCTACATTCACTATGACTTGAACGTACTCACAAGGTGTTTCTTTATTTAGTTGGTAATCGCTATTAAATACAGAAAAATCGAGAATCTCGGAAGATAATTGCTCCTTCCAAAACGCTTCTACTTCTTTATTTTCATGAATCGAACTTCGATCTTTAATGTGCATTTTTATCTTTATCCCCCTAATATTCATTTCTTCTACTCGTTAATTTTCAAGCCAACTTCAAGCCCATGGAGAAACACTTGATGGTTATCCAAACATAAAAATTGCTGAATCTCTTCAAATTTCATATGACCAACTGAACAAACCCCTAAATTTAATGTCTCAGCAACCATATTTAAGGTAGCAGTGATAATGCCTGACTCAATACAAGCAAATAAATATCCATCTGAACCGTATTTCGGAATGGAAGCGTTCGCATTATAAACCAAATAAACTGAGAATGCAGATTGAGTAAATAAATCTTGATTAATTAACTCATGATCACTTTTGATCACTTGATCAATGTTGTTTACAATCACAAGACTATTTTTTGATGGGTTATAATAATAAAATCCAGCTTTCATACCCTCTATACGTTTTGGTTTTATATAAACAAAGATATCAATGGGATAGAGCCCGCCTGCACTTGCGTAATGATAGTATATTTTTTCTTCCTTAACCTGTTTTAGAGTTGATAAGAATTGGGAAAATTCCGAAAAACCGATGTGTTTTTCCATTTCAAATTGACGACAAGACCTACGTTCCTTGATTATAGTGGGTAGCTCATCTGTTGTTTCAAGTTGAATTTCGGTTGACCGTGCAGCAACGTGCGTGCGATTTAATTGTTCACTCATATACTTATCTAACTCTTCTTTAGAAAAGCGAATCTGGTTGCTATATGGATTTGGAAAAATCTTTTCTTGTGAAGAAAATACTTCTCTTGGGTGTAATATGTTACTTACTAACACACGATTTTTTATCATGAGTTCTATGTTTTTTTGTGTCTCTTCTACATTCCCTAACGAAAAGCGCTCTACTAGTTCACTAATTTTCACACCTTTTTGAGCCATAAAATAAAAATCAGGAAACCACTCAGACAGAATACCTGTAAATCTCATTTCCCCTATCAAAACTTCATTATGCAACTTCTCCCAATGCTTAATCGGAGACCAGTAATAAATTTGTTCGCTCATATACTCCTCCATAAATGTTTAACTTATTTTTACAATGCACTTTTCCAAGCTACAAAAAATCATCATTTCTCTCATGAAGGTTATAACACGTAATTCAAGAGAATTTTGGGATAATAAAATAACATTTTTCTCATTATTTTTTTTTATTTCATCACAAAAAATGATTTTTTATTAGACATTTCACATCCTTTCCCATAGTAATCCAATAAGGTATAAACCATTTATAACATTGAGAATATTCATTTATTTTCAATGTGAAATTATTGTAATGGATTGGAGAGCAGTTGAATATAGTTATTAAATCAAATAATGTTGAGAAAGTTTTATTTATTATATCGATAAAATTTTATGATTCATTTTATTACAAATAGATTAAGAAAAGAGCTTTAAATTTTTCTTAAAAAGTTAGTGTAAAAATACAACATATTATTACATACAAAGAAGTTACTTACATATCATCTTCAAAATAGAGAAAAGACACCCTTCAAGGTGTCTTTTCTCTATTTTGATTCCATATACTTTTGGCGCCTTCGTTATTTTTAAACGGTTTATAGGAATTAATACAATTCGAACATCTAGCTCGTTATATGTTCGAGTATATAATAAAAATTATATAAATTACGAATGGATTTCAGATAATTTTATCGATAAACGCAAAGATATATTCTACTCCTACGGTTACAATAGCAATAACCTATTGCTTATTTTTTATTAAATTGTAATATAATTACAGTATGTGAAATTATATTACATTAACTTTAAAAGCGAAGTGAGAATAATCTTCACTTCGCTTTTAAAGTTTGCAATCCTTATTAAATTTGCTCAATTCAGTATTTATTTCCACACTCTTCGCTTTTATTTAATCGGTTTTTCTGATTTTAAAACAATGGAACTTAGTGCAGGAATTTTAATTTTATTGTCATGTACAACATAAAGTGGTTTACTTCCCGCCTGCTTCCCGTCTACTAGTACTTTCCAAGGACCTTTAAATGGAAGTGTTATTTCAACAGCTTCTCTATTTGCATTGTGAGCCACTGTAAAGTATTCATGTTTATTCCCCTCTATTGTATAAGTTACAGTATTTTTCGGAGCATCAATAAATGATACGTGTGTTTTTATTTGATCTGCAGATGTCATTCGAAAAGCTGAGTACTTTTTGCGTAATTCTATTAAACCCTTCATATAATCTACTTCATTATTAAACGTTGCACGGCGCAACCAATCCATCTGGTTAATTGAATCTGGAGATTTGTAACTATTATGATCACCGTATTTCGTCCGCATAAACTCTTGCCCTGCATGTAAGAATGGAATTCCTTGTGATGTTAATAAAATCGAAGAAGACAATTTGTGCATTTGTTTTCGCACTTCATCGCTATCATCTGAATTAGTTAACTCAAGTTTATCCCATAATGTATGATTGTCATGTGCTTCCACATAAGTTAATACCTGTTCCGAATCTTGATAGGTAGATGAATTTTTATCGTAGTCAATACCTGCCGTAATCCCTTTTTTAATACGATCTTCCATGTTTTCCTTCCCATTTATAAAACCATTTTCCTTCTCCTCAAATACACTACCCTTCAATCCATCACGTATATTATCATTAAAATGAGCAATCCCTTTCATTTTCTCTGCATTTTTTTGATTTGCTTTCAGCTCAGCTGCAAGAGGTGTATTTAAATCCCATCCTTCTCCATGTAGTATAATAGAAGGGTCAATTTGATTAACAGCTTTACGTATTTCATTCATCGTTTCATAATCATGAATACCCATTAAATCAAAACGGAATCCATCTAAATTGTATTCTTTTGCCCAATATGTGACGGAATCTATCATAAATTTCCTCATCATTTTTCTTTCTGAAGCAGTATCATTTCCTACTCCAGTTCCATTTGCAAATGTTCCATCTTCATTGTAACGATAATAATAACCTGGAACTAACTTATGAAAATTAGATTCAGCAGCGTTATACATATGGTTATATACGACATCCATCACTACTCGAAGATTATTATCATGCAGTGTTTGAACCATTTGCTTTAATTCAGTTATTCGAACAGTCGGCTCATAAGGATTTGTAGAATAGGAGCCTTCTGGAACATTGAAATTTTTAGGATCATATCCCCAGTTATATTGCGGTTCATTTAAAGTCTCTTCATTTACTGAAGCATAATCAAATATCGGTAAAAACTGAACGTGAGTAACACCAAGATCCTTTATATGATCAAGTCCTGTTTTTACACCTTCTGGCCCTTTTGTTCCTTTTTCTGTTACACCTAAATATTTCCCTCTCTGTTTAATACCACTTTCAGGTTGGATGGAAAGATCGCGTACATGTAATTCATAAATAATAGCATCTTCTGGATTTTTAAATTTCGGCTTTTTGTTTGCTTTCCATTTTTTCGGATTTGTTTCTTCTAAATTAACGACTGCACCTTTATCTCCATTTACAGAAGCAGCACGCACATATGGATCAACCGCTTCAGTCCATGTATCACCAATTTTGACCTTATACGTATAAAAGAGCCCTTTTTGATTCCCCTTTAGTTCTGCTGTCCAAGTTCCCTTTTCACCTTGTTGCATGTTTATTTCAGCACCTATTTTATCGTTCCAGTTTTTATATGTAACTAACTTCGCTTCGCTTGCAGTAGGAGCCCATAAACGGAACTTTGTATGTTGCGCGGTATATGTATTCCCTAAATCGTTACCACTATAATAAAATAAATTATCAAATTCCTCGCTACGAATGACTTTACCAATTTCAGTATTCGTATCAGCTAAGTTTTCTATTTTAACTTTGTATGTTTGTTTTAAATCAATTTTCTGTTCCGTAATTATTTTGACCTTATTAGTAATATCTCCACTATTTATATCATAAGGACTAATATTTTTAATTTTAATGCCTTCAATTTCAATTTTCTTTTCCCTAATATGAAACGGGACATTAGTCGTTACGGTAATTTCATGGAAACTATCAATAGTTGCTTTTTGAATTGAGAGATCTGAAGAAGGCTTAGAGTTATATACTTTTTCATCGCCCGAAAGAATCCATACTTCAGCACGACCGCCCTTTATATTTTCAATCCAACGATCCCCACCATCTTTTTCCCATTCATTTGTTCGAACTATAAATCCTACACGATTATAGTCACCGTCTATTTTTATCTTAGCGTATTTTCCAAATTCATCTTCACCAGTAAATTCATAAGATGTACCATTTGCATTTTCTCCCCATAACCAAAGATTCCAGTCTTTTGTATTTCCAAGCTTCTCTTTGTAATGAATGATAACTTCAGTTGTTTTCGAATTTGAAACTGCCTTCACACCCTGAAAGGAGAAAACAGATGATAACATAACGATTAAAGTAAGTAATAAAACTGTTTTGTTAATTAATCTTTTTATAATTTGCACCACATACACCCTTTCTTCAAATATTACTAGCGATTTATTATGCTTACACTGAATAACACTGCTTAAATTAATCTAGAAATCTCTTTTGCTTCACCTCCATATTGGCTATTTTCACGTATGTATTTCAATGACCTTTCAATACGGAAGCGTTTGCATAAATTGCTTAAAAAAATAGATTTGTGTATGCCCTCATATATTTGTAAATGCTAAAAGGTCAGGGAAATCATTTTAAAGCAATCGTTTGTTATCGCTTTCATTTTATAGACTTTCTATCAAGAGGTCAATATATTATTAATTTTCTGTTTTTACACACTTTAAACCTTATTTATTTGTCGCAACTTCTTACAGATAACGCACCTAATTATTGCTTAGTCAGTTTATTTTCAACAATACATCGCTACGTAAAAAAGCTAATATCCTTAAAATGATATTAGCTTTTTTCATAATGTATTAATATATGAATGAGAACTATAATTCTAAATTACTTAATTTTTGCTGCATCAAATGCCTTTTGAACTGCTTGAACTTCAGCTGTATTTGCACCATATTTATTAGTTGCCACTCGAATACATGCTGATCTCAATTCTTTGAAATTAGAAGTCATGTTTAACTCATCAGTATTTGCATAATAGAAAATATCAAACATTTTATCTTCACCAATTCCTTTAACAGTCACTCCGTTATGAGTTCCGCCTTTTGCAATGAGATACGCAACTTTATTAATAATACTTGAATTAAAATGAACACCGCCTTGATCCCATCCATTAAAATCGTTAAATTCACTGTAATCATCTGGATAAGGTACTCCGAGTGAAGATGGAACAGAAGCTGGGTTTTCCATATCACGGAAAACAGATCCCGTTTGTTCTCCCATTGTCCAATTAAAGTTTCCATTATTTACGTATTTCTCAATAGATGTTCCCATAATATCAGATAGCGCCTCATTAATCGCACCGGATTCACCGTAATATTCAAGATTAGATTCACTAGAAGTAACAGCATGTGTAAATTCATGTCCAGCTACGTCATATGCTTTAACAATAGGATCCCCATATACAAGCATACTTCCATTATTAGCACTTAATGCATTCTGCCAATTTTTCGGATCATTCGTCTCTTCAGAATCCCAAGCATGTACAACTGAAACTACCTTTTGTCCCTTATTATCAAAGCTATTACGTTTGTATTTATCTTTATAAAAATCAAATACTTTTGTTGCTAAGTAATGAGCACTTACTGCTTTTGGATCGTTAAATGTTGCCGAAGTACTAGTCGCTAATGTACCAGGATAATAGCTTTCTTCTTTAGTAATATCTCTGTAATTCACATCATATGTTTCAATTCCTTGCCCTCTTGTATAATCAGCAAGAGCATATTTGCCATTACTTTGTTTAGAGATACCAAATGAACGAGAAATACCTAAATCATCTTTTCCTGTTCCAGTTAATGATGTAAGACTGCTTTGTTTACTTTTCTTTAAAGCTCCAACTAGTTTGTCACTAGCTTTTAAGTTAGATTCTTGTACCATATTTTTTAACATATCACCATTTTGTGCATTTACTAAATAAGTACCAGAAACATAGTTTGGTGTTGCAGCTTCAAAGGTAACTTGGTATGCATTTTTAGCTTGTCCATTATTTTCATCAACAAAAATAACCTCTTTAACTTCTGGCTCAGTAATAAACTTGATATCGTTCCCGTACTTCGTATAAATAAATTGTTTTGCTTCATCTTTTGACAGATTAATAGGTTTTTTCAATTCTTCTTGTTTTAGATTTTGCGCGCTATCACCTGAAACACTTTTAATAACACCATTATTATCTACGTGTGCAGTTAATTGATGACCATACACTTCTTTTCCTTCGTATGTTTGCTGCATACGTACAAGTGTAGTTCCATCATACGAACCACGTTTTTGAAGGACTTTATAATCTACTCCTGCTTCTCCATTGACTTGTTTTTGGGAGAGAGCTTGCTCTGTTTTCTCCTTAAGTGCATCCTTTACTACATTTTCTGGTGTCTTTTGTGACGGTTGTGTCAGTTCACCCGAACGGAACGATTCTTCCTGAATTTGAACTTGTAGTTGATCTGTTTCCTCTGCATGACCTACCCCATATGGTGCCACAGCTGTTAAAGCTAATCCAGTTGTTAATGCTACCTTAGTTAATGTCTTTTTGTTTTTCATTATTTCACCTCGTATAATTTTTGAAATAGAAAGCTTGTACAAAGTATACTGTCTATTTCTGTCGGAAAAAAGAGAAAATACACAATTTATGTAACATTATGCAAAATTACATAAATTGTGGTCAATATTATAAATAATGAACGGAACACATATGTACATTAATTTGAATAAAAGAGAGTCCTTATAGGCGCTCATCCAATTGGTTAGTTATTAATTATCTATATTCATTGTAATAAAAGTATACTTACCTCTAAATAACAACATAAAAACCCACTCTTTACTATTTTAAGAGTGGGTTTAATGTTGTTAAAATAACAATTACTATAAGAAACCTTATAATTTATATTTTTTTAGTAATCCTACTAAGTTTTTTGTAAAATTCACCTTTCGTTTTTATATGCTTAAACTGATTTGGATTAATATTTGCTTTTTGTGAGAGTGCTACAATCTCTTCTTTTGTAATTGAATCTTTCGTATTTATAGATGCTATATTTGTGTATTTTCCGTCTTCTGTTTTTGGAATTTCTAAAATCCCTTTATTCACAAGATCAACTACAGCCTTATGCTCTGAAGAATGTAAATCTACACCAGTAATTTTCCAATTACGCATAACTTTTGGCGTGTATACACCGTTCTTTACCTCTTTTAAATATGTAATAGCAAGGTTACGAATGGTTCCACCTGTTTCTCCAAATGCATTCTCTTGTTTAGATGACCAAATTTGTTCAAACTTACGCCCATCTAAAGCTCCTCCTTTTGCCTGAAGAGCCTCCATTCTGTATGCATTCATTCCCAGCGTCATAACATCGCTCATTTTGATTGGTTTGTTTGTACGAATAGAGCGTAAATTTGTAATTCTACTTCCGTATGGTTTTGTTAAGTCAATTTCGTATTTTACGCCTCCAAAGAAATCGTTCGTACTGTATTTAGATGCACGGCGGGTTTTATCAAAGCTAACGGTTACATCTCCGGCACGAGATGAGTTAAAATATCCTGCTGCCCATTCCATATAGTCTTTTAAATCTTTTCCAGAAATCTTATATACTGTAATCTCTCCCAAGGCATATTGGTAATTATACGCAATATCTTTTTTCTTAATAGGACCTGTATCCAAACGGGCATAATCATTATCAATTTGATGGGCTACTACATCTGCTTTACTGTAGTAGAGCATGACTTCATGAAAGAAATCTGATAAAGGTGTTTCTTGAATCTGAACACTTGGAATACCCTTTATTTCATTTTCAGGAACAAGATTTCTACCCTTTAATTGAGCGACTACAACATTTGCATCTCCTCTCGCATATTCGTGAAAAGGTGTTAGTGTTTCTTCAAGTGTAGGATCAGATAATATCGTTGTTCCATCAGCATTTTTTACAGGTATAGCGGTAGCAGTTTTATCTTTTAAAACCAACTTCCCATCTTGCTTTGTAAAAGTAAGGTCAATACGTGAAATATGTGTTCCATATTTATCTGGCTCTGTAATAATTACGCCATTTACAACTTCTTTTTTTACAAGTTTATGCATGTGAGCCGCAAAAATAGCGCTTAGTTCCGGACAAGCATTTGCAATATCTTGAACACCAGTACCAGGGATACCATTCTCATTTTCTAATCCCATATGCATAACTCCTACCATTACATCTACTTTACCTTCTAATTCCTTAATTGCCTTTTTCGTCTCTTCTACCGGATTTTTCACCACTAAACCATTTAAGTGATCTGTCCCTTTTTCAAAATCACTAATCATTGGTGTATTCATACCAATAATCCCAACTTTAATTCCACCTTTTTCTACAATTGTATATGCAGGAAGAAAGCGCTCTCCATTTTCCTTATAAATATTTCCTGCTAACGTTTTTCCCTTATATTGCTCACTAACTTTTTTCAATGTATCTAATCCAAAGTTGAATTCATGATTTCCAAATGCCCAGGCGTCATATCCCATTGTATTCATCGCTACCATCATTGGCGATTGTGGCTTATCGTTGAATAATTCTACTGAGTTTCCTTGAATTGTATCCCCGGCATCTACTAATATGGTATTTTGATTTTCTTGACGGACCTTCTTTATAACCGTATAAAGCTGCGTCAAACTTCCACTCATATTTGCTCCATCAAGCGCATAATCCCAAGGCATAAATCTGCCATGAATATCTGCAGTACCTAACAATGTAATATTAACTTCAGATTCCTCAGCCTTAGAGATAGGTGGTTTGACTATTACTGCTGTTCCGAGCAGTAATAGAATTACAAAGTAACATACATAGTTCTTCCATTTCATTTTTTGCATAATAATAATATTTCTCCCCTTTTTGTACTTTCGTAAAGTTGTTTGAACTTTAAAAATGTAACTTATTATTCGGGAAACTTCAACTACAAAAGATAATTTTGAAGGTGGTTCTGTTGCAAAAATAAAGAGAATAAATTGCATACATCCCCTAACAGAATTGTATTTTATCGTTTCCTGACAGAATACCCCTTCCTTAAGGGTGTGAAGTGTACTTTCAAAATAAGGATATATCATTCATTATCATTTCAATTTATTAAAACGTGCATATACAATATGTTATGATGATTAATTTTTTGAATTTCGTTGCTGATTTATTTCCTTCTAAATAAAAACACTTTCAAAAAAAATAACCCCGCTCTTCATTTAAGACGGGGTTACACTTATACAGAAAATCGGATAGTTTTATATTTTCTTAAGCTTATTGGTTACTTTCAACTAATTTCATTCTATTTTTGTTTTCTTCTGAATCAATATGAATCAATCGTTTCCCCTGTTTATAATACGCATCAATAAACAGGGAATGATTTTTACTTTTCAATTTCACAAAGCAATTTTATCTCTTTGATTTGTTCTATATGACGCTGTTCATGCAAATAGATTAATTCTATCCACTGATCAAGAAATAATTCTCCAAGAGCTGGATGCATCACTGATTTTTTTACTAATTTAGATTCATCTTCTATTGTACTCAGAAAACGCATCAATTCTTTTCTTGATTCGTTTAGCATATTGAGCATTTGCTCCACTTCAAATGGTTCTATACTTGGTTCAATCATTTCTGGAGCTATAAACTTTTTCGTTCTATCTAATAAAATAGTGTGAATTTCTTTACGCTCATTTTGGGTACTATCTAACTTTTTTAACCCTGAGGAAATAACTGTTATCACTCTTTCATCTAATAAAACTAAATGATGACAAACTTGTGCAATACTCCATTTATCCTTATCTGGTTTCCTATTAAATTGAGCATCACTCAACAAATTAATTTCCTCAACTAATTGATATCTCGTTTCATAAAACTTGTTATTTACAAATGTATCCATGTGGATTCTCCTTTCATTGCAACCTACATACTTAAATTCCTACGCTAGAAATATTATCTTCGAAAAAAGATTTTCTTTCACTACTATTCCAATTTCATTTTAAAGCCACAAATAAATCAACCTTTAACTTTCCTTCTAAATCCTCAGGAACATTATTTAAGCAAAACTCTAAATTATCTCTATCATAATCTGCATCATACTCACTATTTGGTAGCCACTCTGCATACATGTATTGATACGCTTCACTTAATTTATGAGGTTCACCATAGAACTGGTATAGACCATATGTACCTCCATCTAATCTTTTAAATTGCACATCATGATACTTTTCTTTATCGAAGTTTTCAGGAATCGTAACACATGCATCATGCCGGCACTTATGACTTGCAACGAGTTCAGGATTATCTAATGATATTCCGATAAATGATTGCTCTGGTGGATAAAGGTTATTTTCAATTGACCAGTTCAGTAACTTTCCCCAGTGATCTTGCGGTTCAAAGTAGCTACCAGTTCGTCTTATATACGCTACTTCTAATGGTGGTAATTTTTTTATAACAACTTTCATTTACATCTTCTCCCCTATAAATACGTACACTGTTTAATTAGCTTTTTTTAACATTTATTCCTTCTTAAATTAAAAGAATTCTCTAATCATATAAAGTGAACCTTTAATCAGCGGGGGATAAATTTCAATTGTAATATAATTGATTACTACTACTAAAGTAGTATGTACTTTCATACTTTTATTTGATTTTACATTCTTTTTAAATCGATATATTAATTGTAAGGAAATAAAAAGGTGGAGGATTTTAATTGATTAAAGGAATATACGAAGCACATTTACCAGTGAGTAATTTACAACAATCTATCGAATTTTATGAAAAACTAGGATTGAAGTTAGCCTGGAGCGATGAGTCAACAGCATTCTTTTGGATTGAGGATGGGAAAAGTTGGCTAGGATTATGGGCGGGCTCTGAATACGAAACAAAATATCATCCTTCTTTACGTCATATTGCATTTAGAGTTTCATATGAGGATTTAAAAGAATCATTACATTGGTTACACTCACTTCAAATTAAAACCGTTCCGTTTGGAAGTAATGAATCTATTGAACCCTTTGTCCGTCCACATCAAGGTAATGCATCTGTTTATTTTATTGATCCAGATGGTAATAGCTTAGAACTTATTTGTCATATTGTTGTACCTAATGCACTAAAACATATAACTAATAAATTATCATTTAAAGATTGGGAGACACTATTAGCTGACACATTTGAATGAATATAAGCTATAAATCATAGTGGCTCGCCTTTATTTTTATAACATGTATAACAATCGTGAATAA
This sequence comes from Bacillus sp. SRB3LM, assembly GCF_015712745.1. Taxonomy (NCBI): domain Bacteria; kingdom Bacillati; phylum Bacillota; class Bacilli; order Caryophanales; family Bacillaceae; genus Bacillus; species Bacillus sp. SRB3LM. The sequence goes on from NZ_VWVQ01000076.1 coordinate 85,136, forward strand.
TAATGTCCTATCAATTTATCATTAAATAAATGTAAAAAATGACCCTATTTATTCATTTTTCATGCGTATGTATGTACATTTGTGAATTTATTCGATATATTATGGGTATTGAATGATTACGAAAAGTGTATAGGTCGCTTATATAACACCTTATATTTTTATATCCGTGAAAACTACAAAGTGTATGAAAATCCATTTGTCAAATGAATTTAGTGCGGAAGGAGGTTTGTGGTTACTTCATAGGGTATAATAATCAGTTTTTTACTGATAAAAATATAGGAGGCGACATAATGTTTCGTACGATTTCAAATTTCATGAGAGTAGCTGAGATAAGAAGGAAAATCCTTTTTACACTAGCGATGTTAATCGTTTTTCGAATTGGCACGTTTATTCCAGTTCCTCATACTAACGCAGAGGTATTAAAAGTACAAGATCAAGCTAACGTTCTAGGTATGTTAAACGTATTTGGTGGAGGAGCACTGCAACACTTCTCAATCTTTGCTGTAGGTATTACACCATATATTACAGCTTCCATCATAGTACAGTTACTACAAATGGATGTTATACCTAAATTTTCGGAATGGGCAAAGCAAGGAGAAATGGGCCGTAAGAAATCAGCTCAATTCACTCGATACTTTACAATCATTCTCGCATTCATACAGGCCATCGGAATGTCTTATGGCTTTAATAATATAGCAGGTGGACAATTAATAACAGATCAAAGCTGGACTACATACTTATTTATTGCGACAGTTTTAACTGCAGGTACTGCATTTTTACTTTGGTTAGGCGAACAAATTACCGCTAACGGAGTTGGTAATGGTATTTCGATGATTATCTTCGCAGGTCTCGTTGCCGCCATTCCAAATGTTGCAAATCAAATTTATTTACAACAATTCCAAAATGCTGGCGATCAGCTATTTATGCACATAATAAAAATTGTTTTAATTGGACTCGTAATTTTAGCGATAGTTGTTGGTGTTATTTACATTCAACAAGCTGTACGTAAAATACCGATCCAATATGCAAAAGCTGTTTCAGGAAACAATCAATATCAAGGAGCAAAAAACACTCATTTACCGCTTAAAGTAAATAGTGCTGGTGTTATACCAGTTATCTTTGCTTCTGCATTTTTAATGACGCCGCGTACAATTGCGCAGCTCTTCCCTGATTCAAGCGTATCAAAATGGTTAGTTGCAAATCTTGATTTCGCACATCCAATTGGAATGACACTTTATGTCGGTCTTATTGTTGCTTTCACATACTTCTACGCATTTATTCAAGTAAATCCTGAACAAATGGCTGAGAATTTGAAAAAGCAAAATGGATATGTTCCTGGTATTCGTCCTGGTAAAGCAACTGAACAATATGTAACTAAAATTCTATACCGTTTAACATTTATCGGTGCAATTTTCTTAGGTGCTATTTCTATATTACCGCTCGTATTTACGAAAATTGCTACGTTACCACCTTCTGCTCAAATTGGTGGTACAAGCTTACTTATCATTGTCGGTGTAGCACTAGAAACTATGAAGACGTTAGAAAGCCAGCTTGTAAAACGTCATTATAAAGGCTTTATTAAAAAAGTGAATTAATTATAAAAAACACAGTTGGTTATTTTTCCAACTGTGTTTTTTATTTTATCAGTTCTGTAATTAATATACAGGGCTGTTACTTTATTAAACTACATCTCCTTCTCTAATAACCGCCCTTTTTTGAAATAAGTCCGTAGTGTTGAACGATTGGCCAAAAATACACCAATCAATATAAGACAAGCCCCCATTCCCATTGTAGGATTTAAAGGTTCTCCTAAAATGATATATCCCACAATTATTGCAATCAATGGTGATACATATAACCACGTCGATGGAAATACTGGATTTGTTTTTGATAAGAGCCAGTAATATAATCCGTGGCCACCAATCGATCCGATAAATATGAGATATAAAATAGGCCATTGCACACTCCATGAAGTTAATACGGTTACATTGGGTTGTTCTACAATAATAGATGCGATTAGTAGTAAAATCCCTCCATAAAACATTTGAATACCGTTAATAAGAAATGGTGATACATTTGATAAATCTGAAAGTATTTCTTTCGAACGAATAGAGCCTATTCCGTAAAATAACTCCCCTATAACTAAAACAATACAAGCAATACTCCATATGAAACTTACTTGTTGATGCATTCCTGGTAAAGAAACAAATATAACACCTATTAGTGCAATAACTAAAGCAACGAGTTGTTCCTTTTGTAGCTTCTCCCTATTCCTCTTTGCTTGTATTAACAAGATCATCATTGGTCCCGTAGCAGAAAGAACAGCAGCTAATCCTGAAGAAATATACTGTTCTGACCAATATAAACTTGCGAATGTCATGAATGTTAAACAAAATCCAGCATACATAATGCGTTTTGAAAATATATGTGGCATAATTTCTTTTCGCTTGAATTTAAAAATAATCATAAGGATTATGCCTGCTAAAAAGAAGCGAATTCCTGCTGAAAACAACGGTGGCGCCCCTGCTTCAATTCCAATTTTTATCGTTAAAAATGTTGTCCCGAAAATAATACATACTAAAATGTAATTAAAAATGACCATTTTGCTTCCTCCTTTTTACTCTTAAAATGAGTATAGAGGGTATGGTGTATAACAGTGTATCGGTACATATAACAGTTACTTCAAGTTGTAGTTGATTCCCTATATATTTTTCGCTTTAATTAAGTTAAAAAGAAAAATAGGTGAACCTATGAAAATTGTATTGCGTAAAGAAACAAACATACCGTATTACAAGCAAATATATATGCAAATTGTTGACAGAATACAAAGTGGTATGCTTTCACATGGTGAATCTCTTCCTTCTTTACGTTGTATGGCCACAGATTTACAAATCAATGTATTAACAGTTCGCAAAGCGTATAAACAATTAGAAACCAAAGGGTATATACGCATCGAACAAGGAAAAGGTGCTTACATATATAAACGGGTAAAGAAAGATTTCAAACCAATTCCGTATAAATGGCAACAAACGAAAACGATTAATGTTATGCGTTCTCAATATGCAATGAATAAACACCGTAAATATTATGATTTTTCACAAGCAATTCTGTATCCTCGTCTATTACCAAACCCATTTTTGGCAGACGAAATGCATAAATTGCTGGATAAAAATCCAATGTTGTTAGCAACTTACGGGCCAGTTCAAGGCGATTATGAACTGCGAGTTGAAATAGCAAATTACTTACATGAACACCAGAAATTAGTGACAGACCCATCTCAATTATTAATTACAAGCGGAGCACAACAAGGAATTGATTTAATTGCTCAAACATTATTAAAACCTGGAGATATTGTATTAGTAGAAAGTCCGTGTTACAGTGCTGCGCTTGATGTTTTCATCAATAAAAGTGTTCAAATCATTCCCGTTTCTCTTGATAATCATGGAGTTCGCGCCGACTTAATTGATGATATTTGTCAAAGTAAAAATCCCGTTTTATTGTATACGAATCCAACCTTCCAAAACCCGACAGGTACAGTAATGAGTAAAGAACGAAGAGTGGAACTTATTGAACTAGCGGAGTTATATCAATTTTTTATCATTGAAGATGATTCTTTCGGGGAAATATATTTTGAGGATGCTATAGTCCCGCCTCCAATCAAAAGTTTTGATAAAGATGGCCACGTAATATATATAAAAGGATTTAGTAAAACGTTAGCACCAGGACTGCGTATCGCAGCACTTATTGCCGATGGTCCTATTTTTGAATGGCTATATGCAGTGAAAGGTTCAATGGATATCGGTAGTCCCTTATTAACACAAAAGGCACTTCTGCCGTTTTTACGTGCGGAACGTATGAAAAACCATTTAGAAAAATTACGTACAGCTTTACAAATGAGACGTGATTTAACAATTAATATATTATCGCCATTAAAAGAACTAAACTTTGAAATACCAAATGGAGGTTTTAATTTATGGGTGACACTGCCTGATTCGATAGATCCCTTTACCTTATTACAAAAAGCAAATGAAGTAGATGTCTCTTTTTTACCAGGAACAGCTTGTCTATTAAATTACGAAACAAATGATAACCAATTAAGAATTAGCTATTCAATGTTAAACGAGAAAGATATGGAAATTGGATTAGAGAAATTACATGATACAATACGAAAAAGTATTTGTTAGAAGCAATCTCACATTAGCCAACAATAAATAATACCCGAAAATGAAAATGTATAGTATGGGATATTATTTATTGTTGAGCTTTTTCGTTATTCTTAACAATCGGTTTTAAAACTTGTCTTTCTTTTAATTCTTCAACACTGCCATATTAATCAATAACAATTGCTTTCATTTCCTTTCCTCTCCTCCTTGCTGTTTATTTTAATAACATACAATTATTTCTCAAAATTTTTTGTCTTGAATTAACATATAATTATTTTTGGGGGTAATTATGTAAGAAGCATTATAAAGTGAAACTTTAATCAACCCTCGTCAATCGGTCTTTTTCAGGAAGTTGGTCCCCTCCCAACTTCTTTACTTTCCCTGAATTTTGAGATGAGACTCTTACCGCCCGGCAAATGGCAAATAGCGGGATGAATTACAATACGAATCTTACACACATCTTAGAATCATCCAAAACTGTTTTATTAATTAAATTCAAAAGAAATGGGGCTAACTATATGAGTGAAAAGATATTTAAAATAAATGGAATTGATATATGTACAGAAAGCTTTGGAAACCCTAAGAACCCTGCTATTTTATTAATTATGGGCGCTACATGTTCCATGGTTTATTGGGACGAAGAGTTTTGTGAGCTGTTGGCTAGTACGGGGAAGTTTGTTATTCGCTTTGATAACCGTGATGTTGGACGCTCTGTTGCCTATGAACCTAGAACTTCCAATTATACAGTAACAGATATGGCTGAAGATGCAATTGGAGTACTAGATGCTTATCATATTGATAAAGCTCACCTATTTGGTATGTCATTAGGTGGTATGATTGCTCAAATTGCCGCTGTAAAACATCCCGAAAGAATTTTGACGCTAACTTTACTAGCGACTAGTGTAATAGGATCTGATGACAATACTCGCGATTTACCTCCAATGGATGAAAGAATTTTAACACATCATGTAAATGGCACAAGTATAGATTGGGCAAATAAAAATGATGTGGCAGAGTATTTAGTTTCAGGATCTCGTCTATTATGTGGATCAGAACGAATATTTGATGAAAATAGAGTTTATAAACAAGTAAAACAAGAAATAGAACGCGCAAACAATTTATTAAGTATGTTTAATCACGCTTTACTTCAAGGTGATGATGCATATGAAGGTGTACTTCAATCCATACAAGCACCTACATTAGTTATTCACGGAACAGACGATACAGCACTCCCATTTGAACATGGCCTCGCACTAATTGGTGAAATTCCAAACTCAGTACTATTAACTCTTAAAGGAGCAGGCCATGAAAACCATCCAGATGACTGGGAAAGCATAATTAATGCTGTTTCTAAACATACATCTAAAATTTAGATAAATAACTAATGGAAGGGGCACAAATTGTATTGTGCCTCCTTCTAGTTACAAACAAAAACCCATCACTGTATTCGTATGTATAGTGATGGGGACTTTTTATACTTTTCTATGTTTAAAAAAATGGACAATCTAATTGATCAACAGATTCCCATAATTTTTTTTTTGCATTTTCGGTGGATGTATTTGTGTCTAGTGTCATGTTTTTAAAAGGGTTTACTTCGACTTTTAATAAGGATGAAGGCTCCACATATAATGAGAAAACATGGCTGCTTGGTAAAGCTTTTGAAACGTCAATATCTCCTACTTGTTTAAATAGTTGCTGTGCAGCAAAAAAGAAGAAATTAGTTGGATTTGATTGTTTATTCAGCCACGCAAGCATTTCAGGTGATACCGATTTATGAATATTGATTTTTACTCGATCACCACGTTTATATCGCCTAGATCGCATACTTCCACTAACTAACTTATCGTTAAGTTTGTAAATCCTAACTCTTTTTGCTTATGCTCTCTATATTTTGGTGAACAAGTATATACTAATAATCCTCGTGCATTTGTAAATAACGGATTATCTACAAAGATTACATTTTTGAGTCGTCCTTTTTGCTTTAAAATCATTTTTAAACTGTTTTTAATAATTACTGCACCCCCGCCATAAATAAACACGTATGGATCGTCTTTCATATCATCAATTTTGTTTATAATATCCGTTGCAACGCGCGCTGCTAAACCTAATAATGCTGGTTGTGATTCCTCAACTAATAATGCATTTCTAGGGTGTTTATCATTTAAATAAATTTGATTGAACTCTGTAATACTATCAATTGTCTTTGTTGGATACTTCCGGTTCCATCTCGTAATAATTTGTAGTAACGTTTCTTTCACACCATAGGATAAACCCTTACTTAGTTGTGGTCTAAAGTTTACGCCTAGTGATACTACTTCTTCTGTCGTCCCTGCGCCAATATCAAAAGATAATAGTGTTTTATCAACAAAATCAATTTCTGACACTTTATTTTGTTCACATTCTATTTTATGTTTCACAACATTTCCTTCTTCATCGTATACAATGCCCCACGTCCCAGAAGCACCCTCAGGCAGGCATTTACAATACTCAATTGAAACATTAATTGTCACATCACGTCCGTTCGGATAATGGAAAATAACCTTATGATTTCCCATATAACGTTTTGCATTTTCAGCAGCTATTTCTTGTGTAATAAGCTGCATAGGAAGAGCGACAGATAAATCATAACGAATATTAATATGACTAGAAGTTGGACTTTGACGCATAGCGCTTACAGCTAAACCTGATAGAATTGTAATAACCATTAACTCATCAGTCGACTTATTCGATTTCTTCTCAACCTCAGTACCTTTTAATTGATCTTGGATGACTTTTTCTCCAACGATGTATCGTACATTATTTAACATTAACGATGGCGAACTTATAGTCACATCAATGTGGTTTTCTAATTCAGATAATGAGACATCTACCTCATCTAAGAGTCCTGTAGGCTCACCTATATATAAAGAATAAATACTCGGAATAAAAATAGGGTCTTGCCCTTTCACCATTAACTTCAAACCGTTGTTTCCTGCATCTGCACCAGCCTTTAAAAGTATAGACATAACTACCCCCTAAATTAATCTGACATCCCTTCCAAATATATGCGAGCCCATTCTTTTACATTCAAATGTATTGTAATTTTTTACTCATTACAAAAACAAGATATTACATAATTACGCATTGCGTGTAAAAAACATTTGACACAAAACTTCCCAAATTTTATACTATAGTTGTAAATAGTTTTTTACAATAGTGGAGGTGTTGTTCTAATATGAATCGTAATAAATTCATTTTAATAACAATCGTTTTATCATTAGTCGCAGTCCTTATACATGGTACCTATAAATACATCAATGAAGGTGTAATTTTAGGTGGAACCATTTTCTCAAGCGCTTTAATACTTAGCTACCTCCTTAATCATATTACATGGGGAGATCCCCGCGGTGTGTCAGAAGAAAGTCAAGATGAGATGGGACAACAAATTACATATAAAAGCTTTAAAATCGCATATTTTGTGCTTGTAGTTGTAATGTTCCTTTTATTAATCTTCTCCGAAGGATTTTCTATGGGAGCTAATTTAGATGGAGTAAAAAACCTCCCTCTGTTCATCGCAATTTGCTCTTCATTCTTTATTTATCCTATTGTCGAACTCATAGTTGCAAAACAATATAAGTAAAAAGATGAGGTTTTCTACATGTAGAAAACCTCATCTTTTTATATTTACATACTCTCTACAATTGCTTTTAATTTATTCACAGTCCGCCAATTCCTAACTGTAGCTGGTGTATGTAACTTCTGAAACTGGTTCATTAATTTAGAATTTCGAATGCTATTTTTGAAAAATAAATAAACGACCTTCTCATCTATATAGCAATCTTCAAGTTCACTTTTAAATGTAAGCAATTGACTACTCTCTTCTTCAGAAAGTACATTAGCTAAAAAAGCAATATGAACACTTTCTCCTTCTAACAATGAATGAACTTCATATGGACATTGTTTAATAATATTTATAAATTCATCATGTGTTCTTAGCATGACTGGAACATCGAAATCAAATTCTTTTTTTATTTCAGATTGTATTCAGTCCTTTAGAAAGTTTATACCTTCCTCAGATTCGAACACAATATTACCACTTTGTATATATGTTTTCACTTGTTTTAACCCTATTGATTCAAACACTCGTTTTAAATCAGCCATTTTGATTACTTTATGGCCACCGACATTGATTCCTCTTAGTAATGCAATATAAAGTGTCATATTATCCCCCCCACAGTAAAATGAACTTATCAATTGAATCGGTTTTCCCACTCATATTTCTCGGATATTTGTTTTAATTCTTCTAACATATCATGAATAGATAATACCTCAAATAAAATAATAGATTCACTTGAAAAATGGTGATGATAATGATTTGGTTTATAATCTTTTAAATCATTTTTATAACTCCAAGTTGGGATGTTAAAAAAATCACAAACTAACACTGTAAGAAAAACTGCAATCCCAGTTTTAATCACTCTTCCCCCAACAATATACCATTTTCTATCTTGATTCATTTTTTATATCCTTCATTTCTGTTTCATTTTATATACATATATTATATATTGTTAAAATAAAAAAACCTACTACATGAATATTCAAGAGTAAGTTTTCTATCTCGTTATTCCATTATAGGTAAATGCATTATTATTTGTTGGCCAATTGGCCCCATTCTCCTAAAACCTTTATCTTGGAAGCCGACTTTTGCATATAAATTTTGTGCAGGAATATTTCTTTCATTCACAGCAAGTACAACTTCATTTTTTATTGGAAAATAACGTTTTACAAACTCTTCTAATAATAACAATGAATTTTTAGCGTATCCTTTTCTTTGTCTATTGTGATTAATAGAAAATGATGTTAAAAGTAAAGCATCCTCATTATCAGTGAACTTCTTTACTCTATCTCCTGTTTGCAATGCGAAAAGACCAACAGGTAACCCGTTGTAATCTAAAATAACAATCACGTTTTTTGTACGATCACTTTTTGCTTTCTCCAGTAATGCGCTTGGATCTGATGTAAACTGGACTTGTTCACTTGGTAAAGTAAATGTTTGTATAACTTCTTTATATTTCTCCTTATACGGAACTAATTGAATTTCCCCTGTGTGTATGTTCATGCTAAACTCTCCCATTTTTTAGCTTATTAACTTATACCTTGCTGTGCTTTTGAATGCACTCTTCCATCTAAAAAGGTAATTTCAACAAATGAATTTGGATCGTTTCCTTTCCAAGCAAAAATTTGTTTAATTTGTGTAGAATGTTCTACCCCTTCTTCTATAAGTAAATCCCCTTCAAAACCAATTAAATCTTTCACTTCTGTATAAGTCATTCCTTCATTTATGTTCGAGAAATGATTTATATTAATAGAATCTTTCTGTTGCCTTTCCATCACAGTAGAAGAAGTTGCTGTTTGATTTTTCACTTCTTTTCTCTGTTCACACGCTGTCATACTGAAACCTAAGCATAAACTAAACAATATACATGCGCTTTTTTTCATCATAACAGTTGTCCCTCCCATCATAATTAAACCATATATTCCCTTGAAAATAAACTGAATATTTAATATTACATTCAAAAACCTCGTACAATTAAGTACGAGGTTAATTTCATTTATTCAAATGATTATTTGATTGATCATCCTGTTCTTTTCTTAACTCTTGTTCTTCATCTTTTGGTAATTGTTTATCATTATCTTTAATTGGATTCGTTTCTCTATTTTCAATCATATCATTTGGAACTTGTGGCATTACTCGGCCCACAATAGCCGCTAATTCATCTAGTATACCTTCACCTGTTTTTCCTTTTTTAATTTGCTTTCCAATTTGTTTTAGGCGTTCATACGTATCAACATCTGCTACAACGACTGCATTAGCACCGTCAGGGTCATTTTTTAAACTTTCTGCAACAGAGTATTTAATTGATTCAACACGAGTTCGATCAAGTTTTGCTTTTACGTCTATACCTACAATAGCATATTTTCCAAAAACGACCGCTGTTGCATCATTCACACCTGGCAAACTTGCTGCTAAAGATGCTAAATGATCTGCTGCTTTTTCATTTGGCTTATTTGATTTATTCGTATAATTAACATTTTTCATTGAAACATTTTTTTGTTCCGACTTTTCGTTTGGATTGTCTTTTTTTCCAATACTGCATCCAGTTATAACGAAGCAAAGCATCAATATATATATTAGAGTTTTCATTATTTTCACCACTTCACTATTAAGGTTTAATCATAAATTTTTTCAACAGCTTGCATTTTCTTTACCTTTTCCTCGGCCCCGCTATTAGCATTAATGAATATTTGATACGTATCTTTTCCTAAAGTACCTATAAATTCATAGCAAAGTACTTCATTATGCAAATCATTGACTACTAAAGCTTTACGTTCTTCCATAACTTTTACATCCGGATTGATTTTCTTTCTTGCTTCTGCTGCAGTTAGCTTTGCCGATGGAACTGTTCGCTTTTGATGTGACGCTAAGTATTCTTTTGCGGAGAACCCAACGATAGAACCATCATCTAAAGCAATTTTCATTTGGATTGCTTCTGGATAAATTCGTACTCCATTTTCATTTACTACATACGTAAATACACCAACATTATCATATTGAGAGCTATCATAAAGCTCCATATTATTAAACTTATGGTCCTTTAAAAATTTCAAACCTTTACTACCTGCATCGTTTAAACTAACTTTCTGTTCTTTAATTTCGCGGTTATTCATAACCCAAATTGGATATCCGCCTTTTCCGGTAATATCCATATAGAACTCATTGTTCGTTGCTTCATCTTTAATTTTCACACTATAGAAGGATTCTTTCGCACCTTTTCCGCTTTTCTCAACATCTACTTTTTCATTTCCTTTTAAATTCAAAAACGATTTGGCAATTTTCGCCGCTTCATCTTTAGAAATTGCCTTTCCTTCCGCTTCAAATCCACCTTTTTTATTTTTTTGCGCACTTGTAAAGGTCGGTCCGAAGTTTGTAGAAGAATATGATGTTACGTTTTTCTCTACAGTTTTCAATCCATCAATAATTGTGTTATCTGCTGGATCGCGATTTGATGCAAGTGCCATTTCTACATCCATCCAGCGTAAATTATCTTTCAAAACAAGATGTTGTACTTTTCTTAGTTCATCTTGTATATTTCCTGCATTTGAATATAAAGTTTGCAACGTTTTATATTCTTGCTCATTTAACGGCTCTTTTTCTAAATCACGAATGGCTGCACGGTAACTAAAATCACCGATATTCGCTAAAAATTCTTCCGTTTTATTAAACGGCATTAATGTTAAAGGCAGTTGCCCAACATCTGAGCGAGCTTCAGATGTTAAACGCCATACATCCGCTAGTGCAGGTGATAAAGATGATCGTGAATTCATCGCAAGTGTTGTACCAATTTTATCGTGCAATAAATCGACTTCGTATGCTAAATCATGGAATGCACGTTGATAACTATTTTCCGCTCGAATTAAAACCGCATTTTTCTCTTGGTGCTCTTTATAGCCCCAGTATCCTGTTCCTACTACACCGACTGTTAATAATACAATGATAATACCTCTTAACATTGTCCCACCTCCGCTCTATTTACAGAAAATATGTTTACCGATTTTTTTAATTTGTGGACGAGTCCAAATCCATTTACTAGTCGCAGTATCTGGATTGAAATAATATAAAGCATTTCCTGTTGGATCCCATCCGTTAATCGCATCTAAAACTGCTTTTTTTGCTGTTTCATTTGGCGTTAAATATATTTGTCCATCGGCTACCGCTGTAAATGCTCTAGGCTCAAAGATTACACCTGAAACAGTATTTGGGAACGACGCACTTGTAACACGATTTAAAATAACAGCAGCTACTGCAACTTGTCCTAAATACGGTTCACCACGTGATTCCCCGTATACTGCGTTTGCCATAAGCTGAATATCATTTTGAGAATAACCGTTCGGAACATTTGTCCCTTTATTTTGAGGTGGTTTATTCTCCTGTGCAGTGCCACCACTATTTCCTTTATTCGTTGTCGTCCCTTTATTAGCAGTTGACTTGTCATACTTCGTTGCCTTCACGAGCATTTGCTTCGTTTTAGCTCCAGCTAAACCATCAACGGGTAATCCGAATTTCTCTTGAAAATTCCGAAGTGCCCAGTATGTACCCCATCCGAAAACACCATCCACTTTTCCCGTATAAAATCCGTTATATTTCAAACGAGATTGCAGTTCAATGACATCTTCGCCAGATGCCCCTCTTTGAATGACTTGATTAGAAAAAGCTTCTACATTCTTTAGTTGTATACTACTGACCATTAAAGACAGCCCTATGAACGCAAGTAAAACTGCTATTTTAAAAATAGCCTTTTGGCGCATAATTTTTCCTCCTTAATTACGGAAATGATTTCTTGGTTATGTTTTGTAAAAGCCTCGCTTTTATGTAAAGAAGACAAAAAAATCCAAACTAATATCGTTGAAAAAATATGTAAACAATATACAAAAAAGATAAAAGGAGTTCATCATGAAGAAATTGTTAAAGCGTGTCGCACTTGTCATTCTGTTCCTAACAACATGTTCAAATATATATACAGGCTCATCAATTGTTCATGCGCAGCCGCCGTATGCTAAATGGGGTAAGCTAGCCGTAGAAAAGACGAAAGAACAATACCCAAAAGCAGAAATTATTGACTATCTTCATATAGGTAGAAAACCCAAAACAGTTCAAATAACTGTTGAAAAATTTAAATTGTGGTTACGTGAAGATGGAAAAGAATATGGTGTTTTTGTTGATGTAGAATTTGAAACAAAGACGGAGAAATTTATAAAGATGTCGTTTCAGAAGACGAGTAGATAAAGTGAAACCCCCACTGTTAAAAACAGACACAGTGGGGGTTCTTGCATTTCTAAAATTCTTTTCTAAAGTTTCGATTCCCTAAAAATCTTACCAATATACAAATAGCGCCAATTACAACTGCTATCCCTATACTGTATAAAAGTACTTTACCATACCCACCTATTCTTGGATCTAAAAACGGATATGGATACCAATTCACGATTGGACCACGTACTAAGCTATATACCACATAAAAAAACGGGAATAAGAGCCAACTTGCAGATTGTTTCCAAGTGATTTTCTTAATAGGTGGATTTAAAATCCAATCTAAAAGCATTGTAATCGGCATGATATAATGTAGCACAGTATTTACCCATGGTATTGCCGTTTGAAGTGATTCTTCTAACCCTCTTAATAATAAAAAATAAATGAGTCCAGTCGTAAGTATGTATACCGTTGCTGCACCACGAAGTATACCAAACTGCTCTGAGCAACCAAATGTAGCTGTTCCGATACTACTTAAAAGGAGAATACATGCAACTAAAATGTTACTTTCGATAGTGAAGAAACTAAAAAAGTTAACTGGGTTGAACGGTTTCACTTGTGCCCGTATTATAAATTGCGTAATGATTGTACTAAATGCTAGAAGGCTTAAACATAGTCTAAATAAAGATAAAATTTTTTCATCTTTCATACATTCCCTCCTTTTCTTATATATAATTAGAATTTCCCTGTACATGCTCAATAAATAATTTTAACGGAACGAGCCCACGTTTTGGCATATGACTACTTATAATAGCTACTACTTCTAACTGAGGAATGATAACAATGTATTGTCCGCCATATCCCATAGCAAAATATATACAATACGGTATGTGAAATCTTTCGTTATGTAATACCCACCAGTGATATCCATATGCGCCCACATGTTCATATGTCTCAAATTGCGCCCTACTTGACTCTTCTAACCATTTCGCTGATACAATTTCTTTTTCATTCCAATATCCATTTTGCAAACATAATTTTCCTAATTTTAATAAATCGGTAGATTTCATTTTCATACCGAAGCCACCTACATATATACCCTGCGGATCTTGTTGCCACTCGTATTCGTTAATTTCTAATGAATTAAATAAATATTTCTTTGCAAACCGCTCTGTCGACATTCCAGTAGCTTCTTGAATAATATAGCTCAGTAAATGAGAAGAACCTGAATTATAATTCATTTTTGTAGCAGGTTCTTCAATTATTGGCTTTTCTAATATGTACTGTACCCAGTTCTCTGATTCTACAAAGTCATTTGGGAATACTACTCCATTCCCAAACTCTTTCCAGTCCTCACCAGTAGTCATTGTTAATAAGTGATATAGCGTTAAATCATGTTTTTCCCCAGGTACATTTTCAATCCACTCTGTAATTGATGTATGTATATCATTTATATAGCCCTTATCAATTGCAATACCAATTAATAAAGATACGATACTTTTTGTAATCGAATTTATTTTATATAAGTTATTTGCACATTCGGGTGTTTTATAATACTCAGTTGTTAATTCCCCTTTTTGATAAACAAGAAATGTATTCACTTTTTTCTTTTCGAATTTATTTTCTAGTTGCTTGAAATCCAAAAACTTTACCTCCATTTAAATAGTTACTCCATTTATTATATCTTGTTCCTTCATTTTAAACATAATTGTGCTCAAATAAAAATAAACCTGTCAGCCATAATGAACTGACAGGTTTATTTTTATAATTTCGTACGAACATTCCAAAGCTCTGGGAAGAATTGTTGATCAAGTACTCGCTTTAAATAAGAAACACCGGAGGATCCACCTGTACCCATTTTATGCCCAATAATTCTTTCTACTGTTTTCATATGACGGAAACGCCATTGTTGTAGCCAGTCTTCAATATCAATCAATTTTTCAGCAAGCTGATATAAATTCCAATATTTTTTCACATCCGCATACACTTCCAACCATGCTGCTTCTACTGTTGCATCTTCTTCATAAGGCTGCGTAATATCACGGTTTAACACATCTTTATGAATAGGGAATCCTTCTTTTACTAATGCTTGAATCGCGACATCATATAGACTTGGTGCATGTAGCGCTTTATGAAGTCGTGCATGTAATTCTGGATCCTTTTCATAAATTTTTAATGCGTGTGGCGTTTTATAGCCAAGTGCATACTCAATCATACGATATTGATACGATTGAAAACCTGAAGCTTGACCGAGTGAATCACGAAACTCAATATATTCTGATGGTGTTAATGTCGCAAGAATATCCCAAGATTGAATAATTTGAGACTGAATTTTTGATACACGTGCTAACATTTTAAAAGCTGGTTGTAATTTATCTTGTTTAATAGATTCAACCGCCGCATTTAGCTCATGTAAAATGAGCTTCATCCAAAGCTCACTTGCTTGGTGAATAACGATAAATAACATTTCATCATGATGGTCCGATAATCTTTTTTGAGAAGATAGTAAACTATCTAATTGTAAATACTCCCCATACGTCATATTCTCTTTAAAATCCGTATGAATCCCTTTTTCCATAATTACTTTTTCATTTTCTTTCATATTAGCCAAACGCCCCTTTTATATGATTCTACTTATATTGGTCTAATAACGGCTCGAACTGGACTTCCATCTGCATCAGTTAATGCAAGTGGTAATGCAATAAGTTCATAATCACCGTCTGCTACATGATCTAGTACGACATTTTCTAAAATATGAATTCCATGTTTAAATAATTGATGATGCGCTGCTAATTCTTTATCATCTAGCGGATCAACTGATGGTACATCTACTCCGATTAAACGAATACCTTTCTCTGAAAGAAACGACGCTATGTCTGCACGTAAATGAGGGATCACCTCTGGAAATTCTTCAGCTTTTCCATGTGAAGATGTACGTAATAATAATCGTTCTACACCTTCTAAATGAAAGCTTTCTAATTCCTTTTTCCCGATGCTTTCAAGATTAGAAACGTCAATAATCCGTGCTGGGCCAACATAAACTTGAACATCTAAATCCAATACTTTCTTTCCATCATTATCAAAATGAAATGGTGCATCAATATGAGTGCCTGTATGAATACTCATCGTTAACTTTCCGACATTTACTGAGCCACTTTCTTCTTTTGACCATGAAACTTCATACGAGAACGGTGTGTCTCCTGGCCACGTTGCAATATTATTATTTAGCGGTTGTGAAATATCAATCCACTCTGATGTTTTCATATTTATGCCACAACCTCTCGCTTATTTTCAAACTGCTTATACTCTTCATTTTTCATAATTTTCTTTAATATTTGTACAGATTTCCACACTTCTTCGTATGTGTTATATAAAGCGACCGGCGCAAGTCTCACCCCATTTGGCGCTCTAAAATCTGGAATTACTCCATTTGCTTTTAGTGCTTTACATATACGTGCTGCTTCTGCATGCTCTAAATAAATGTGCCCGCCTCGTTTTTCATCCTCTAATGGATTTCCAATTGTAAATTCGAAATCTTTTAATTCATGTCCAATTAAATTCAGCATGTATCTCGTAATATGTAAAGATTTCTCACGTAAACGTTCAATACCAGCATCTTTGAAAATTTCAAGTGAACCAATTAATGGTGCTGTACTTAATACGTGCGGTGTACCAATTTGATAAGCACCTGCATGATCAGCAGCTGTTAATGTATGCTCCATATCAAACTGTTTATCTTTTCTAGAACTAAACCATCCAGACAATCCTGGCAGTCTATTAAAATGTTTACTATTTACATAAAGGCCTGCAACACTACCCGGTCCTGCATTTAAATATTTATAATTGCACCAAACAGCAAAATCGACATCCCAATCTTTGAAATGATGCGGAATAGATCCTATTGAATGGCATAAATCAAATCCAATGTGAATGCCGCATTTATGAGCTTCCGTTGTTAAACGTTTCATATCAAGAATTTGACCACTTCTATATAAAACAGAAGGTAATAAAATTAAAGCGATATCATCTTCCATCGCATGGATAATATCTTCTTCAGAAAGTGTTCTACCATCTCTGCTTTTCACTCTTACTAAATGCTCATCTGGATCTAATCCTTTTAAACGAATTTGACTTTGAAGTGCATATATATCTGATGGGAATGTTAATTCATCCGCAAGAATTTTTGTACGTATTCCTTTCGGCTCATAAAATGTGGCAATCACTTGGTGTATATTCATCGTCGTGGAACCGGTTACAATGGTTTCTTCTGGTAAGGCTCCAATAAGAGGTGCAGTCAACTCACCTAATTTCTCCGAGAGAAAAAACCACGGATGCTCACCCTCTGTCCAGCCGTCAATGCCATACTCTTTCCATGAATCTAGCAAAATAAGTAACGATTTCTCTGCTCTTTTTGAAAGTAGTCCTAATGAGTTTCCATCTAAATATATCGTTCCTTCTTTTTTATAGAATTCAGTTTGAAAATCTTTCAGTTCATCATGTTTATCACATTCAAGCGCATATTCATAATTCGGTTGAAATAGTTCTTTATACATGGTGTCACCTTCTCTTAATTTTCTTTTTATTCTAACTAATTGAAATATATCACCTCAATTGATACGACGTCAATGATATTATGTCAGTTGACTTTATATATGAATTTCTTTTACAATACAGTTATATTTTCAGATATTTCAGTATAAAGAGGTGATTCTTTGAAAAACAGTACCCTTTCATCAAGAAAACACCGCTCCTTAGAAACGAAGAAGAAACTATTACACTCTGGTTACACTATTTTTATACGTAACGGATTTCAAAAAACGACAATTACACAAATTATTAAACATGCAGAAACCGGATATGGTACA
The DNA here is from genome assembly GCF_015712745.1 of Bacillus sp. SRB3LM. Classification (NCBI taxonomy): domain Bacteria; kingdom Bacillati; phylum Bacillota; class Bacilli; order Caryophanales; family Bacillaceae; genus Bacillus; species Bacillus sp. SRB3LM. The sequence goes on from NZ_VWVQ01000076.1 coordinate 102,952, forward strand.
GCATATGTATACTTCAAAAACAAAGATGATTTCCTAATTAGTTTAATGGAAGATGTTATGAATCGTTTTTATAATATCGCTGAACGCTCTTTTTCTCCACAAACAAAAGAAGAAGCACGTATAATGATCCAAAATCAAGTTAGAGCATTCCTGCAATTAGCAAATGAAGAACGCGCTATTTTGCAAGTTGTAGAGGAAGCGATAGGATTATCAAGAGAAATACGGCAAAAATGGGATGAGATTCGGGAACGTTTTATAAAAAGCATTAAACAGGATATTACATACTCTCAAGAAAGTGGATTGGCACAACCTAATTTAAATAAAGAGATTGTAGCACGCGGTTGGTTCGCGATGAATGAATCGTTTCTTTGGACTATTATGCAAAACGACAAAAAGATTAACTTAGAGGAAATTGTGTATACGTTAACGGAGATGTATACGACGGGGTTATATAAATAGCACACCTTCAATAAGTAAGGTGTGTTATTTTACATCTATAAAAATATATTATCTGGGTATGGTAGTGCTAAAGTAGGCTTTTCAGAAAATGAGAAATATTGTAGTTTTAAAGATTCACCATCTATCGATTTCAGTTTTCCACTAGTAACTTCACACTCAAACACAACAACAATATATTCTACCTTATCGCCATTTGCATATGTATAACGAAACTCTTCCCCTCCAAATACCCCTTTTTGTTTTTTTACTTGTACTTTCAATCCTGTTTCTTCCCATACTTCCCGAATTACTGCTTCTTCTGGAGTTTCCCCAGGTTCAATTGCTCCAGCTGGCAAACTCCAGTATTCTCCGCCAGGATATTGAAATAAGATTTCTCCCTGCTCGTTTTTAATAACTGCAGCTACACTTGGCATGAATATTAGTTCATGTCCTAATTGCTCCCGGATTTTTTTATAATATAGCGACATCGACATAAAATTCTCCCCCACTTCATTAGTAAATACCTTTATTTCCTGACATCTATTGTATAATAATACCAATAACAATTCCTATATAGAAAGGACAAGAAAATGTCTCAAGAACAACTAATAAATAGTTTTCTATCATTTTTAGGTGCTACAAAACAGCATACTAGCTTAAGGTTTTTAAATGAACTTATTAAAGCTCATCAAGAAAAAGTAAAGTGAGAAACTCTTACTAAAATAATTGACTGGGAAAAAGGTAATAAAACAGGTCATTTTTTTCCTTCCATTGAGACATACATATACCGTATTACAACAAAAGGTCTCGGGGGTACTTGTTGGACGCACTCAATTGGATTTCATTGGTTATTATCAAATCTTGGTTTTAATGTTCATTATATGTATATGGATCCCGGACATTTATGCTTACGGGTTAACTTAGACCAACCTTATTATGTTGATGTTGGTTATTGTGCACCTTTATTCCAATCTTACCCACTTTATGAATCATTTCAAGTAAGTAATGTAAGAGAAACTTTCACTTATGAAGTCTCAAATAATAAGATTGAAATTACTAGAAATCCAGGTCCCACAAAAACCTTACACATAGAACCAATACACTTATCAAATATGAAAGAACTTATTTCAAGGTCTAACGATTGGCGTACATCTCCTGTATTAAAGAAAATTCAGATTTTCGGTTATATCGATGGTATTCCAACTTCTATTAATGATAATGTTTTAAAACGATATTTCCAAGGTAAGAAAAGAGAACAAATCATTACATCTTCTGAACTTAATTATTGGATAACAGAAAGATTTTGTGTTGATAAAGAAATATATGAAAGAGCTATTGAGATTTTCAATGAAAAAATTTTCAAACAGTAAAAGCGTTACTCATGAGATTGAGTAACGCTTTTACCTTAATATATTTTTAATATTAATCTTCTTTATGATAAGCAGCTTCTACACATTCTGCTAGACGTTCCATTTGTTCTATAGTTAAACCTCGTGAAATCCAGCCTGTTAACTTATACATCATTTTATAATAAAAATTACTAGGTTCATATTCTGAAATTAATGTTAGTGCTGTACCTTCCTCATCTTCTTCTAACATATAAGTCATTGCTGAATATCCTTGCTTCATTTCACTACCTAGTGAAATAATATGGGGTGTATCGTATTCAAGAATTTCTACTTCTGCCTCAAATGTTTTCTTACCTACTTTTTGAACAGAAATATATTTATCTCCTACACGTGGATTCTCTTTATCCATATTTGAAGGATAGCGATTTTCTATTATAAACGTATTCCATTCTTTTATTTTTTCATCTTCTATTATATAGTCACATACAATATCCATTGGTGCTTTTATTACTATTTCAATTGCAAAACTCATTATACTGCCCCTCTCAAATACCCTATCCATTTCTATTTAACTAAATCATTATGCCATATTTTATATAGTGAAATACAAATGGAATTTTAACTTTTATTGCGAGAATATTTTTCGTAATAAGAAAATCATGAATAAATAATTTAAATACTTATTCATGCAAAATGTTTTACTAACAATACAACAATTAAATATAACGCAACGAGTAGTCAAGCGATGCCCATACTTTTATTTTCTTTATTTTTAAAATTTTGCACTCCTAAGCTAACTAACATAATCCCTATAAGCGTTTGTAAAATTAGCATACTCTGTTCCGAAACATCATTCCAACTATAAATAGAATACCCCCTTACAATAATTGCAAGTACAATCGTTAAGATCCTATTCATATGAAAATCCTTCCTATAAAAAAAGAAGCCACTAAGTTTCCTTAGTGGTTTTATTAACAATTTATATTTAGTAAAATTACTTTTTATGAGTTTGATATAAGTCAATAGAATTTCCTGTCCAATATAACTACGCATGTTAGCCCACTTTTTCTTTATTCAGTCTACTTACAATTCCAACAATAAATTTATATTCAACCCTTCTCTTCTTATCTTTCTTAAAACCCTCTTTCGTATCAAAAATAAAACAAGTTTTCCGAAACCAAATACGTACGTATAAAGACTCAAAATAAATAGGTTTTATAATACCTCGTTCTTCAAATTCAGTTCCATCTTTATTTTCGGTTTCTGTTCGAACAAACCACCTATTCCCGATGCCAATTTCAATATACTTCACATAAGCCCCCCTTCCGGAAATTAATTTCTAACAATTCTATTATTTCCCCGGTAAGCGCACATTCCGACAGAACATGAGCCCACAAAGAAAAAGTAGATTGCAAAAATCTACTTTATAACTTATATTTTTGCATTCGTTTATAAAATGTACTACGGGGTACATTTAATAGTTTTGCAGCTAACGAAACATTTCCATTTGTCTTTTGTAATGCTTCAATCATGCTATCACGCTGTATTTTTTCGCGAAAATGTAATGTCTGTTCTGTTTTAGTTTCAACTTGTAACTCAAGTTGTTGTTGATTTCCCATCATTGTTTGCAGCAAAAAAACTACTTGTTTTTCGCATATTTCCCGTCCTTGCGACAAAATGTAAATGCGTTCTAATACATTTACTAGTTCCCGAATATTTCCGGGCCATGTATGTTGTAAAAATTGATTGTATATACTCTTTGGAAATACAACATTCCAATTCTTCTGTTCGCAAAAGTGTTGTATAAAATATGGGATATCCTCTTTTCTTTCTATTAACGATGGAACATATAACGGATAAACGTGCAAACGATAATATAAATCTTGACGGAATTTCCCTTCTTCTACTAACCGTAGTAAATCTTTATGTGTGGCAGTAATAATACGAATATTTACTGGTACCAATTTTGAACTCCCAATTGGAGTTATTGTGCGTTCTTGTAAAACACGCAATAATGCTACTTGCATCTCTGGTGGTACTTCACCAATTTCATCTAAAAATAATGTTCCTCCGTTTGCTTGTTCAAATTTCCCTTTATATCCTTGACGTCGCGCACCTGTAAATGCACCTTCATCATAACCGAACAATTCACTTTCCATTAATTCTTTAGGCAAAGAACCGCAGTTTACAGCTATAAAGGGCCCGTCTTTTCTTGGACTATTTTCATGAATCGCTCTCGCGACATATTCCTTTCCTACTCCTGTCTCACCACATACATACACACTAGCATCAGTCGGTGAAACAAGCTTAATTTCTTCTAGTGTGTGTTGAAATGCTTTACTTGTCCCGGTAACTCCTGGAAAAGTAATTCCTTTTATAAATGTGAAAGTAGAATATGTATTCATTTGTTTGTTTTCCTTTAAATACATACATTTCCCGATCATTCTTTCATTACTATATACCGGTATCTCTAATTTAGTTTCCAATCCATGGTGCACTAACTCTTCAAGTTTCATTCTTGACCAATTAGTTACTCGTTCCCGAACGCTCTTACTCGCAGAAACGATAACATCACGATGATTACAAATAACTACTTGTTCATCACTATCAATGACATCTAAAAAACGATGGATTAAGTGTAATTCATTTTGATGAACTCTTATGCTACATTCGCGTTCAATCGCATGTGCAATTGAAGTTACCATACCGAGCATATATGGATGTGAAAATTCAATTGGACAGGAGAAATCTAGAATACCAATTAATTTCCCGTCATCGTTATGAATGGGAGCAGCCGCACAACTCCAGCTATGAGATACCACGGAGTAATGTTCAGTACCACTTATCATAATAGCTTCTTCAATTTCTAGCGCTGTTCCTATTGCGTTTGTCCCCACAGCTGCTTCCGTCCATTTTACACCTTCAATAAAATTAATATGTTTCGCTCGCTTTAACGTTTGTTTATTTCCACTTAACGATAGAACATAACCATCTGGATCGATTAATAATGCCATCATTTGTAGTTCATCAATGGTTTTTCTCATATTTTGTATTTGAGGTAATGCTATATCAAGGAAAATTTCACTCTTTTTCTTTTGTTCTTGAAAAAAAACAGAAGACAAAATTTTCTGACCTTTACTCATATGAGGATTCACATTTGCTTGTTTACATCGGTACCATGATTCTGAAATTCTTTCGTTTATACGGTTCGAATCAAGGACTCCTTCATCAATAAACTTTTTCCATGTATGTAAGTAAAACGGTGAAGCTAACATTGTATCATCTCCCTTTTAATTGTTTTGGAGATTTATAAAACATACTTTTATTATAAAACTGAATAAAAGCGTTTTCAATAAAACTAGAAAGACGACACAAATATGTTAATAATTTGAATATCCTAATGCATTTCTTTATTCTTTTTTAGTAGCACTATATTTTGTATAATGGACGCAAAGAAAATACATAACCAAAACCACTTTTGTGGATTATCATTTATAAAGAAAACAATCACGGCTATTGCAAATAAAATAGTGGATGCTAAACTAAAATATAATTTTGTTCTAATTTCTATTATCCCTCACCCCTCTGTTACTTTACAGTACATACTAACTCTTCATTTTTCATCTCTACTATGTACTCCTGTAAAACATATTCTTTCCCGCCATGGTTTTCATACCATTCATGTATTCCTTTAATATGCCTCTCATCACTTCTAATTTTCGATTCTATTTCATTATACTGTTCATAACTATCATATTCCCATATGGCAAATACTTCAGACGTACCATTCTTATTATCTTTCATCCAGCGTCCTATTAGCCTAGAACTATGCTTTAATTGATTAGGTACGTTCGTATTATTGAAATGATCATTAAATACTTCTATGAATTCATTTTTCACTACATAGTACTTCCTTCTGTAAAACATACTTCTTCACCTCTTTCATGAAAAGTATTAGTAAATCTTCCCATCACTACCGTATTATAATACTTTCCATCCGATAGTCTTTTGTCATTTTTCAAAATGCCTTCTACTTCAAAACCTAATTTTTTATAAAGATGAATAGCTTTCTCGTTTGTCTCTAATACTTGTAAAGATATTTTATTCACTGCATTTTCGTCAGCCCATTTAATAGATTGTTGTAATAGGCTCTTCCCCATTCTATATCCCCAAAACTCTTTTAAAATGCAAACGCCAAACTCCACTTTATGAGATAATCTCTTAAAATTTGATCCTTCACATCTTGAAAATCCAACGATTTGATTGTGCACTTCTGCAACTAAAAAGAGATTCTTAGTCTCTTCACTATCTGTTTTTATTATTTTTTGAAATCCTAGATTATCTATAAATCCCTCTCCAGCATCTCTATCCATATTTTCAGTTTCTCCATCAATCTGAACTCTAATTTTCGATAACTGCTCAGCATCTTTCTCAGCTGCAGAACGAATTGTATAAGTTAATCCATTTATATAAAACTCTTGCTCTTTTACAATCATGTCAAACTCCTTTCAAATGAATATAATGGCGCTATTACAACTTGTTTACCTTGTTTCTCAAAGTCCTGAACAGTTTCTTTACTAGCCTCTTCGTCAGTTATAATAATGTCAATTTCTTTTAGAGACTCTCCTCTTATAAAACAATCTATTCCAAGTTTATTATGTGGAACTAAACAAATATTTCTTCTAGCAATTTCACTTACTCTTTTACTAAAATAAGCAACTTCAGGTGTTGCAGTACTAATACCTTGTAATGAAATGCCTCCACCTGTAGAGAAATAAAGATCAATAGAAAATCTACTTATCAATTCAGAGGCAAGTGTATCAGTAATATTCCCTGAAGGTTTTACTTTTCCGCCAATTAAATACGTATCAATATTCTTATATTCTCGTAGATAACCAGCTATTTCTATAGAATTCGTAATAACCGTAAATGATACTTCTGGTAAATATTTCAGCATCGCATTATGAACGGAAGCCCCACCAATAAAAATTGAATCACCTTCTTGTATATAAGATACCGCAACTCTTGCAATTGTGTCCTCATACATTGAGCTATCACTATAACGTTTAGCTGGTTCCGCAGCTAAGTTTCTCACTCGCGTAAGTTCAATTGCACCTCCGTGCGTTCTTTTTAATAAACCATCCTTTTCCATAATAGACAAATCTCTTCTTATAGAATCAATAGACATATCAAATCTTTCCGCAAGATCCTTTGCGATTACTCTTCCATCTGTATTAAGTAGTTCTAAGATTCTCTCTCGACGTTCTTCAGTAAACATGTCATCACCACCGTTATTGAAGATTCAGAAACTTAAACTTTATTTTAATTATATGTATGCCTCTTCCATTTTACAATATTTTCAATTCTTATTTATTCCGTTTTATACAGTCTTCTCCCTCTTTCTATCCTGTTAACTTGACAACCAAATAAATATATATCTGTATATTATGCAAAAACACTTCCATTCACCTTCCTATTGATGTAAAATTATTCCTATGTTTTACTTTTTAATACAGAAAGGGATTACTATGAAACCATTAATCAAAACGACATGTACAGCATTATTATTTACTGGAATATTAACAGGATGTAATAGCAATACTACATCAAAACAAGAAAAGAGTGCTCTCGAAAAGAATGCAATGCACTATGGAGAAATAGTTAAAAACGAATACTATAGAGCGACAGTTGAAAATGCAAAGTTTGAAAAAATAGACAAAGAGCGGCGCCTTACTACTCGTGTTATGATTAATAATGTTCGGGACGATGGACAAACTATTGATCTTTCGGAAATAAAATATTTCATACAAGATGAAAAAACTGGTCAGAAATATGAAGGTGAAGCTCATCCGATAGATGACGAGCACTATAAAAATGTTCCACACGAATTCTCTTTAACTACTGACGTTGTGTTTGAACTGAAAACTTCACCAAAAGATTTAAATAATATGTATTTATACATAGATAGCAAAGCAGCGCCGTTAACAGATACATATTGGAAGCTTGATAATTTAGTATCTAAATAGAAAGACCAGTCTTACATGACTGGTCTTTTACATTCATACATTTAACTTTCATTAACACTTATAATAATTTTCTAATAACAACTTGAATAACATCAGCTAAACCAGTGTGCCCTTTCCCTTCAATTCGCTCTTGTTCGCCATTAAAGAAATGAATTACCTTATGTTCTTCACACCAAGTAAGGATATCAATTGGATCATACAGCATATCAACATCTTTTGGTCCACCAGTACCATAGTTTATTTGTTTTTTTGAGTAAACTTCAAACATAATTAAACCACCAGGCTTTATCGTTTGTATCATTTTACCTAATATCATTTTTTTATAATCATCATGAAAATGTCCAAATACCATAATTGCTGCATCATATTCGTTTTCTGGCAAACTATCAGCTAATAAATCTACTTTTTTTGTATGCACGTTTACGTTATGCTTCTCTGCCAATTTTTTTGTCTTCTCTAATCCATCTTCCGAATAATCAATAGCTGTTACTTCGTTCCCTTGTCTTGCTAGAAATATAGCATTTCTACCTTCTCCCTCCGCGAAAGCTATTACTTTATTGTGATTTGCTAAACGAAATGCTTGTTCTTTAATAAATGTATTAGGTTCTTCCCCGTAAAAATATTCATCTGATTTATATCGATCATTCCAAAATTTAGTCATCATCTTCTCTCCTTCTTCATATCATTTTCCAACTACAATTAAAGATATCAAAGAGTCTTTTTATCCTTAATTAATTTAAAAATAAAAGCAGATTAAAAATCCACTTTTATTTTTTTCGCAAGATCTACGATTTTTTGATTTCGTAACTCTTCTTCCATTTTCTCTTCTGCTGCAAGCATTACTTCATTAATTAAACATCCAGGTTTGTCATGTAAACAACATTCAAACAATGATGTTTTACCTTCAATTGCATGTATAATATCTAAAAATGAAATATCTTCCCAATTCTTACTAAGCGAGTAACCGCCCTTTGGACCAGATGATGAATGTATCATCCCTTCCTTCGTCAACTTAGTTAGTATTTTAGACAAGTACGTTGGTGAAACATTTTGCATTTCTGCTAATTGGTGAACACTAACTAACTTATTTGGTGTAGCCTTTGCCAGAAAAAGCATTGTATGAAGAGCATAATTTGTAGCTTTAGAATATTTCATAATACAGCTCCTATTGTAGACTTCATGTATCTACAATAACTTTATTTTTTTATTATGTCAAACGTTTGTAATACTCCATACAACATTATTTCTTCACAAGTAATACATCTGCCGCGCAAATCGTCACTTCTCTAAATGGAGAGTCAAATAAAACACCTAGTTCAAAACCATCTTCAGTAAGAGCTATTTCATGATATAACCACCAAGCATTTTCAAAGTTTTCCAGCATAGAACACTTTGTTACTCCTATAAAGTGAAACTTTAATCAGTGGGGGTTTTGTTCATCTCCCACTGATTATTAGCTCTAACCAATCGGGCTTTTACGGGCAGTTAATTCCCACCTAACTTCTTTGCTTTCGCTGCATTTTGAGGTGGGTGTCTTACTGCCCGTTAATGCGGGATAAAAGTTATTTCAAGTTTATCAAATTCACTAAAAGTACCAATGCAATCTAATACGATAGACAAAATATCTTCTGACTTTCTCTTTACTACTTTAATTACACTATCTTGTAGTGATGTCTTGTGTAACTGAGCAACATTTGACGGAAGTTTTTTCTCAATGGAATTAAAATATTCTACGTATGATTGATCTAATTATTCCACTCTTTTCTCATAATCTGTTGACCACTCTCGCATACGTTTTTTCAATTCACCTGATGGGTACTCTGAATTAATTGTGATGTTTTGTATAATTGAGTATATCGATTCAGGAAGGAATTTTAATAAATCTATTTTCCTTTCCTCTATTTCTTCCTTTAAACTTTGTATATCCATTTCCGACCATTCTTTTATAGACTCTATAAAACTTAAAAATTCTAAAAATTTATTTTTTTATACCAATCTCTTGTAAAATATTTCAATGACACCTCTCCTAAAACATCTTTACATCCAGTAAAAACAATATATCCACTTATTATATCATTCCAATAACTATTTTTTCTAAAGAAAAAATGTAAAACTGTAAATATTCCGCCTATTATTTCTAAAACTTCAGAATATTTACAAAAGTATAAAATTATAATACATTTTAGCTGTACAAGATTCACCTGTACAAAAATCCAAACAAAAAGGGATGGTTATATGTTGAAGAAATTAGTAGCAGGTACATTAGTAGCGGGATTTGCATTTACTGGAGGACTAGGAGTAGCAAGTGCTGAAGAAAAAAGTAACACAATTAAGTCTTTTGATTATTTAAAAGTGGATGAACAGAACGTTAATTCACTTACAAAATTAAGTGATCAAGATAAAAAAGACATCCAAATTACTATGGTATTACCAGAGCAAAATGAAAATGGAGATTGGTTAGCTTACGGTTTTACTAGTAGAGAAACATTGGATGCTTATATTGAAAAGGATAAAAAAGCACTTAAAAATAAAATTAATCCTTTAGGTAGCGGCGCTGGTAGTACTGATTTTTATGAACATATAAATAAAGGTGGACAATACATTTACTGGAGCAGTGGCTTTAAAAACTTACCTTCTAGCTGGAACGACAGAATTTCTTCTGTAAGTACGGCTTCACCTTCTGCAAGTTATTCAACGACACTTTGGGAGCATACTTCTACACAAGGATATGGAAAAGGTGTTGTATTTAAACACGCTGATTGGTATGGTAAAACTGCTAATTTAGCTCCTGAATGGAACGATAAAACTTCAGCTATTGACGTAAAAAAATAATAGGATATTCAATTTCTTCCGTAAAAATTCAAACCACTATTCTCTTATTCATTTAGAGAATAGTGGTTTATTATAATTCCATTTAAGCATGTACAGCATGCCCTACTGCTTGCGATAGCGCTTCATGAATCGCTTCAGATAAAGTCGGATGCGCTGCAATATAATCTCTCATAATATCGGCAGTAACTTCCGTATGAATCATTACAGTTCCTTGACCAATTAGTTCGGTTGCACGTGGACCGATAATAGAAATCCCAACAATTTCTTGATATTTAGGTTCCACAATAACTTTTACTTTCCCCGTTTGTTCTCCAATAATAAGCGCTTTTCCGTTCGCTGTAAAAGGAAATTCTCCAATTTGTATGTCACCGTACTGCTCTTTTGCATCTTTTTCTGTTAGACCAACGCTAGCAATTTCTGGAGCGGTATACATACAACGAGGTACAGCATGATAGTTAACTTTTACATCTTCTCCGCTCGCGTGTAATGCTGCCGTCGTTCCTTCATGGAAGGCAACGTGAGCAAGCTGGATGCCACCAATTACATCACCAGCTGCGTAAATATGTGATACATTGGTTTGCATATGTTCATTTACAGAAATTCCTTTATTTGAATATTGAATGCCTGCTTTTTCTAAATCTAATTGTTGTATACGTGGTTTTCGGCCGACTGAAACGAGAACAAATTCTGGATTAACTTCTTGGATACTTCCTTCATATTCAAATAATGCCTGCTTCTTATAACTATTTAATCCTTTTAAAGCTGCCCCTGTACATATTTTTACGCCATCAGTTTCTAGTTTTCCTCTTAAAATATGTGCGATATCTTCATCTTCACCAGGTAATAATTGTGGTGCCATTTCAATAATTGTAACTTTTGTTCCAAGACGACTATAAATACTTGCAAACTCGCACCCTATTACACCACCGCCAACGATTAATAATGATTTCGGTATATGATCTATGGACATTGCATGGCTACTATTTAAAACCCACTTTCCATCAAATGGAGCAAAGGGTAATTCAGTCGGTTCTGAACCTGCCGCTATAATGAACTGTTCTCCATCTACTACATCTTCTTTATCACCGTATGTAACTCGCACACGATGATCCGTTTCGAATTTCGCTTTTCCTTTTACAACTTTAATTTTATTTTTCTTCATTAAATATTGTATTCCTTGGACGAGTTGCATTACGATTTGTGATTTCCTTGCCTGTATTTGATCCCAATCAATTGATATACTTCCTGTATTAAGCATAACCCCATAATCATTCGCTTTTCTCACAATGTCATGCACTTCTGCACTTTCTAACAATGATTTCGTCGGCATACACCCAACATTCAAACACGTTCCGCCAAGGTCAGCTTCATCAATAAGAGTGACCTCTTTTCCATTTTGAGCCGCGGTAATTGCCGCTACATATCCAGCTGGTCCGCCTCCAATTACAACTAATTTACTCATTCTCTCACCTTCTCTTTATAAAAGAATTGTTATAGGTTCTTCTAAATAATATTTAATTGTGCGTAAAAATGCAGCTGCTGGTGCACCATCTAGTACACGATGATCGAATGTTAAACTTAAAGGTAACATACTACCTTTTTTTAATTTTTTCCCTTTATATACAGGAACATGTTCAATTGCGCCAATACCTAAAATACCAGTCTCAGGTGTATTTAATACAGGTGTGAAATATTCAATACCAAAGCTACCTAAATTACTAATTGTAAATGTCGTTCCGTGCATATCATCACTACTTAAGCTACCTGCTCGCGCCTTTTGTGCCATATCCTTAATCTCTTTAGACAACTCTACTAAAGATAAATTATTTGCAAAGCGAATAGCTGGAACGACTAATCCTTTTTCTAATGCGACTGCCATACCTAAATGAACATGTTCAAATTGATGAATTGCATCATCTATATAAGCGCTGTTCATTTCTTTATGATCCCCAAGCGCTAATATAACAGCTCGAGAAACGAAATCCGTAATGGTTAATTTGTTATCGTATCGTTTTTGTACAACTTCCGCTATTTCTTTATGTAAAGCAACTAAATCTGTAACATCTACTTTCATCGTTAAGGTTAATTGTGCGCTATTTTGTAAGCTTGCGTGCATACGATTTGCGATTGCTTTCCGCATACCAGTAACAGGAATGGCTTTACTTTCTTCTTGTTCAAGTACTTCTGGGATTGCTACTCTTTCTTCAAGCGCCTTTAATACATCTACCTTTGTAATTCTTCCGCCGGGGCCTGTACCAACTAATGCCTTGAAATCCAGATTTTCAGACTTTGCAATTTTCTTCGCTACAGGTGAAATTTTAATTCTTTGCTTCGATACTTCTTTCCCATTTGGTTCTTGATTTTGTACATTTTGTACTTCTATATTAGATGTTTTTTCTTCTACAACATGTGTGCTTTCCTGCATTTCTACTTTTTCATTCGGTTTACCGATGTAGCAAATTACAGTACCAGGCGGCACTCCTTCATCTTCACTTACAGCTATATCAAGTACCGTACCATCAACTGGCGCTTCAATTTCCGTTTCAATTTTTTCTGAATTAATACTAGCAATCAGTTCTCCTTTTGCTACATTATCGCCTGCTTTAATATTCCAGCTCGTAATAATACCTTCTTTCATCGCCATACCTAACTTCGGCATTACAACTTCTACAGCCATGTTTCTCTCTCCCTTCACATCGTTTTATTACACATGTAATAAAGATTGGTCTCCAATCATTTCTGATACAGTTTCAATTACTTTTTCTGGCGTTGGCAAATACAATTTTTCAAGTGGTGGTGAAAACGGAACCGGCGTATGTGGTGCTGTAATTCGTTTAATGGGTGCATCTAACAAATCAAAACCTTTATCCGCTACAATTGCCGCAATATCTGTTGCGATACTACATCTTGGATTCGCTTCGTCAATAACGATAAGACGATTTGTTTTTTCAACAGATGATAAAATCGTATCTTCATCAAGCGGTGATAAAGATCGTGGATCGATTACTTCTACTTCAAGCCCCTTTTTCGATAATTGCTTTGCAGCTGCAAGCGCTGTATGAACTTGCTTTCCGATTGCGACAATTGTTACATCAGAACCTTCCCGTTTAATATCTGCTTTTCCTAATGGAATTGTATAGTATCCTTCTGGCACTTCACCTTTCATATTGTAAAGTGTTTTATCCTCAAAGAAGATTACTGGATCATCATCTTCAATTGCTGCTAATAATAAGCCTTTTGCATCATACGGCGTGGAAGGAACAACAACTTTAATACCTGGTATGCTCGTAAATAATGCGTACAAACTTTGTGAATGCTGAGCTGCTGCACTAAAACCAGCGCCATGCATCGTACGTACTGTAACGGGTACTTTTGCTTTACCTCCAAACATATAACGGAATTTCGCACCTTGGTTTAATACTTGGTCAAGACAACTACCGATAAAATCATTAAACATTAACTCAGCTATCGGACGTAACCCAGTTGCAGCAGCTGCCATCGCAGCTCCCATATAACCTGCTTCAGAAATTGGTGTATCTAAAATACGATTCCGGCCAAATTCTTGTACTAGCCCTTTTGTAACACCAAGAACACCACCCCAAGCTTCATCATCTTGCAGATGATCAACTTGTGCACCGCCTGCAACGTCTTCACCTATTAAAATTACATTTTCATCACGACGCATTGAGATTTTCATTGCTTCATTAATTGCAGTTGACATACTTACTGTTCTAGTCATAATTTTTCACCCTCCTCTTATTTGTAAGAAACGTATACATCTTTTAATAATTCTTCATCGTCTGGGTATGGACTATTTTCACTAAATTCAATCGATTTTTGCACCGCTTCATCTACTGCCTTTTCCATATCTACAAGCTCAGATTCAGTTAATAAAGCTTCATGAATTAAATGCTTACGGAAATTCACAATTGCATCTTTTTCATTTAAATGTTCTTCTTTTTCTTCTGAAGTTTTATACGTTTGTGCTTCACCCTCGAAATGACCGTAATTACGATATGTCATACATTCAATTATTGTTGGACCACCGCCTTTACGCGCACGTTCTACTGCTTCTTCAGCAGCTTTATATACAGCTAGAAGATTTTTTCCATCCACTTGAACACCTGGAATGTTATAAGCTTTTGCACGATCCGCAATAGAATCACAACTTGAAGCATATTCAAATGTCGTTGCTTCACCGTAACCGTTATTTTCTGCGATAAAAATAACTGGTAACTTCCAAATCGCCGCTAAATTAACCCCTTCATGAAATGTACCTTCATTATTTGCTCCATCACCAAAGAAACAAACACTTACATCTTTTGTTCCTTTATATTTAGCTGTTAATGCTGAGCCACAAGCAAGCGGGAAACCACCGCCTACAATGCCATTTGCACCAAGCATTCCTTTATCTAAATCAGCAATATGCATGGAACCGCCTTTACCTTTACATAATCCTGTTGCTTTCCCGAAAAGTTCAGCCATCATACCATTTAAATCACAACCTTTTGCGATACAATGTCCATGACCTCTATGTGTACTTGTAATACTGTCACTATCCGTTAAGTGGGCACATACACCAACTGCTACCGCTTCTTCACCTGCGTATAAATGGACGAAACCTGGCAGCACGCCTTGCGCGAACAATTCATGTACCTTATCTTCAAACTTACGAATCTCTAACATTTTTTTATACATCCAACGAGCTTGTTCTTTCGTAATTTCATTCCCTTTACTTTCAGTTGTTTTTAACATGTCCAGCCCTCCTATTTTCTTGTTCGTCTGTTATATTGCAAGTACCGTGCCAAATTCTAATCCTTGATTTAATAGGTTTTCTCTTTTCTTTCATAATAAAAAAGTGGACAAAACGAGACATCTGTCTCGTTTTGTCCACTTTTGTTCACCTAATTTGAGAACTATTATCTTATTGATTATCAAAGCTCTGCTGTAATTTTCGGATGTAAATAATTTGCCCAATATGATATGCATTATGAGTTGTTACATTCGCTAACACTTCCCACCACTTTGCAGAAACAGGAAGTCCTACTACATCACTTTCAACCTTTTCTTCATTTATAAGATTTTGCCATTGTAACAGTTTTTCTAGTAGTTTTTCCCGTAATTCATCGAAAGTTTGATTATTTGAAAGCATAAAACTTTTGTTATTATCTCCTATAGCGGGTACTGCATTCACATTTGATTCTTTATACCTAGTTTGCCACGTAGAGTTCCAATACAGTAAATGTTGTACGATTTCAGCTATACTATTACTCTCTTCACTCGGTTTCCAGCAAGCTTCCCTCTCAGATAAATCCTTAACTGCATCGGAAAATGGCATATACCAACTAGGATCATTTGCATTCGCTAATAGCTGATCTGCTAATACATCTTTCACATGGACCATTTTTCTTCCCTCATTTCATTATCATATTGATATACACTACTCTATATACGCTCATTCCCTATAATCCCCTTTTTTTACATACAAATTGATTTCATACTAAATGTAAGAATAATAGATTTTCTTATCATAACTCGTTATGATAAAAGAAAAAGAAAGCTGGCGAAAAATGAATAAAAAAATCGCAATAATTACTGGAGCCTCAAGTGGATTTGGACTATTAACTACACTCGAACTCGCAAAAAAAGATTATTTAGTTATCGCTACAATGCGAAACCTTGAAAAACAAGGAACCTTACTATCCCAAGTTACTCAACTTAACTTACAGCAAAATATAAAAGTTCAACAATTAGATGTAACAGATCAAAATTCTATACATAATTTCCAATTATTTTTAAAAGAAATTAATAGAATAGATCTCCTTATAAATAATGCAGGATATGCAAATGGGGGCTTTGTAGAAGAAATCCAAGTAGACGAATATCGAAAGCAATTTGAAACGAACCTTTTTGGAGCTATATCAATTACCCAGCTTGTTTTACCATATATGAGAAAACAAAGAAGTGGAAAAATCATTAATATAAGCAGCATTAGCGGCCAAGTTGGATTCCCTGGTTTATCTCCTTATGTATCTTCAAAATATGCATTAGAAGGCTGGAGTGAATCGCTTCGCTTAGAATTAAAACCTTTCGGAATAGATGTCGCTTTAATTGAACCTGGTTCTTACAACACAAATATATGGGAGGTTGGTAAACAACTAGCTGAAAACCAATCTGATACAACATCTCCTTACAAAGAATATATGGATAAAATACAAAAACATATTAATAGCGGTAGTGATACATTTGGTAATCCGATAGATGTTGCTAATAAAATCGTTGAAATTGCTGAAACAAAGCGTACTACTTTACGATATCCTATTGGAAAAGGTGTAAAATTTATGATCTTTACGAAGAAGATTCTTCCTTGGAGATTGTGGGAACACCTTGTTTTGAGAAGCTTTAAGAAGATGTAATAAACTTTTTGAAAACTATTTTGAAAGAGGTGCTAATTAAATGTTAGGTTTACCGTATGGGAAAGTGTTTTTAGTGCCGTGGACTGAAGAATGGGAAATTGAGTTTATGAAAGAGAAACAAATCATTGAGGAACAAATTGGCGAACATATTTTAGCGATACACCATATTGGTAGTACTTCTATTCCATATTTAAGTGCAAAGCCAATTATTGATATAGCAATAGAACTAAAAGATAATGCAGTTGGCATACAATGTATCGCAAAGTTGGAACTACTAAATTATAAATACAGAAAAGATGTATTGCCTGAAAGATACTATTTTAATAAAGGAGAGCCACGAACTCATCAAATTCATATGTATGAACAAGGAAATAAATATTTAATAGAACAATTACAATTTCGAGATTACTTAATAGACAATAAAACATCTCGTATACAGTATGAACAATTAAAAATTCAACTTTCACAAGCTAATCCTACTGATAAACATAAGTATGCGGAGGACAAAACAAATTTCATTACATTCATACTAGCTAAAATAAATGATTGAATGAAAAAGACAGAATTTCATACACAGAATAAGAAACCGTTTATTCCTAAGTAAATGGTTTCTTATTCGTTAGTTATCTTATTATTTATACTATCAATTTTTTTATTATACAGCAGGTGGAAAGAAGTAAAATAGTATCGAAGTCATAAAAATAAACGTGAATACCCCAATTACCGAAAATATATATTCTTTCGACTCTCTATCATACTTCCATTCCATCAATGCTCTTAAGATTAACTTCCCACCTAAATAAGTAAAAATGACATAAGCAATATTAACACTTTCGAATTTAAAGATAAACATAAAGCTAGTTATTAAATAAATAAAAAGTAGTCCTATTTCCAATTTTTTATGTAAACTATTTACATGTTTCTTATATCCCCAAAAACCACCCTTGGGCATATTCAATTTTTTTCTTAAAAACTTATCGAGAAAATAGACAGCTATACAAAAAACAATAGTTATAATCCAAAAAGTAGAAGCTCCTATTTTCACCCCTCCTATTATTTCATTTGATTACTTGAAATAAATTGGACTATATTACGGTTATCCCCTTCTAAATAACTTATGATTCCTTCAGGATATGTCGGCTTCTCCTGTAATTCCTCTAGACTTTTCCAAATTAATATAATATCCTCATGCTCTTTATGCCTTATTTCATTTGTAATGATTTTTTCAACAGTCCCCCAATATATCAATGTACAATGATGACCTTTTTCGTTGTCCCACTCAAAAATGTGTTCATTTACAATTGCTAACTCTTGAACATGAACTTTCAAATCGTATTCTTCTATTAACTCTCGAATTATTGCTTCTTTTGACGTTTCACCAAATTCAATAGAGCCACCTGGAAAACGATAAAATGATTCGTTTTCATCACATTGTACTAGTACTTTTGAATGTTCGTCGTTTACAATCATTACTTCAGCCCGTAAATGTGGTCTTATCATTTTCTCACCCTTTATTTGTATGACCATCCATCACCAATACGTATTATAGAATACATTCAAAATAATACCTGTAATTATTAATAACGGAACAATTCCAAACGAAATAATATATTCTTTTGCTTTACTATCATATTTCCACTGCATATATCCTTGAAAAATGTACAACGTCATAAAAAAGAAAATTGGTATATAAGTCATGTATATTGGATTCCAAATTGAACCTATCATCATAAGTACTACATAAGAAATAATGATGATTCATTGTCCCCATTTATGTGATTGACTGACATATTTACTATTCCATCCTGTTTGTCTCGGTATATTTAACTTCTTCCTCACGATTTTTTCTAAAAAAATTAAAATTATAATCCATAACAATAAGACAATTAGTTTCAAAAGAAACAGAAAGGCCTCCTCCTTTACCTTTTCTCCGGCTGATCACTCGGATACGTAACATTCTCTTTATTTTCAACGTCCCAACTAATTATAGTCGCACTATCACGTCCCAACTGATGATGCACGTGTTCTAAAACATTGTGAATATTTTCTTTAAGTGTTTTATCATTTCTGTTAATAGTATTATACAAATTTACAGGTATTTCATATCGGCGTTCCCCGCATTCTAATACTCCATCTGTCACCATTACAATTCGGTTCTTTCCAGTACGTAATTCACGAATACCTGATGAATAGCAAGGAACAGGTAAATCAAATGTGTTTACATTTCCAATCCATTCGTAAAAATGACGTTGATTTAATGCATATTGTCCTAACTTATGTAACTCTTCATGAAATACATACACTAAACAATCACCGATAGAAAGCCACCATATATAATTTTCTTTCCTTACACATAGTAAGCAAGCTGTTTCACCTTTAATTTTTTTGCACTTTTCCTTAAATGAAGATGCCTGAAAAATTGTCAGTATATGATTTTCAACAGATTGAAACACTGTATTAATTGGTTCATTCAAAATTACTTTTATATTTTCATATTCTTTTTCGATTGTATTTACTACTAAATCAACACTTTCCGCACTATTATGTCCATCTAATATAGCTGCAAATTCCCAATCACCATTTGACCAAACTAACGCGCCATCTTCGTTCTTTTTTGCTCCGGCGCTTATATTCCCGCCGTATTTACCAAGTACAATATCACCATATTGCTTAACTGAAATTTCTCCTAAGCACATTTCTGTATTTCCAACCCATGAATATTGTCTATTATTTGTTATATGCATATTCACTCACCATATACTTTCGTATTCTTTCGCATAGTTTTTGGATTTTCTCTGCGTCACCATATGGCGCACCATTCCATTTCGCTACTTCAGTCGGTGACCAAAACTCTTTGGGTGTATTTGGATAACGCGGTATGATGTGCATATGCATATGTGGTACACCATTCCCTGAAACAAAAGCATAAATATGTTCTGCTCCCTCACTTTCTTTTAACGCTTTACTTACCCTACTTGTTATAAGTCCGAACGCTTTTGCTTCTTCATCCGTTAATTCAGCAAGGCCAAGTACATGTCTTTTTATATCTATCATGACATAACCAAGGTATGTTTCTTCATTATCCCAATGGACATGTCCAACATAAACGAGTTCATCTTCGTAAATAGCTCCACCTGGAACTATAATATTTCCTTTATGTTTTTTGCAAATGAAACAGTTTTGTTCTATTTGATTGTTTGTTGACATATCCATCACCTTCCTTTTCATATATAATATCACAATAAAAGGAAAAACAGGTTTCGTATTCCGAATTTTCATTCTTTTGATACAACAATTTTTGAAATGAATTTACATCTCATTATTTCTTCAAAAACGCAATCCCAATTATAATCCCAATCACAATTCCGATTACTAAATTATTTGTAAAGTGCCCTTGAAATACACCAATTACAACTCCTATACCGACACCTATTGCCAAAGCATCATTCCTTTTTTTATTTTTAGCCAAAATTACATCTCCTCCCATCATTTCTCCCTAAATAACATACATTTACTTTAATGTATTAATATACGCACTATCTCGCTTAAATATTTCCAAAAAATGTACTGTAACTTCACATATAATATTTTCCATTTTCTGTACATACTCCTTTTATATTGGAAAATTTTCAAGTAACTATTAATTATACATAGGCATTTACTATAAGAAAGCTTCGTAATTTATTGAAGGAGGAACGATTCAAATGTATCCTCATTGGAATCCAAATATAAATCAACAGTATGTTTATTCCCCTCATCCCGCAAGGAATACATTGCATCATGATTCACAATATATGATGCAGCGTATTGCAAGTCTTGAAAATCAATTAACTAAATTAATCTCATTAATCGAGGAAAATAATCAATTAATTAAATCAATGGAACAACAAAAAAACCAAGTTTGTGCACCAGCTGGAGGTTCTGTTATCGTTCGTATGTGATCTGGATGCAATAAAAAACACACTTTGTATTATAAAAGTGTGTTTTTTATTCATTATTTTCTTTTCGTATGGAACCCTTGTGTAATTCGATCTAATATAATTGCGATTACTACGATAGCTAATCCAGCTTCAAATCCCATTCCGATATTAACTTGTGTTACAGAGCGATATACATCAACTCCAAGTCCTGGAGCTCCTACAAGTGATGCTGTTACAACCATCGATAACGAAAGCATAATGCTTTGGTTCACACCAGCCATAATCGTTCCGGTTGCAAGTGGTAATTGTACTTTAAATAGTTTTTGTGATGCCGTGGATCCAAACGCATTCGCTGCTTCAATTAAATCTTCTGGAACTTGTCTAATTCCTAAGTCAGTAAAACGAATTGTCGGTGGCATTGCAAAGATTACTGATGCAATAATTCCAGGTACTACACCTACTCCGAAAAATGTAATCGCTGGAATAAGGTATACGAATGCAGGCATTGTTTGCATAAAATCTAATGTTGGTTTTAAAAATTTTGAGAAACGTTCATTTTGAGATGCTAATATACCAATTGGAATTCCGACAATAATTGAAATAATAACAGACGTAAGTACGAGTGCTAATGTTTGCATCGTCTGTGCCCAGTAGTTAATATTTAAAATAAATAATAAACCGATCAGTGTAAAAATAATTAAAGATACCTTTCTCGTTGTGTACAAAATGAGGAAACAAAGGATGATAATCATCAATATGGCCGGTATTATTGTTAAAAAATTAGTGAGTAAATCAACGAATCCGCCGATAATATAAGAGAATCCTCGGAATAAGCCTTCAAGGTGCTCATATAAACTTGCAACAAATGAGTCGACCCATTCCCCTAATGGAATCCGCGGTATACTATTCATCGTCTTTCACCTCTTCCTCAATGTTTCCTGCAAGAGCTTGAATGACACTTTCACGTTTAATAATTCCTCTTAGCCTTTTCTTCTCATCGATTACTGGTAACGGATATTTCATCTCTGCCATTTTTGCATATGTCTCTTCCAGTAAAGTATCCAAATACACATGCGGAATATCATTAAGTAATAAATCAGCAATCGGCCACTGTTTTTGTACTGCTTTACTCGCATCATCCGCAGTTAATATACCTAAAAACTCATACTTTTTGTTTACAACATATACAGTTGAGACACCTGCATTCCTCATAATTTGAAGGGCTACACGAGGTCCACGATCAATTAATAAAGTTTCTGGTCGTTTTAAAATAGACTCAGCCGTAATTACTTTTCCTAAATTCACGTCCGCAACAAACTTTTCTACAAATTCATTAGCGGGACTCATCATAATTTCTTCTGGTGTTCCAATTTGGACAATTTCTCCATCTTTCATTAATGCGATACGATCTCCAATTCGAAGCGCTTCATCTAAATCATGCGTAATAAATATAATCGTTTTTTCCATTTTATCTTGTAACTCTAACAATTCATCTTGCATTTCTTTTCGAATAAGTGGATCTAATGCACTGAATGACTCGTCCATTAGTAATACATCTGGATTATTCGTTAGTGCCCTTGCGATTCCAACGCGCTGCTGCATACCACCACTAAGTTGACTTGGGTAATTATCTTTATGATGATCGAGTCCTACTAACTGTAGCGATTCTAACGCTTTTTTCTCTCGCTCTTCAACCGGAACTCCTTGAATTTCTAAACCATATGCAACATTTTGTATAACTGTACGATGCGGAAATAGAGCGGATTTCTGAAATACCATACTCATTTTCGTTCTTCTTACTCTCCGTAACTCTTCTTTTCCCATCGTTGCGATGTCTTCACCATCTATGTATATATGACCTGCAGTTGGTTTAATCAATTGATTTAACATACGAACTAGCGTAGATTTCCCGCTACCAGACAAACCCATAATAACGAAAATCTCTCCAGAGTAAACTTCAAACGTTGCTTTTTTCACCCCAACGTTCATTCCTGTCTCTTTTAAAATTTCCGATTTACTTTTTCCTTCTTTTAATAAGGAAAGGGCTCTTTGCGGATGTTTCCCGAATACTTTTGTTACGTTTTCAACACGCACCTTTGTATTATCCATGTCACTACTCCTTTTCTACCCATCTATTCACATAGTGTTGCGATTTTACAAAGAAATATTACATAAAAATGACATTCATAAGATTTCTTTAAAATTCTCGTTTCCGTTCATAATAAGAATGCTTACTTATACATTTATTTTATAAGGCAAACGTTACTTAGGAGGTTTTCGATGCGAAAGAAAATTTGGTTTATATGCCTTGCATTATTTATTACTATGATTTTCACTTCATGTAATGCAACAAATGCAAATTCGAAAGGAAAAATTAAACTTGGTGTAACAAGTTGGAAAGAAAATATTGCAACCGCAAACATGTGGAAAGTTTTATTAGAAGAAAAAGGCTACAAAGTTGAACTTATGTATTTAGAAAAAGCCGCAATTTGGACTGGTGTCGCTCGCGGTGATGTTGATGCTAATTTAGAAGTGTGGCTACCCGTTACGGATAAACCGCTAAACGATCGTTATAAAGATGATATTGTTTTAAAATCAAAATGGTATGAAGGTACTGGTCTTGGCCTAGTCGTCCCTTCTTATATGAAAAACATTAACAGTATCGAAGATTTAAATGCACATAAAGGTGAGCTAGATAACAAAATTGTCGGAATCGAACCCGGTAGTAGTCTTATGAATTTAACGAACAAAGCAATGAAGGAATATGATATTAAACTAAAACTTGTCCAATCTTCTGAGGCTGCGATGATGAGTGAATTAAAGAAAGCATATACGAAAAAGAAACCAATCGCTGTTACGCTTTGGAATCCACATTGGGGCTTTTCGGAATTTGACTTGAAATATTTAAAAGACCCTAAGAAAGTATATGGTGAAAAAGATGACATTTATTACTCTGTTCGTAAAGGTTTCGAAAAAGACCATCCGGATATCATAAAATGCTTTGACAAATGGAAGATGAACGATGAACAGCTTGGTACGTTAATGGTCGAGTTAAATAAAACGAAAGATCCCGAAGAAGCGGCGCGAAAATGGATTAAGAAGAATCAAGCGCTAGTTGATGAATGGGTAAAAGATTAATAAAAATAGGCTAGAGGGTTAGCGTATCCTCTAGCCTGTTTTTAACTTATTTTTTCGTAACAACGTCATCTACAATCCCATATGCCTTCGCTTCTTCTGCAGTCATAAAATAATCTCTTTCTGTATCATGTGCTACTCTTTCAATCGGTTGGCCTGTTTTTTCTGCAATCATTTTATTAATATCATGCTTTAACTTTAATATTCTTTTTGCTGTGATTTCAATTTCTGTTGCCTGACCTTGTGCACCACCAAGCGGTTGATGAATCATAATTTCACTGTTAGGGAGTGCAAACCGTTTTCCTTTTGCACCTGATAATAATAACAATGCACCAAATGATGCTGCAAATCCCATGCATAACGTTTGCACATCTGGTTTAATGAGATTCATCGTATCTAATATGGCAAAACCTGCTGTCGTTGAGCCGCCTGGGCTATTGATGTATAAAAATATATCTTTCTCGGCATCTTCCGCTTCTAAAAATAATAATTGCGCTACGACACTACTCGCTACTTGATCATTTATTTCTGAACCGATAATAATAATGCGGTCTTTCAATAACCTTGAATATATATCATAAGAACGTTCTCCTAATTTCGTTTGTTCCACTACATATGGAATTGCATTCATTTTATATCCCTCCAATAATTATTATGCTGCGTAAAGCATATAACTGTAGGAAGAAGGTTTTTTCACATTAAATAATAAGACTGGCTGTTTAGATGGTAACTTAGTAAAATCTATTGTCGGAAGAAGCTTCGTTAATAATTCCGGTCTTTCCTCACGAATAGATGTTACAACAACTTCAATATCCTCTGTGAATTCGACTATCTCAATCCCTTCTTCACTTACAGTTTTTAGCCTATTTCTACTCCGAAATAAAGAAGCTTTCACTGCACCTTCTGATACAGAACACACTTTAGCAATATCAGCGATACTATATTGAAAAACATCTTTTAATAATAAAATTGCGGATTGCTGTACATTTAATGAAGACAATACTTTCCCTACCATTTCATGCAAATCTGCAATGTTCTCATGTGGTTCTTCAAATGTGATTTGTTCTCTTATTTTTTCATAAACAGACTTAGACTTCATCTGATCTAACCAACGATTTCTTGCTATTTTATAGACGAGTGTCATACAAATATCTTTATTTCTATATTTTTGAAGCACTTTACACACTGTTTCTTGGGCGAGATCTTCCCCATCCCATTTGTTTTTCGTTAAAAAAGTACAGTATCTTTTTAACTCTCCATATTGTTCAATTAAAAAGTTTATATTTGAATGATTCATATCGATATGATTCTTTAAAACATGAGTTACTTTTGTGCACAAAATAACCACTCCTTTTCAGCGCTTACTTAATAAACGATTCAACATTAAAAAAGTTACGGGGATATAAAAAAATAATGTTTATGTTCAATAATTCGCGGTCATAAATATGTTATGTACAATTTTACGTGAGGAGGAACAAATTTGCCAAAATTAACAATTGAAGGTGCGGGAACTTTTGATGTGAAAGAAGGAACAAAGTTAGTATTAGCAATTGAAGATAGCGGTGTCAACATTCTTCATCGTTGCGGCGGGAATGCACGTTGCACAACTTGTAGAGTAGAAATACTAGCAGGTGATTTCTGTGAAGCAAGTGCGAATGAGAAACATGCAATGACGGAAAAAGGGATTGAAGATCATTTACGATTATCTTGTCAAATGCGCGTACATAAAGATATAGTCGTTCGTCCGGTACTTACAGTTGAAAATTCAGGTCTTGATGCCGGGCCGCGTCCGGCGGAATAAAGAGATGAATTTAAAACAGCTCGCTGGCGAATATGCCGCTAACTTTGTAAATGATGGCATGAAGATTGGGCTTGGTACAGGTTCTACTGTATATTGGACAATACAAAAATTAGGTGAGCGTGTAAAAGAAGGATTATCATTTGAAGCTGTACCAACATCAAAGGAAACTGAAGCATTAGCACATCAACTAAATATCCCCCTACTTTCGTTAAACGACGTACAAAGTCTTGATCTTACAATTGATGGAGCGGATGAAATTGATTCAAATTTACAGCTTATAAAAGGCGGTGGCGGTGCATTACTTCGTGAAAAAATCGTTGCCTCTTCCTCTAAAGAACTAATTATCATTGCTGATGAATCGAAACTTGTAACACATTTAGGTAATTTTCCATTACCTGTTGAAATCATCCCTTTTTCATGGAAACAAACCGAAAATAAAATTCAGTCTTTAGGGTGTCAAACAACGTTACGTTTAAAAAATAATGAAACCTATATAACCGATAACAATAACATGATTATCGATTGTATATTCCCTAATCATATTTCTAATCCTGCCCATTTACACACCCAATTAAAAATGATTACTGGTGTAGTTGAAACAGGGTTGTTTATAAGTATGACGAGTACAGCAATTATTGGCACTAAAAATGGGATAAAGAAATTGTAATAAAAGCTAACTTTTTAAAGTTGGCTTTTTAGTATGTTCTTCTTCTCTTAATAGTGCTTTATTATGATATACTAGGAAAACGCAAACTGATTACATTAGAAAGGACTGAATATTTTGCAATCCAAACTTATAACAGAACTTACTGATTTAGAAACTGCCTTTCATATTCGAAAAGAAGTATTTGTAAAAGAACAAGGTGTTCCTCTTACAGATGAATTCGATACATTCGATGAAATCGGAGAGCAATGTAAACATATTTTAGTTTATTATCATGATCTTCCTGTAGGCACAGGGCGTATACGATTTGTTGATGGTGTCGGAAAATTAGAACGTATTTGTATTTTAAAAGATTATCGTACATACGGATTAGGTAAAGTCATCATTCAAACGTTAGAAGAAATTGCTCGTAACGAACAAGCTACAAAAGTGAAGCTACACGGTCAAACACAAGCTGAAGGATTTTATAAAAAATTAGACTATCAAACTTCTTCTGATATATTTATGGAAGATGGCATTCCGCACATACTTATGACGAAAGTGTTATCATAATAAAAAGGGTAGTATATGAATCTTATGTATTCATACACTACCCTTTTTTATTAATAGAAAAGTGAATTCTCAAGATTACCTTTTGCATCAAAGCCCATCATCTTTTAGTTCATACCTAGGTAAAACTTACACTGTTTTCCATAATGATAATGCATAAATCCAGTTTGGATCACCATTTCCTTGATAACTCTGGACTGCTTCATATACTTTTCCTTCGTGTAGAACTCTATCTCCCTTTTTATATGCTTTTTTTGCATCCCACGCTTCATATGAAGCGCTTTCAGCTTTTGTAGTAATTGTGAATATATCACTCTGTACGGATTCATTTCCAGCTACATCAACAGCTTTCACTACATATTTATAAGTAGTATTAGCAAGCAGATTTTTATCCATATAAGAAGTTGTATTGGATGTTGCAATCTTTTTCATTAATCCTTCTATTTCTCTATAAATATCATAATGGTCTACACCAATGTTATCGTCAGATGGACTCCACATTAAATCCACACTTGATGCTGTCGTTCCCATACTATGTAATCCTTTTGGTTGTGTTGGTGCTTCTGTATCAGGAGTCGCAACTGTCGTTTTTACTGTAAGCGCTGTACTTTCTTTCGATACATTTCCAGCTGCGTCAATTGCTTTTACAGTATAAGAGTATTCTGTGCTTGGTTGTAACTTCTTATCAATAAAATGAGTGCCTAGTATTGTATCGATCATCTCTCCGTTACGGAAGATTTGATATCCTTTTACCCCTACATTATCCGTAGAAGAGTTCCATGTTAGTTCTACACTATTCGCTGTTACTTTTTTCGTCTGAAGTCCATTTGGAATACTTGGCGCTTCTATGTCTGGTTTCACATCATTAATAAGATTAACATCAATTACATTATAGAATGCATTTGCTGTATCAGCTACATCCCATACTGCTAAAATCACATGATATCCACTACGATCAGTAGGTACATTAATTTTATGAGTTAAATTATTTGAAGCTGCAGAACCATCGTGTTGCACAGTTCCAATTGGTTCAAAATCTGCTCTTGTTAGCGCTTTATTTGGGTTCCATCCTTTTTTAGTAATATAGTAATGCCACTTACTCGTTAAGTGAGGCGCAGTATACTTCCAAGTAAATGTATTTTCCCCACCAGTGATTGTATTTTTAAACCAACGATTTGCTGTTTGTTGATCTAAAATACCACCAAATTTTCCGCCTGCTGAAGCAATTTGTCCATCTACTGGACCACCTTGTGGGAACCCTTTTGGAGCTTCTAAACTTTGTGGTTCATACATAACACTTCCGCAGTTTACATTTAGCGCACCATAAGTTGGACTACATAAAGCGGATCGGCTACCAGGCTTTTCAACAAAACCGTGCGCATAAGCATTTTGAGGAATAAGTGTCGTACTAATAATTCCAGCTGTTAATGCTACAGCTCCTAAACTTTTTTTGTTCATTTTCATGTTTTGTAGTTGTTTTAAAAATCGATTATTCATGTTCATGTCTCCTTCTTGTTATACTTTGTAGTGGAATGTGGGCTTTGATGTAAAAGAATAACAAGAGACAAACTTGTACCGATGTATGTATTAATTATGCATACATCGCAGTGAAAATATATTTTTCCTTGTGAAACATTTCACTTTATGAATATATCATGACATAGAACTGGCCTAAGCATGTGCAGAAGTTGTGCAGAAACAGTGAAATTATTACTAACATATAAAACCACATCCTGAAATCATAAAGTAAAACTTTAATTAGTTGGGGTTTTACGGTCGGTTAATACGGGATAAAATAAAAGTGTGCAGCAGAAATTGTAGACTTAGTTCTCAAAATTCACATTTAGTATTTTCATTTTTTCCATTTAAACAATTCTTCTTTTCTTACAACAGAAAAGTGTCTATATCATTTAATATAGACACTTTTTTCATGTATAACTTTATATTTATTACTGACCTACAAATGTAAAAAATAGAATAATATTCTTTTAATCCCGCTTTTTTTTGAAAGTACATTACAAAACGCAATGGCATCGTTCCATGAAATATTGACAACTGGTTTATGATTTTTATCAAAATTATTTAATGGACTATTTGTAATAGCATCATATAGTTTGATTGTTACAGCATACTTCGCAAGAAGAAATGGTTGAATTTGCACTAGCCATTCTTTTTTTATTCGATCATTTCTTAATACTACCTCTCCAGCTGGAATATTTACCATTAATGAATCGATTGTTTGAATTAAATCATTAGTCATTTTCTATTCCTCCAAACGTTCATTTTATATGAATTTATAGTCATATACTCATTACAAAATACAATTTTCAAAAAGCGTTAAATTTTTCATAATAAAAAACGATTAGTTTAATCAAACTAATCGGTAAGATCCAAAAAGAATTGTTGTGTCACATTCTATTATTATATGTGCTCTAAAAATTTCCGAACCTCATTTGGAGATTTTAAAACAATAACCTTTTTCTCTTCGGACAATTGCTCTAACCCTTTTAAAATTGTAGGTCGTTTAGCATTAGGATATTTCCATATCCATTTAAAAAATTGCAAATCAAATCTTTCTTCACATCTCGCGCCCATATCTGGTCTTGTTTTATTCCGGTATTTTACAATTCTTTTAAACGCACGATAAATACAAATTGTTCTATGAATATCAAGGAAGATAATTGTATCAGCTGCATTCAGTCTGATATCCATCGTCCCGCCATAATTCCCATCAATAATCCACTTCTCATCTTTAATTAAGTTATTTTGAACTGCTATTTGTTCTTCTCTCGGAACACCTTCCCAATTCGGTTTCCAAAATAATGCATCAAGATGATGCACCTTAATATTTAATTTATTTCCTAACTGCCTTGCTAATGTAGATTTTCCTGAACCACCAGAACCAATTAATATTATTTTTTTCATACCTTTACGATACCTTCTATAACTTCTTCAATAGCTTCCTTATTAGCAAAAATCCAGAAGAACATTTCTTCATTTAACTTTAATAAATCTGGTAACTGGACAAAATAAGCAATAAAGATAATTTGAATTGAAAGCATAACATACCAAATGGCTTTTCGTTCTTCTTTCGTTAAATCATTTTGTTTATAATAACCTTCAAAGACTTTGCTAACGATATGTAACCATTTCCCTCTTAATCTTTCATCACTAAATAGCTCGCTTAATATACTTGTACAGCAATAACATAAATCAAATATTTTTACATTATTTTCTAAAATCTCAAAATCTATAAACCCTTCCAGTTTATCATCTTTAAAGATTACATTTGATAGATGCATATCACGATGAATAATTTGTCTCGGTAATGAATGGACCGTTTCCTTGAAATCTGTGTGCATTCGCTCCATCTTTTGAATTACCTCTCGATGAACATACTCATTCTTTTCTAAAATTGGTATAGCCCATTCAAATACCGTCTTATATAAATTTCTTTTTATTAACTCATGATCACTATTCACCGAATGTAATGCTTTGTGCAGATTAGCTATTTCTTCTCCAATTGTACTTGCTAGCCTTTCCAGCTTATCCGTATCTTTTATTTCTAAAACACTTCCGGCAACATACTCATATAAGCAATAATATTTTTCTTTATATAATACATATTGTTCATCATTTTCTGTCTTTACTACTCTCTGTACTTTAATTCCCTTTTCATACAGTTGATCCAAAACATCGAATTCAACTAGAAGTTGGTCTATCGATCCCGTTCTCTTTAAAATATACTCTTTATTCTTGCATATAACCTTCGCTACTTTTGGTTGCATTACAGTAGCTGTGACATGTTCATTTTGAAACCAAAACTTTGCAATTTCCAGTGCTTGTTCCATTTACAAATACTCCTTTTACAATTCTTATTTCTTCCGAAAAATAACCTCACACAGTATTCCCACTCCAACACCAATTGTATAAGCCACTAAATCACTCCACAAAAAACCGTATCCCAACACGAGTCCACCCAAAGTCGTTGCACGCATGCTATCTATCCATTCCGCATGATACAATTGGCTCGCTTCAATCCCGTAGCAAAACATTAAACTAATAAAAGCCAACTTCTTCGTCTCTGTTTTAGGAAACAAAAATCCAAAGCCAGTGAAAATCATTAATGCCCATAATGCATCACCTAAATAATCATTTAATAGATGTGGTAGTGCAAAAGCAAACTTTCTTGAGCTAAGACCTAAAATAATAACAACTATAGTAAATAGTGCATATACTACTCTATTTCGTTTCGTATTCATTTTAAAGTCTCCTAATATGTGATGTAAAACTGTAAATAGCTAGTAAAACAAAGTTATTTTACTAGCTATTTATTGATTGCTTTTATGATAAGAAAATGTGGATTCATATTTAAATAATAATATGATTTTTCGCTTACTTCTTTCATTTTTTCAATTGCCTTCGGTTCCACTATCTCTTCTAATACAAAATAATTTGTAGTTTCATTTAGTATGTCTTGTAATGATCTTCTAAAAAACTTGACTTCAATAGTAATATTCGGTTTAACCCAAGTATCTATTAATAACTGTTTTTCAAAATAATTTTCACATGGAAACTTTGTGAAATCCATAAAAGGATGATGAATAGAATAAATAAGTTCTCCACCTGGCTTCAATACACGACGAAATTCTTGAAATACTTGATTCCAATTTTCTATATAATGAAGAGTTAATGAGCTTACAATCACATCATACGTATTATCTTCAAATGGCAATGTTTCTTGCAGATCATGACAAAGGAACGTCGCTTCTTCTCCTATATTTTCTTTTGCTGCTTTTACCATTTCAGGACTTACATCAATTGCTGTAACATTTGCTCCTCTTCCTATGAATTGAGAAGTATACCATCCAGCTGCACATCCAGCATCTAATATCTTTTTTCCTTCTAGTTCCTTTGGAATAAGCTCCATCATCGCCGGTCTTTCATAATAACTGTTATATGGATTTGCGAAATCTAGATTTTCTTTATATGTACTCGCTAATTTATCATACGTATCTTTAATCGAATCTTTCATTACACACACTCCTAATACATATTAATCCATTAACTCCTGCTGCTTTTTCTTTGAAAATGATTGTAGTACTAAATCATACGACCAATCAATCATTTTATTAATTTGCTCCTGCTCTATATCCTTATGAATATAAACGGTATTCCAATGTTTTTTATTTATATGATACCCTGGAATAATTGTTTCTGGATAATCTTCTCTTATTCTTAATGCGACTTCTGGATCACACTTCAATGTAATCGCAGCTTTTTCGCCTTCTTCATGATTTACTATCGCAAATATTTTATTATTAAGCCTCATACATGTTGCACTCCAGCCACCTGGAGAATCTTCTGTCGCTTTTCTTTTCGATAAACAGTACGCTCTTGTTGCATTCATTTTAATTGGCACCTCTTATTCTTTCCCTGTTTGATTACGATGCATCACAATTTGCTTCGTTGCTTGAAATTGCTGCTCACCGTAAAACTTTATTAGCTTCTCTCCGCAAAATAGACTAACAATATCAATATGAGATATTTCTGGAAGTAATATTGTAAGCATTTTCTCTCCAATACCTTTATTTCTTACATTCTCATGTACGACAACATCTTCAATGTATGCTCGAAAAACACCATCAGAAACGACTCTAGCAAATCCAACTAATTCATTTTCTTCCCATACTCCAATGGCTATACTATTCTTTAACATTTTTTCAATATCGACTTCTTTTCTTTCTGGCCACCAACCGACAGAATCATAAAGCTTCTTTATTTTTTCTGCACAGATTGGTTGTTCTTGTTGCAATTTATACGTGTACATATGCTTTCTCCCATCAATCAGTATACATAATATTATTATAATCTCTTTTCAAAAAAGTGCTGACTATGACCTTTCGGATGATCTTCAACGATACCATACTCCCTGTAACCGTGCTTTTTATAAAATTCTGGCGCTTGAAAACTAAATGAATCTAGCAATATTAATCTGCACCCTTTTTCCTTCGCAATTTCTTCAATTTTATGTAACAGTTGACTACCATAACCGTCATGACGAACTGATTTATCAACCCATAAAAAGTCGATATGAAGATGATAAAAATACATCGTACCTGTTACACCACCAAATATTTTTCCTTCTTCATTTTTTACTACGAGACTTACTTCTTCCATCGGCTGTTTTACTTCATCTGTTAAGATGGACATATTATATTGAATGACTTTATTTTTAATGTATTCTCCTTCAATACGTGTACCGTTCTCTATATGTTTCATATACATTGCTTCCTTTCAACTTAGTAAGCTACATTTTATTTTTCCCCTTTAAAATACTAATCAAAACGAATCCACCATATGTAACAAAGCATGAAAAGCCAATTATCCCTGGTACAGAGACATAGCCTACCCTTATGTAACTTATAACTGCAAAACAAGCGATAGACAATAAAATAGATGGCCAAAATATAACAGCTATTTTTCTTCGCCCTCGTTTCGATGTACTTTCTTTCTCTTCAGAAACACGTGTGCCAAAAAGCAATACAATACAAATAAGGATCGCTGCAAAGTAAATTGTATCTAATGACAAATTGTGATCATATAGGGCGATTCCAACTTCAAGAGCAATAATCGTTAAAATTAAAATAATGATTGTTAAAGTCTTTAAGTTTCTTTTCAATCGCTCACTCCTAGCATGCTTTCACTATATTCTTTGTATATGTACTTTAAAACTACTGCAAAAGCTTCATCTATTTCTTTATTTTCACTTCGATTAGGTAAATCTTTCCCCCCAATAACGTAAAGAACCGGGAATTCGTTAAACACCCCTATTATACCAATATTTATTATTGCTGTAGGTAATCCACCTGTCATATGAGCTATATGATAATACGGTATCCCTTCATATTCTCCTTGTTGCCTTACCATTCCATTTATTATTGGTTCCCATAATTCCGGCTCAGTTTTATACCCTCGAAAAATTCGCACTAAAAGTGAATGTATTTCATTTAACTCTCCAACATTTTGTTCATCTCTAGGGTTTTCTTGAACATGTATGTTAGGGAAGTACGTTGAAACATGCTTTCTAATAGTATCCCATCCTCCGCAGTGCAATACAATCGCCTTTGCAATATAACTGTCATGACACGCTATCATCACTTCAACAGCTTTACTGAGTGATATTGTATCTCTTCCTTGCAAATGTGGATATAATTGTGCACTATCTTCTTTTGAATTAAATTTAATTTGGTGAAGCATATCATTCCAACTAATTTGTTTGTTTTTTACCATGTTTGCTACTGCAAATCCAATTGCCACTTTTGCTGCTGATGCTAAAGGAACATATAGTTCATTATTATAGGAGGCAATTATATCTTCAAATTTTGTAGAAGACACAATCACTCCAACTTGACCAGATTGTATTTCTTTCATTCCTTCAATGACAGTTTGCATATTCGCACCTCTTTTTATATTGTTTTATTACATTCTTTAATTTCGATATAGAATGTATAAAACCTTTTTTGTTACTTGATATGTATGCATACAATAAAAAAGATAGCATGAAATTTTCCCATGCTACCTTTCTAAAATACATACTAAGCAAAACGCAAATATCTATTCTTCCGTAGGCCTTTCAGGACCATTAAGCTCCAATTGATAAAAAGCTAAATCTAACCACCTATTAAACTTATAACCAGCCTTCTTAATTGTCCCCGCATGAACAAATCCATAGTTTTCATGTAAGGCAATACTTTTCTCATTTTCTGCATCAATTCCAGCAATTAAGGTCATATACTCTCTTTCCTTTGCAATTTTGATTAATTCTTTCATTAATGAAGACCCAATGCCACTTTTTCTATATGCCTTATCTACATACACAGAATGTTCAACTGAATATTTATAAGCAGGCCACGCTCTAAATGGACCGAATGTCGCAAATCCTACTACTTTATTATCTAATTCATATACGAAAATTGGATACCCTTCAGCCTTTTTTTGTTCATACCAATCTATTCTATTTTCAAGGGTTACAGGTTTATACGCATATACAGCTGTTGTATAAAGTATCGCATCGTTATAAATATCTAAAATGTATGCTAAATCTCTTTTCGTTGCTTCCCTTATCATTGTTTTCTTCCTTTCATCATGTTCATCTTATTTCACTACCTTTTTAATAGTTTTATTTTATCGAAAATTCCGATTTTTATCTACATACGAATACTAGCTTTTCGGAAACCATCAAACATATTTATTGCAGCAGATAACATGTAGAAAAAAATTCCTCCCCCAATGAGCCACGTTTTAAACTCATCTGGGGAAATAGTAAATGCATTTGCCAAATACGTAATAAACCCTGCGTTAAATACATGTGGATTTACTACAATTACAATGAATACTATCGTCCCAGCTACTTGAAGAATAGCATTCCCAATCGCCAATCTTTGCGTCCATTGTCCCTGCACTAATTTATAAAGGGATATACATATTTCAAAAACGATCATAATTACAACGATTGGCCAGTACTGCAATAAAACATCTTGATTAAAAGTTGGCGAGACAAACTTCAGTCCATTTGCCGTACCGTTATATACGCCAACAAGATGATTCGCATAAAAATAAAGTGTAGCCCAAACTGCTGTCCACATTAAACCTCCAAAAACTTCAAACTTCGAGATTGCTTTTTTCTTTGGGATATACGAGATGGTTTTCAAATCATCTGGTGTCCATTTTTTTAAACTTGTTGTCAATGGTTGTGGGTCTTTTTCTTTATCTGTTCTTTCTAAAACAGCAAAAACAAGTGTAATCCAAAAAAATACTTGGAGACCTACTTCAAATGTTTTTGCAATTCCTTCACCCATCAATTTTAAAATAACATTTACTACTGCCTGCTCACCACTATAACTACTAAAACTTTCTGCAGCCATTGAAATAAGTGCAATAACAACTGCAATTGGTATAATCATTTTTAATAATGTCATATATACATCAAAATAACGTGGTCCAATTAAATGCATCGGTCTATCCATGTATCCATTAGCCAATGAAACTGGACTTCCCAATTTTTCAAGAACGCTCTTTACATCATCTTCATTATAATTATCAGGTAACATATCCTCTATTGTTGACCGTATTTCAAGTGTAATATCTTCACGATTTTTTTCAGGTAATCTTTTTGCAACTTCATGGACGTAGATATCAATTAGACTCATTATCGTCCTCCTCCTTTAATAAGTTATACAGTTCTTTTGAATCCTTTATCCATTCTTTTTTCAACTGCAAAAATATTTCTAATCCATATTCACTTAAAACATAATACTTACGAGGTCTACTCTCCGTTTTATCCCAACTACTCGTCACTAATTCCTGCTTTTCTAATCGGCGAAGTAGCGGATATAAAGTACTTTGATCAATTGTAATTCCTGATTGCTCCAATAACTGGACAAGTGAATATCCGTACTGCGGCGTTGTTAATTGACTTAAAACGGCTAACGTTAATGTCCCTCTTCTTAACTCAGTAATTAACGAGTTTAATAAAGTATCCATTCACTCACCTCATTTCCATTACTATATGTCATACAGTATGTGTTTTATACTATGTATCGTACAGTATTAGTGTGACAAAAACTATAATTTTTTACCAAAAAACGGATAATGAAAAGCGCAAATTATATGATTTGTGCTTTTTTAGCTAAGTTATATATATCACTCTAAAAGGTAGCAACCTTAACTACTAATTTTGCAGTTCCAGTAATACTATATTAAGCTACAAATATCGTATACATATGATGTGAACATAACACCTCACTATAGGAAGCTAATAAAACGGAAAATTACCATAGTTGAATGATTCCTGTTTTATTCTTTAGGCACTGTTAATTTCACACTGTTTTCAGCACCTAATCAACGTTATTTCCTTCATAAACTTCATCTTGTTCAAAATCTTTATTTTTGTTTGGTTTATTAGAGAAAAATAAAAAAACAATTAAATTAGGTTAATTGTTTTTCAAATACAAAATCTTTATTTTTTTAAATAACCTATGATATTCGAAAAGACAAATTCTCCAAATGCAAGTGGTATATAAATAAACCATAACTTTAATATTGCCTTTGTTTCTTTGTGATCAGAATCCCCCATTAAAACCAACCCTATCCTTTATTTTCAAATATTTTGATTTTAATTCCAATAACAAGGAAATTATACCATTTACCAATGTTGTAGTCTATGTTTTCTAAAAAATTAAATAAATAAAACTCTTGTATTCCTTCAATATTCAGATAAAAACAATAACTTTTTTACGTTTCATCTTCAAAGTCTATAATGAGTCCTGTTAGAACCTCTACATTACCTATCGATTGGATCCCGTGACCATCTTAAATTCTTCCCACTCTAACTGCTCTTTTGTGATTCATCGTCACATTATGATGAATCACTCATACATTATCTAGAAGTAAAAAACCCTAATTCACTTTTCTCTTAAAGAGCACAATTCAAATGTGCTCTTTTTAAGTCCGTTCGAATAAAATTCAAAATCCTACTGATAAACAAAAAACCCTCGTTTATCAATAGGATTCATTAGCTATATATAGCGATTATAGCGAACTCCATCACCTATTACTAAAGTCGAACTGATTTAAGTAATATAAATTCCCCTTTTTCTTTAGAAAATTGAACAACCTCTACAATCGCCTCAACATTAATTACTCCGTAAACATGCGGATATTCTTGACCGTTAGAAGCAAGTTCATATTTTACTTCTGCTTTTAATAGAGCTGGATCAATTGTAAGTAATAAAACATCTTCTTCATGCTTGAAATATTTTTCTGCAACTTTTAAAGCTTGATCTAATAATGAACAATGGATAAATCCCTCTTTTATAAGTGATTCTTCATTAATTTCTCCAGTTGTTTTTGCGATTTCCCAATTACTTTTCGTAATTACTTTTGTAATCATAGTGACTCTCCCTTTTTAATTTATGTAATGATATAATAACACTAAATTTTCAACACGTGCTTAATAGATTGGGGACTTATAATGGATAAACCTCTCACTGCATTACAAACTATTATTATACATATGAATAAAAATGAGCATTGGCATGATTTTATTTGTTACTGTCAGCATCGCGAAGCGGGACTTCGAAAATTAGCTTTTAAACATTTAGAGACATTTATTTCAAATGCAAAGAAATGGGAATCAAAAGATCAAGAAGAGTTTGCCATTTCGCTGTTTACTATTTTAGATGCATTAAACGAAAAAGATGGGATCTTAACTTTCTCACTAAATAGTTTTCTAATTGACATTCTATATAGATGGACAGAAAACAACCCATTTGATTCAAGACCTTTTAGATGGATAGGAATTTATATGGACTCTAGCAATAAAGAAGACGATTTAGAAAAATTCCTTCGAAAAGCGATTGAATTAGGTGGTGATACCGAACAAAAAGCCATGATATACCTAGTTTCTAATTACATCAATACTTTAGAATTTGGTACAAATGAATTCCCTTCAGGTTATTGCGGAGATTTAAGCGAATGTATAGAAAAACTTCCCTATATGCTGCAATTAATTAATAGAATTCAGAATAAGAACATAAAGGAGCAAAACATTGGGCAAATACAAGAACAACTACACCTTATTCTAGATTGGTTAAAACATACACAAACTCCAGTAGATGCCGTTCGTGTACGGGAAAAAGAACAAACTAAGGAATTAGAAAAGGTCATTGTATATTATTTACACAACAGCTCAAGTCGTTAATTCATCGTGTACAGAGATAATAAAGTTGTTTAAAAAACGCCAGTCATGTTATTCAACAATCGGGCTATATAACGGAATAAATCATTGTGAAAATTAAAAACATTTGAAATAATCGTCATTAAGTTGAAGCAGAGCGATTGCAGCAAAAGGTGATATGACTTTTTCTTACTTAATAATCGTACGATAGTTAAAAAATTCAACTAATTATATTCCGAAAGGGTGTGTGTAGTATCTTATCAACTAATGTTTTTACTTATAAATCTAAGGATGGAAAAACAGTAATAATTAGAGAAGCTAAAGAACATGATGCAGAAAGAATACTAGATTCTGCTTCAAAAGCTTTAATAAACGCTCCATACATGCTAAGTACGGTTGAGGATGTAAAAAAGGTGCGTATCGATGCTATTCAAAAAACGTTAAAAGCTTATCTTGAAAATCCAAATTATGTACAGTTTATTGCTGAAGTTGATGGTAAGTTAGTCGGTGCAATAGATTTTAAGAACGGAAACAAAGAAAAAATTAGTCATCAAGGGGCTTTTGCGATGACCATACTACCTGAATATCGAAATTATGGTATTGGAAGAGCTCTTCTAGAAACGTTAATCAATTGGGCTAAAAATAACAGTAAGATTGAAAAAGTTTGTCTTGAGGTAATGGAAGATAATCTAGGTGCAATCCAGTTATATAAGAATCTAGGCTTCTTTGAAGAGGGTAGAAAAGCAAAGGGTGTAAAATTGGATGATAGCTATCAAAATTTAATATTAATGGCTTTATTCGTTTAAAATCGAACACTAATTTCAATATAAAAAGAGGATCTTCATAGTCATCTCCCTGTTAAGTAGACAGTAATAGAAATCCTCTTTTTATATTTATCTCACATTAGCTTGCAGTAAAAATCCCCACTGATTATAGTTTCACTTTATTTTAATCCTTTAATTAAAGGTGACGCTTCTCCACTATAGAAAATCCATAAGTCATGAAGTGATCTCGTACATCCGACATATAGTAATTTTGCATCATGCTTTGTGTTTTTGTAATGTTCCTCATCCACATCAATTAAAAGCACCGCATCAAATTCTAAACCTTTCGCTAAATAGACAGGTACTACTGATATACCACCTTCATATTTACTTTGGTTTGCTTCAATTACGTTTACCGTTAATCCTGCATTTGTTAATTTCACATATATATCACGGCATTCATCTTCTGTTCTTCCGATTACCGCAATTGTTTTCACATCTGCATTTTGCAAATGTTTTACCGTCTTCACAATTTCAGTAAATTGATTTTCTGTATGAATTACTTTCACATCTTCTCCACTGCGGAAGACTGGTGTTGTGAGTCCTACTGGGATTTCTGCATTTTTAATTATTTCATTTGCAAATTCAATAATTTCTTTTGTAGAACGATAACTTCTTGTCAATTCATAATAACCGGTTTCTTGGAATACTTCCTTAAAAGCATTCCAATCTTCAATTCCTTGGTAATCATAAATCGCTTGCGATAAATCACCTAATATAGTGAAAGAATTACCTAATGTAATTTCTTTTAATACATAAACTTGGAAAGGCGAAAAATCTTGCGCTTCATCAATAACAACGTGATGAAACTTCTGCCCGAT
The DNA here is from genome assembly GCF_015712745.1 of Bacillus sp. SRB3LM. Lineage (NCBI taxonomy): Bacteria > Bacillati > Bacillota > Bacilli > Caryophanales > Bacillaceae > Bacillus > Bacillus sp. SRB3LM. Next base: position 143,467 of record NZ_VWVQ01000076.1, read on the forward strand.
TTCAATCCCTGTTATACGATGATGTATGTATATTAAAGCTGGTAAATCTTCTACATACACTTCTTTTTTACGACAACTCTTTTCTGTTTCTTTAACAAGTTCTTCAGGTAATACCTCGAGTATTTCTTTACTTTTTACTATTGAACTATACAGTGAAAGAGCACTCATTTTCGGCCAAAACTTCATATATGCGTTCAGTCTCTTAGTCGCTTCTTTTTTAAGTAATTTTTTCTCGTTTGTTTCCCCGAATTTTTTAAGTTCAATTTCAATCCAGCGCTTCATTCGTCCTACTAATCGTTCTCTTCTTTTCTGTAAAGGATAATGTTTATATTCAACTTGCATCCATTTTTTAATATCTTCTACTGGAATAATCGCTCTATCCCACGCCTCAAAATCTTTTGTCGGAACTAACTCATTTTCAAATTGGATCATTCTCTCTTCAATAAACTTCTTAAATTCCAACGTACCCTTTAATTTACCTAGCATTACCTTCTTTTGATCACGATTAATTGAAAATGCTTCTTTCAATTTTTCTTCTGTCTGCTTTAGTTTCACTGAATCATCTAACGTACGTAATGCCCAATCCAGAAACGTTGTTTGACTAATATTCCCTACACCTAATTCAGGAAGTACACTCGAAATGTAGTCTAAAAACAGACTATTCGGCGCAAATACGATCATTCTTTCTGCTTCTAGTTGTTCACGATGTTCATAAATTAAAAAAGCAAGGCGATGTAAAGCAATTGTTGTCTTTCCACTCCCTGCAACCCCTTGAATAAGTAATGGTAAATTTCTTTCCGCTCGAATAATATCATTTTGTTCCGATTGAATCGTTGAAACAATATCCTTTAGCTTATTATCTTTATTCTCACCTAATCGATATAGAAGAAAATCATCGGCATGCGATACATCTTCATTTCCTTTTACATATGTATCAACAACACGTTCAAGTTCTCTTTTTCGAATGGAAATGTTTCGTTTTAAATACACATCACCTTCTACTAACCCATCTGGTGATTGATAAAATGCTAATTCTTCTCCACCGGTAAATGAATAAAACATACTTGCGACAGGCGCCCGCCAATCAATAATGATTGGCTTCATCGTGTCCATATCCGAAACCCCTACTTTTCCGATATAAATCGGCATAACTTCTTCTTTTCCATCTTCCTGAAAATCTAACCTTCCAAAGTACGGCTCTTGCACACCAATACGTAAGTTTTGTCTATTAGACTCCCTCATACTTTCAAGAATTTGCTCTTTAAAATCTTCTCCATAATAAACCGGGGTTTTTTCAAGCTTATCCAATTGCTCATCCATCGTATGTAAAGTATCCTTCATTTTTTGTAACTCACCTTCAAATATGTTGCTCATTTCGACGATTCCCTCCTGTCCGTTCTAATTTTTCAGTCGAAGTATCATTGTATTAAAAACCCAATTATAAAGTCAATAGTTTCCGTTTAAATTTTCCGAAAAAACTTATTTTTCATCTTTCTAATTTAAAAAGAATATGCAACATCTAAATCACACAAATACACATATAGTATAGTGATGCATACAAAAGATACTACTTTCTATTTGTCTCCTATTTAATTTATCTATTAACAAATATTGTAAAAATTAAAGACTTTAATCAATGGGCGTTTTACTGCCCACAAATAGTAGGATAAATAAAAGTAAAGGAGGTTCTTCAAATGAATATTTTGAATCTATCTCAAGATTAAATATGCTTCTATCTGGCTGTATCCTTATGGTTTGTTGGTCAATTATGTATGTTGAAATATATAGACTTACAAAATCCGTCTGGCCATGTGTTATCATGCATGCAATCGAGGATGCTGTTCCTACTGTTTTAGTTACAATAACAGGGATTATTACTCTTACAAACAGTAGTGATTTTTGGTTAAATCCTACTAGCGGGGTCGCTGCTACTGTTTTATTTCTCGGAATTGGAATCGTACTAAGAACTATAAGAATAAAAAGAGAACGACAATTATTCACACAATAAAAAGCAGATAATGAATTCGTCATTATCTGCTTTCCAATTTTTAAAACTACCTTATTATATTTTTTGATACATAAGCCAATCTCCAGAGTCTATCACTTTCTTTAACATCTTTTTATCCTGAGCGATATACACATATGCCTCAATTTCCCTATAAGCAACATATACTGTTTGCGTGATTCGATTATATAAATCAGTCTCCGCATTGCCTTTATATTCTTCTAGTTCATCTAACTTACACAATATCTCATCATTTACTACATAAATTTCTCCATACACCTGTTCTTCAATCGAATAAGTCATGGCCGGATATCCTTCGTTCGTATCAAATAATTTTCCATATGTCCAAGCTCTGTCTGCGATGCATGTTGCACCTAGCATATAATGAGCATTCGTTTGTCCTCTTCTTAACGTTCCATAAACGAAAACATGATACATAAATTCTTATCCCCTTTATATGCCTCTACTTTCTTATTTGTAAATAAGCACGAATCATAAAGTAACTCACTTCATTCGGAAGCTGTTCTTTAATAGATTTCAGACCACCATCTGCATTTTGAACGGCAGTTTCAATAAGAGATTCATACTCTGCTGGAACAAAGCTTTGCCAATCTACTTCCATTCCATCCTCATAGCAGCGAATTAAATGGTTTTCGATTGTTTGTCTTGATAAGTTACGTTCTTTTGCAATCTCATTCAAATCAATACCTTGTTTATACATTTCATACGTTTCTAAATGAGAATTTGCGGACGCTTTTCCTGACTTTTTACGCTCTGAAACTACTTCTGTCTTAATCGTTTCACCATAATTTGGATTTTCCTTAATAAAATGCTGAACTGCTTGTAAGAAGTGCGAGCCATATTTCACAAGTTTGTGTTCTCCGATACCTTTTACCGCCAACAATTCGGAATCACTTTGCGGCATTTTCACACACATATCTTTTAATGTTTGGTCAGAGAAAATAACGAATGGCGGTACACCTTCTCCTTGTGCAATTTCTTTACGTACTTCACGAAGCACTTCAAATAAAGGATGGTCTTGAACAATTTGTCTTGTCTCTACTCGTTCTTTTCGTAAAACATTCTCTTTACCAAGTAATACTTCTTTCCCTTTTTCAGTTACTTTTAACGTCGGATAAGTGCCATGTTCAACTGCAATTAACTCGTCTGAAATTAAAAACTCAATAAACTCACTGACCTCTTTTACACTACGGTTCGATAAAAGCCCATACGTTGGTAAAGTATGAAAATTAAATTCAATAACTTTCTTATTCTTCGACCCAGTTAATACTTGCGCTATCATTTGCTTTCCAAAGCGTTGGTTCGTTCTAATCATGCATGATAAAACCATTTGTGATTCTCTTGTCACATCGATGCTCTCGCGATTGTCTGTACAATTACCACAGCGTCCACAATCTTCTTTCGGTTCTTCTCCAAAGTATTGCAAAATGAATGATTGTAAACATTGTTCTGTATGACAGTAATCGGTCATATTTTGCAATTTTTCAAGTTCATTTGAAAAACGTGATTCTCCAGTTGATTGATCAATTAAAAAACGCTGTACTTGTACATCTTGAGAAGAATATAACAATATACATGTACTATCTAATCCGTCACGACCAGCACGTCCTGCTTCTTGATAGTAACTTTCCATATTTTTTGGAAGCTGATAATGAATTACGTAACGAATATTCGATTTATCAATACCCATCCCGAATGCAGATGTTGCTACCATTACACTTACTTCATCTCGTAAAAAGAGTTCTTGTTGCTCATTTCGATCAATATCACTCATACCAGCGTGATATTTTGATACAGAAACTCCTGCCTTCATTAAATCTTCATATAACTGATCGACTACTTTTCTAGTAGCTGCATATATAATCCCAGATTCCTTTTGATTTTGACGAATATAATCCGCCAAATATGCATTTCGATCTTGCCCTTTAATAACAGAAAACGATAAGTTTTCACGCTCAAACGTTGTCATAATTGTATTTTCTTGATTAATTTCAAGTGTATTACAAATATCATCACGTACTTGCGGTGTTGCTGTTGCTGTTAATGCTAATACGAGCGGCTTTTCTGGAAGATAATCTAATATGCGATGTATATGTAAATAACTTGGACGGAAATCATGTCCCCACTGTGAAATACAGTGTGCTTCATCAATCGCAATCATAGGGATTTTCATATCGATAAGTTGGTCAACAAACTCCATCGAATCAAGACGCTCAGGCGCCACATAAAGTAACTTGTAATGTCCTTGTTTCGCTAATTGAATTCGCTGATTTGCTTCTGCAATAGATATAGAACTATTAATATATGTAGCTGAAATGCCATTCTGTACCAATGTATCTACTTGATCCTTCATAAGTGATATTAGAGGCGATATAACCAACGTCGTTCCTTCAAATACTAATGCCGGAATTTGATAACAAATCGACTTACCGCCACCGGTTGGCATAATACAAACCGTATCTTTCCCATCTAGTACATTTTTAATTGTTTCATCTTGTCCTCTTCGAAACGAAGAATAACCAAAGTAGGACGCTAAAAGTTCTTGTGCTTTAGTAAACAAAAAAGAGTCACCTGCTTTTCTTTATCTTTCATCTACTTCTATTATATCAATCACTTATGCGACTTGAAAGGGATGATTAGATGCTTATTGTTTTTTCATTATTCTATGTTTCTTCACTTATTTAATATGAATTAGCATCATTATTTTATATGTTTTACAGCATTTATAACGTAAATCCAGTACACAAGAAGAAAGATTTTCAATTTAAATGTTCATTTTATTTCCCTTTCTTGAATACTACTAATCGTATACATATAAATTCAGGAGGTTACTATATGAATCATCGTAATATGAGTTCCATCAAGGCAAAAACGAAAACACAAAAGCCCCAATTCTCTAATAATGATGCGTGGAAATATGAATCATACTATAAGTATCAGGCATTATTCTCTTATAAAAAGCTTTTTAATTTTCTTTCTCAACTTTTTAGACGTTAATATATGCACAAAAAATATATTATTCACAGAAGTTTTCTCAATATTAAACGTATAAACTTACTACAATTGAATTGTTAACATATATAATAATCTGTTGGATAAACCCCTTAAGTTGACCTGCTTATATTAGCAGGTCTTTTTCATGATTACATACTTCTGTGCACCTCAATCTCACTTCCACTTCTTTTCTCCATTTTATAACCATATTTAAATCCCAACAATTAATGATAATCATAAATTGTTGGGATTTAAATTGTTCACATATAATTATGCAATTCTTCTTTCTCAATACACAAAAGTCATTTTACTTGTTACTATAAAAGTACTCCAGATGAGTTTTTGCTCATCGACATTATCTAGTTATTGGGACCTGCCGCGGGAAGCAGGTCCCTTTGACTGTATTAAGGTACCAATTTCATTTGGACACATTTACCAGGTTTTTTCAAAAGAATTTTATGATAACATTACGTAGTCGAGTCCGACATCTCGGCAATACCCTTTTGAGGGTCTGCAACTTCCCTTGCAGACCCTATTTTACTTTATATTCACTTTATTCATATATACCACAACATCATTCACCTAATTTCTCCATTTCAAATTCCCTAAAAATAATCTAGGACACGTAACTAAAAATAAATGTTTATCATACTTTGAGTTATACATGTTCAAAGGAGTGTTACTATTTATGTATTCTTATTGGCAATCGTATTACTCCCCCTACCATAACCCTTATGTAAACTATGATTTATCCGTACGGAACTACCGAATTAGTAAAAATGAGAATTTTTTAAAAGGGTATATGCGTTCTTTATGGGAACAACACGTCGCTTGGACGAGATTGGCTATTGTAAGTATAGTATTTAATTTACCAGATGTTAACGTTACTGTTGGGCGACTTTTACAAAACGCAACACATATGGGACTATCACTTGAACCATTTTACGGTGAAGATGCAGTGAAAAAATATAGTGCATTAATTAAAGATCACTTAGTAATTGCAGCGGATCTTGTTAAAGCCGCAAAAGCTGGTAATCAAAATGCAGCGGCCGCTATAGAGAAAAAATGGTACGCTAATGGTGACGCAATTATTGAATTTCTTAACAGTATCAACCCATATATAGATAAAGAAGAATTTAGAAAAATGTTTTATGAACATTTAGCACTAACGAAAGCAGAAGCACTTGCCTTCCTAAATAAAGATTATGAAGCAGGAGTAGAACTTTACGATAAAATTGAAAAAGAAGCATTAGAAATGGCCGACATGATAACAAACGCAATCGTAAAACAATTCCCGCAAGTATTTCAATAAAGTGAAACTTTAATCAGAGTAGGTATTACTACTAAGTAATACTTGATAAAAATAAGTCGATTTCCCAACATAAATCGGCTTATTTAGTTTTCTCTCCATGATATTTCACCTCTCCTCTTTACATTTAGCTTATATCGATATATTTTATTAATATCCGTTTTTTATAGGAGGAAATAGTTTGATTAACGCGATTGGTCTAGTTTTTATACTTACAAATAAACACGAGAAAAAAAAGAAAGTTTACTTAAATGAAAAATTTGCACTAATAGATATTATTGATTCTAAAGAAGTATTTGATGATGAAGGGAATCCTTTAGTAGAACTAACATGTAAATACAGTATATATTTAGATGAAAAATATTACTGTAAATCTCTCGATGATTATACTGGACAAGTATTTCCTTTCTTAAGTGCAAAAATAGGAAAAGGTCTTCTAAGAAACTTAAACTACTACTTTTCTTACGTTGATGCCTATGATAAGAAACCACCAGTTAAAGAAATAAGACCACTTATGAAACAAGTAACTAACAGATAGCCAAAAATACAAAAAAGAAAGCATCTAACTCTGGATGTTTTCTTTTTTATTGAAAATTCATTAACTTTCATACTCTTCTAAAAGTCTGTATCCAAGCATATTTTAAATTAAAAACATTGGAGGATTAGAGTGAATGAAATACTCAGAAACAATTATAAGCAAACGACTTCGAATACTTAAAATGACGGGTATGTTTTTCATGCTAGTGTTAATAGCATGGATTGGCTATACAAAATTACTTTATGAAAACGGCTTTCTTCAAGAAAAAAAGAATTCAGTAGAAGTAATGAACACTAGCATTACAGGAGAAATAGAGCAGCTTTTTCATATAAACTTGCAAGGTTATCGAAAAACAAGCCTTGATGCTGTTATAGAAGCCAGTAAAACCGATCCAAGTGAACTATCCTTAATTGAACTAGTCAACAAATCCTGTTCGCGAGATTGCATAGGTGAACCAGTTACATATGTAAACTCAAACAATGGATATATCTTTTATAAGGAATCTAATGGAACTAATGTAGCTATAACGGTTAAAAAGAAAGACACATGGGTAATTGTAAAGAAATCTGTTCAAGATGGAATATAATCACCCCAAAAAAGAGTACGCATCGTACTCTTTTTTATTATTAATACCCTTCCTCTTCATGCCTACAATGGCATTTCGCTTTTGTTTTACAATGACATTTTTCACACTCACACTTCGGTTTCTCTTTGCAACAACACTCGTGAAAATCATTGCGCTTACATCTACATCTCCCAAACATTAAATCATCCCAAAATTTATTACAATCTTGAAAATGTCCACAATGACAAGTATTTCTCATAAATATGCTTCCTCCTTGATAGAATTCATCATATTCTATGTTTGAAAGTATACAAAGGCTTGTTTATTAGTCTATTTTCTCCATATTATAAGTAGAGTTAAAAGATTAAATAAAAATAAAAACCGTCACATGACGGCTCTTATTTTTATTTAGCAAACTACTCTTTTGTATAAAAATATTTAATTCCTTTCATATCTAACCAAGCAGTTGCTTTGTCCAGTTCGTTCCCTTGACGATAATCTGTTTCGAAATACACAAGCCCTTGGTTATCTCCACGAGATATTATTTTAGAAGTATATCCAAGCTTATCCATCATTTGAATCATGTCAGAAATTAAATTTACACCAAATTCATAAGTAACTACTTTGTTATATTTATTCACTATAATTCCAACCCCTTCTTGTTTTTTTATCGGCTCAACAATTTGATTTGTAAACCAAGCTAACGGCTTATTTCCAATCAGCTTATTTAAATCACACTTGCCGATACCAGCCACATTGCCTGTCTCTGTGTATTGCCAAATATCACATGGATACGCCGGTTTGTTACCACCATAACGAGGAATCCATACAAAATCACAATTGACATTTGCCATTCCAAATGGAGCATACATATGATGAGCAATATATAAACCGACTTTCTTAGCTCCTAATCTGCGTAATTCATCAATAAAAGCTTGTGCACCCGCTCTCATATCGTTCATTGTTCTTACTTCTACGTCAGCTACCCAAACTGTTGCATTTTTATCACCACGGTTCCAAAAGTCTCTTGCTTCTATCCGTGCATCCTCTACTGAAACGAAACGACAGAACGCATAATTACCAAACGGAATATTCCTTGCTTTCATTGCTTGTACATAATTTTTATATAAAGGATCTACATAGTTTGAACCATCTTGCACACGTACAATTACGAAATCTAATTGTGGTGCTGCGATATCCCAGTTAATGTCGCCATTCCATTTCGAAATATCTACAATATAACCCATTATTTAACATCTCCTTTTTCATTATTATATTCAAAGCTTGTTTTTTTGTTATTATCAACTAATAAATAGTATGAGAGGTATTATATTATTGGGTAATAATTTAAAATTCGGCTTATGTATTGAGAAAACAAAATATTATTACGGGTTTAATAAGTAAAGATTTACAAAACTCTAAACTATATAAAGTGAAACGATAATTAGTAGGAGTCTACGAGCAGTGTAATTCCCACCTAATTTCTTAGCTTCATCCGAATTTTGAGGTGAGAATTTTACCGCCCACAAATAGCTTGATAAATAAAACCACCTTTCTGACAGGTGGTTTTGTGTACTAATTTACATATAAATTGTCCATATTTTTATAGTTACTTAATATACTTGTTAACTAAAAATAAGACAATTTTTAGTTTTTAATCAAACCAATTTTCGTTTTATCTCACGTACTCATAGTACCATTTACGTGCATCTAACCAAGCTGTAAATTTATCGATATTCCCGGACGGATAGCCATTCGTTATAGCATAACCAATGCCATCTTTTTGAACGACAATTTGTCCATCAATACCCGCATCAACCATAGCTTGAGCCAAAGCTTGTAAATTACTAAATGCTACACCACCAGTTTTTACTTTGAGCAAATTCGCTGCACCTCCTCCAGTTTGTCCTGTAAGAGCAAATACAATAGAATTAGCGATTTTATCAACATTCCATTTTGCCATGTCGGATTCATTATCAATAAACCCTAATTCAATAAGAATAGCCGGTGCCTTCGTTCCATTTAATACTGCTAAATCTGTACGTTGTTTCGCACCTCGATCACGCCATCCAATATCTTTTGCTAGTTGAGCTGAGATTTTAGCCGCCAAATCTTTCTGATCATAATATAAAACCTCAACACCCTGTCCATTTCCATCACTTGCATTAAGATGAAAAGAAATAACTAAATCCACAGCATGGGAATTGCTATTCCGAATGATATTATTTAAATTTTGTGATTGAGTTGCCCCTACCTCGTCCGTATCGTCATAAACCGTGTGTCCTAGGGCTCTTAACTTAGCCGCCACGGCATCTTTAACTTGCCTATCTAGAACGTGTTCTTTCCGATTCCCGAAATTAGCACCTTGAACAATACTATTGTGTCCTCCGTGCAAACTATATCTAGCCATTATTCATCAACATCTCCTTTCTTAATATCTTATTCAAAACTTGTCTTATTGCTATTCCCACTTACAATCTTAACTGTGCCCATACGTCCTATATTTTCTAAAAGTGACGCAATTTGTTTTCGATATAAAAAAGCTATCGCTTCATAAATCGAATGATTTATTCTCTAAATTACTTTTACATGAATGACGACACGAACAAAAAAGCATCACCCTTTCGGCGATGCCTAAAAACTCTATTTTACTTTTCAGCTCCCTAAATAAATAGAGTTTAAAATCACTGAAACTACACCTATATTTCCTCCCCTTCCTTCACAGCTTCTTTCAACCTCTGCAACATATACCCAATTCCTTTACACCCCTCTAGCGGATATGTAATCATTTCTTCTGGATATAACTTTGTCACTACTTTTTTATGCTTCTTCCCTGCTAGTAAGACGATTTCGTCAAACTGTAGTAAACTTTTATCTACCATCTGTTTTTGTAATTGCTCTATACTTATTACCTCATCGCTTTTTGAATCAAATGCAAGATCATAGTTTTCTAATACAATATCACTTGGTCTTAAAAATCCATGTTTCGCTGATAATATAACCCAGTTTTCGAAAAACATAGTTGCGTACGCCTGACATGCTTTTCCGAACGGACTAATATATACATCTTTTGCTTCCATCGGTCCGTAGTCTGAATGTTTATCCCAAATTTTCTTTTTTCCGCATGGAATTATACATAGCCTTTTCATATATATTTCTACTCCCTTTACTTTGGTAAATAAAATTCGTTATTTTGTACATTTTTTTCTCGAAATACTATATAATAATTCTGAAAGTTAAAATTACACATTTTACCATATGCGTACTATAGATTACTCTCATTGCAAATATTATAATACCATAAAAAATTTTTCATTTTTTCTTCAAAATAATGAAACTAAATTATAATACAAGTATGTATTAATAAAACAATAAGGGAGGTTCATAAAAATGAAAAATATTATCCCTGCACTATTAGTCTATTTTATCGTTTGCGTTATTTCCGTTATCATCCCAGCATCTGAAGGCTATAATTATGTCGGCTGGAAGTTATTTGTTGGGCAAGTGTATGCGATACCTATTTTCTTCATTACTACGATAATCACATTTTATATAAACAAGAAAAAATCTTACGAATAAACGATTATAAGGATAGCTAACGCTATCCTTATTTTAATTCGTTAATCAAAACTTTATATCCTTTCTTCTAAAAAGTTAAACGCAACATCTGTATTTCAGCGTTTAAACGCAGTTCCTCCGAAATCCAGCTCTCTAATTTTGAAACAGATGCAATATTTTTTCAAAAAGCCCCTGTAATTTACTTTTCAATACTTCCATATCATTAAGCATACACAATGCGACTGTTTAAAAGTTAAAAATTTCTGCTTATTATAAATAAAAAAGGACAAGTAGCCAATCTGACTACTTGTCCTTACTGTTCATCTGTACGCAATACGATTAAGCTTGGAATGCTTCTGTTAATACTGGTACGATTTGTTTTTTACGAGATACAACACCTTTTAAAGTAGCTGTATTGTTTTCTAGTGATACGTTGTATGCTTTCTCAACAACGTTTGCTGCTTTACCGATCGCAAGACCGACAGAATCGTTAGTTAAGATATCAGTTACAACGAATAAGAATAGGTCTAAACCTTTTTCTTCTACTACTGCAGAAATTACTTTTTCAAGTTCCGCTTGGTGTACAAGAACGTCGTTTGTATCAACAGCGTTTACTTGTGCGATTTCAACTTTCGCATTACCCATTTGGAATTCTTTAGCATCAAGAGAAATTAATTGCTCCATTGTTTTTCCGCTTAAGTCAGCACCAGCTTTTAACATTTCTAAGCCGTAGTTATCTGCATCTACACCAGCGATTTCCGCTAATTCACGAGCAGCTGCTACATCTTGTTCTGTGCAAGTTGGAGATTTGAATAGTAAAGAATCTGAAATGATTGCAGATAACATTAAACCTGCAACTTCTTTACGAATTGTTACGCCATTTTCTTTGTACATTTTGTTTAAGATTGTAGCTGTACAGCCAACTGGCTCACAACGATAGTATATAGGATCGCTTGTTTCAAAGTTAGCAATACGGTGATGGTCAATAACTTCTAACACACGAACTGATTCGATATCGTTAGCACTTTGTTGACGCTCGTTATGGTCAACTAAAATAACGTTGTCCACTTCGCTTGCTACTGTCTCAACAAAACGCGGTCCTTCTACTTTAAAATAGTCTAACGCAAATTGAGTTTCACCGCTGATTTCGCCTAAACGTACAGGCTCAGCATTCATTCCTAATTCTTTTTTCAATTCTGCATAAGCAATTGCAGAACAAATTGCATCTGTATCTGGGTTTTTATGCCCGAAAACTAGTACTTTTTCCATGTTTTCCACCTCTTCATGAAAAGGATATCTTAAAGAAGCAAATATGACAATATTTAAAGCATATTTTTTTATAAATAATTGCACTTTCTTCTATATTTTTCATCATTTTCATAAAAAAAATCATCTAAAATGAATTAGATGATCGAAATGTATGTTTCAATTAAAATAATGTAGGAGCTTGCACTACATTGTTAAAAGCGAAATTTGAGGATAAGCCATTATTCAAAAGGTTTACATCTATAACTTGATAAAACGCATTTCCAGTGTCTGCAATTTCCCAAACAGCTAAAATAAGATGGTATCCACTACGGTCAGTTGGTACATTCGCTTCGTGCATTACTGTTGTCCCTGGTCTAGCTCCACCGTCATTTTTCACATAGAATGGCACTAAATCTAAATCTGATCGCGTCAAAGGTTTATTGGGATTCCAACCTTTTTTCGTAATATAGTATTTCCACTCTTTCGTACTATGAGGAGCCGTTAGTTTCCACTTGAATGTATTCGTCCCGCCATTTAACGTAACTTTCTTCCACCTATCTACAGTTTGAACATCTAAAGCGGGAAAATGACCAGCCCCTGCAATTTGTCCATCAGAAGGTCCTAGTTGCGGGAATCCACCTATTCCTTCTACGCTTTGAGGTTCATATTGAATCGGTCCACAATTTACATTTACCCCTTGCTTACATAAATAAGATCGGCTCGCTGGTGATTCTACATATCCATGAGCTGAAGCCTTTTCTGAAAATCCAAATGTTAATAATCCCGTAAGTAATACGCCACCACTTAAAATAACTTTCTTCATCTTTTGTAAACTATTCTTTTTCATTCTTTCATCCCCTTCCCATAATAAAGCGAAAATAACTATAGTTGGCTAGTCATCTTCTCTACATTTATTATAAGACGAGAATCATTACTAAAAGAACCCTCTAAAAACTTTCTCAAATTCATTTAGTGCGTTAATTAGATTATAATTAACTATTTTAACACCGCCAGAAAAATATAGACGGTGTTAAAAATAGTCGTTTATTATTCACTTACTAATAATTAAGCACTCTCCCCGTTTGATTATAACTTAAATGTTTTTATAATAAAGAACCGTAGCATCTAACTTTCCATTCGTAGAAATTGCATACCCTGGTATTGTTCCAACTTCTTGGTAGTCTAGTGATTTGTACAATTTATTGGAAGGATCTCCTTCTCTTGTATCTAATACTAAAAGAGACCTGTTTTCTTGCTTTGCTCGTTCCTCTACTTTTTGCATAAGCGATCGTCCAATACCGTTTCGTCTAAAATTTGGATGAGTCATTAATTTGCAAATCTCGGCTCTATGAATTCCGTTAGGCTTAGTAACTAATTGTAATTGAATACTCCCTGCTACTTCGTTGTTTATTTTAGCCACATACAATATCACTTCTGGCGCTAATACTGTTTGCCAATACTTTGTTGCATCTTTTTGTTCCAGTGGAGGCAAAAAACCAATTGATGCCCCATCATTTACAACCATTTTCAAAAGTTTCGAAAGTTCTTCTATATCATTTTCTAGTTTCTTAATTTCTTCAATTACTAAATTCCGCATTACTTTTCCCCCTTTTGTTTCATTGTAACAATTTTTAAAGAAGGAATAATGAAATAATAAGAGGAATTTATAGTTAAGATATGATTTTTTGTGAAAGGATAACGATATGAAATATATATTAGATAGAACGTACGCAAAAGAATTACTCGAATGGGCATATGAACAAAACCCGGGCCCTTGGTTTGAACATTCACTACATGTTGCTCATGCAACTGAAAACATAATTATAGAACTTATAAAAAAAGGGTACAAGCTAGATGCTGACATAGCATATAACGCTGCCCTTTTGCATGATATCGGAAGATACAAAGGTTTTACCAAATCGGTCATTCATTCCTATGATGGTTATATGTATATGAATGATTTAGGGTATACAGGAAACGCTGTTATTTGTGTGACACACTCATTCCCATGCAAAAATGAACATATAGATATCGCAGCGGAATGGAGTCTCGTTCCTGACCATATGAGAAGCCGGTTAGTTGAAATATTAAATGAACATTGTAACTACGACTTATACAATAAAGTAATTACTCTTTGTGACGCTCTTGCTGATGCGGATGGCTTTACTACGCTGGAAAGAAGATTAATTTCTGTTGGTTTGCGTCATGGTACAACATCTCATACATCTTTACATTGGAAAGGGTTTTATGCGATTAAGAAAGAATTAGAAGCTTTAATCGGTAAGAGTATATACACAGTTCTTCCTGATGTAGAAAAATCTATTTATGAAGATATAGAATATTAAAGTAAATACAAATTGAAAACGATAAACTTTGTATGTATGTTTCTAAAAGACTCTTTCAAAAATGGAGGGATTTCTTATTAGTAAAATAGGATTTGACTTGATAAACCTTGAGGGGAATTTTGAATTTGGATATGAAGATATAAAAAAGATTTCTATAAGATGTAAATTTTCTAACTGTTCACATACAAACGAACCAAACTGCGCGGTTAAAAGAGCTATCTCTGACGGTGCTCTTTCTGAAGAAGTAGTTAACAGTTACTATAGAGATTTTAATGAGGCACATTATGTTTCTAAACAGAAAAATAAAACAAAAGCCATTGATTATATGAAGCAATTGAAGCTTTTTACAAAACCTTAAAATTAAATAAATAGTTGTTATTTCTCATTCCTACTAAATTTAAAATTCTCCCATTATTGTATAACCATAAATTGAACCCATCCTAGATAATTTTTA
Source organism: Bacillus sp. SRB3LM (assembly GCF_015712745.1). Lineage (NCBI taxonomy): Bacteria > Bacillati > Bacillota > Bacilli > Caryophanales > Bacillaceae > Bacillus > Bacillus sp. SRB3LM. Next base: position 158,504 of record NZ_VWVQ01000076.1, read on the forward strand.
TACTCAAATTTAATTTCACATAAAAAACGTTTTAAACATAAAGTTTAAAACGTTTTTTTATTCAATGCTTTTGATTTTTCAATTCTGTTAAACACTCTTGCACTAAAGTTACCGCTTGACTCATCGCAGCTCCGCCAGCAAATGCTGCTGAAACACCACATGCTTCTAGAATCTCTTTATCCGAACATCCTTGATCAAGACAACCTTTTGTATGATAAATTGTACAATACTCATCTTGCGTTGCTAAACTAATTCCTAATGCAATAAGTTGTTTTTCTCTTTTTGTTAAAGAACCCTCTTGAAAACAAGCTTGCGTGAACGCATTATATGTCTCAGCGATTTCAGGAATTTGATTTGTAAAACTACCTATACCTTCTTTATAATGATGTAGAATATCATTTATCGAACTATGTTGCTCATGTTCCATCTTATTCCCTCCAGTCATATTATCCATACTTATTGTAGTATGTGATGAAATGGAGGCAATATACCTTCTTTTAAATTAAGAATTTTCAATTAATTTTAGTTATAATTTTAAATTATCATCGACAATAACTTTTTCTCTAGAACTTTTTCTTTCAACCTCTTTACTTCTTTCTTCCCAAAATGTTAATCCTTCAATCCCCACATTTTTAGGATTAAATACTGGATCTTTCCCTTCTTTTTTCTGCGTTTCATAATCTTTTAACACTTTTAATGCGGTTTTACTTAAAAGTAAGATTGCGATTAAGTTTAACCATGCCATACTACCAATTCCTAAATCTCCAAGATTCCATAAAAGCGACGCTGATTCAACGCTACCGATGTAAACCATAATTAAAAATCCAAATTTTAAAACTGGTTTTAACCAGCCATACTTCAGTTGACGATCTAAATAAGTAAGTGTCGTTTCAGCGATATAGTAATAAGCGAGTAACGTTGTAAATGCAAAAAAGAAAATCGCAATTGAAATAAATATTGGACCAAACCCTGTTATCACAGTTTCAACTGCTTGTTGTGTATAAATTGGACCAGCTTCCACATTTCCTATGTTTTGTACAATGGCGGTTTTCCCTTCAGGTATAACATTATACATACCTGTTATTAAAATCATAAGAGCTGTCGCTGTACATACGACAATTGTATCGATATATACGGAAAACGCTTGAACTAATCCTTGTTTTGCGGGATGCGTTACTTCAGCAGCCGCCGAACTATACGTCGCTTCTCCGACACCAGCAACGTTTGAAAATACAGCGCGTTTTACGCCCCATGCAATAGCTGCACCAACAATTCCACCAAACATTTCATTTACACCAAATGCGCTAGAGAAAATTAAAGCAAACATACTTGGAATCTCCGTTACATTCGCAATTAATATGATACATGTAACAATTACATAACCAATTGCCATAAATGGAACAAGCATTTGAGAAACGCCAGCAATTCTCTTTACACCACCAAAAATAATTGCTGCTAGTAACACGACTAAAAATATACCAGTTATATATTTGCTAATACCATTAGAGTTTTCAAATCCAACTGCGATACTACTAGATTGAATACCTGGTAATAACACGCCATATGAAAGTGTTACAACTACTGCTACAATGACTGCAAACCATTTCATTTTCAAACCTTTCTCAATGAAATATGGAGTACCGCCGCGATATTCATTCCCTACTTTACTTTTGTATACTTGAGATAATGTTGATTCTACAAACGCGCTCGCTGCCCCTAACAAAGCCATTACCCACATCCAAAATACAGCTCCAGGACCGCCGAAAGCAATTGCTGTCGCTACCCCTGCAATATTACCAATTCCAACTCTTCCTGATAAGGCTAAACAAAATGCCTGAAAAGATGATATTCCCGTCTCTGAACTCTTTCCTTCAAATAATAGTTTAATCATCTCTTTAAAATAACGGATTTGCAAAAAGCGTGTTGCAATCGTGAAATATACGCCTGCCCCTAATGCAAAAACAACTAAACCGATACCCCACACTTGCCCTACTAACCATTCTACTAAATTCTCCATCCAAATCCCCCTTATCATTCTTTGGAAAAGCAATTTTGTATATAAAAAAAACGGACAACTATTATCAAACTTTCTAGTTGTCCGCATCTTTCATTATTTCATCCCTCAATTTTTATCAGTAAAACGCCCTATTACTTTATATTTACCCAAACACTTTTCACTTCTGTATAATTATCAAGCGCATATGAACCTAATTCGCGGCCAATACCAGATTGTTTATATCCACCAAATGGTGTAGCTGCATTTTCTAAGTTATAATCATTAATCCACACTGTTCCTGCTTTTAATTTATTTGCTACTTGATGACCCGTTTTGATATTTTGCGTCCATACACCCGCAGCAAGGCCATAGGATGAGTTGTTCGCTCGTTCAATTACTTCTTCTGTCGAATCAAATGGAAGTACGACAACAACTGGTCCAAATATTTCTTCCTTAACGATTGTCATATTGTCTGTAACATCTGTGAATATAGTTGGCTTAACGAAATAACCTTTTTCAAGCGCACGTTCGCCACCAGCCGCAACTGTAGCACCTTCTTTCTTCCCTTGCTCAATATAATTTAACACACGCTCTTGTTGTTTCTTAGATACGAGTGGACCCATTTCCGTTCCTTTCTCCATACCTGCTCCAAGTTTTACGTTGTTCGCCATTTTCACAAGTGCATCTACTACAGTTTCATAATGTTTACGATGAACAAATACACGTGATCCTGCGCTACAATTTTGACCGTGGTTATACATAATACCTTGGAATGCACCATTTATCGCTTCTTCCAAGTCCGCATCTTCTAAAATGATATTTGGTGATTTTCCGCCAAGCTCTAACGTTACATGCTTAATCATTTCTGCAGATTGACGCATAATATACTTTCCTGTAACAGTAGATCCTGTAAAAGCAACTTTATCAATGTCATGATGATTTACAATTGCAGCCCCTGCTTCAGGACCAAAGCCTGATACAAAGTTTACAACGCCGTTTGGAAATCCAGCCTCTTTAAAGAGTTTCGCTGTATATAGTAAAGATAAAGGCGTTTGCTCTGCTGGCTTTAATACAATCGTACAACCTGTCGCCAGTGCAGCTCCCATTTTCCAAGAAGACATAACAAGCGGAAAATTCCACGGAATAATTTGTCCTACAACACCAACAGGTTCATGTCTCGTATAATTCAAGTAATCTTTAGAAATCGGGATTGTTTGCCCAATAATTTTTGTAGCCCATCCTGCGTAATAACGATAATTTTCTACAGTCGCTGAAATATCATCATCAAGTGCTACTTGATATGGCTTTCCATTATCTAAAGCTTCTAGTTGCGCTAATTCTTCTCTATGTTCTTCAATTAAATCTGCTAATTTATAAATAAGATGCGCTCTTTCAGCAGTAGTCATTTCTGCCCACGGGCCAGATTCAAATGCAGATCTTGCCGCTTTTACTGCAGCATCAATATCCTCTTCTTGCGCTTCACATACGACTGCTAGAACCTCTTCTGTTGCTGGATTGTACGTTTCAAACGTCTTTCCGCCAATAGCAGAAACAAATTCGCCATTAATAAACATTTTAATTTCTTCATTTAAAAACGCTTCCACTTTTGGTTTCAGCTCAATATTTGTCTTTAACATTATGTTCTCCTCCTTATTTAAACAGCTGCATGAGCTGCAATATTTGATAAAATCGTTTGAAGCTTTTGATCTTCTTCTACAGTTAACCCTAGTCTTGGATAGCGAGAAGGTCCTCCCGCTTGCCCATGTAATTCCATAGAACGTTTAACGATTTGAACATATTTCCCTGATCCTTCAAGAAACTCGCAAAGTGGTAAAATAGCATCGTTTATTTCCCACGCCTTTTCTAATTCACCATTTTGAAAATGCTCATACATTTTTGTAACGAGACCGGGAACGATATTTCCTGCTACTGAAACCCATCCCGAGGCACCAACTAAATATGATTCCATAACTAAATCTTCAGAACCACAGAAGACTTGGAAAGCCCCTTCACTTTGTCTTACTAAATCTCTCGCTTTTCGAATATCTCCGCTAGATTCTTTAATATGTGTAACATTTTCACACTCTTTTCCAATACGGAGCATTAGCTCTGTACTCATATCAACACCAGAAGTAAATGGATTATTGTATAACATAATTGGTATATTTACAGAGTTTGAGATTTCTTTAAAATGAAAATAAATCTCCTCTTCCTTCGGTTTACAATAGTAAGAGTTTATAATTAATACACAATCCGCTCCGTGCGCTTCTGCATGTTTCGTATATTCAATTGTTTCTTTCGTCGTCTCTGCTGCAGTTCCAACAATAACTGGAATACGGCCATCAATTTCTTTCAACACGGTTGCTACCATTTTAAATCGTTCTTCTTTTGATAAACTTACAAATTCTCCTGTACTTCCATTAATGATGATACCTGCAACGTTTTGTTCGATAAAGTAATTTACATTTTGCTTTACCCCATCCCAATTAATTTCCTGAAATTCATCCATCGGTGTTATTAATACTGGAAATGCCCCTTTAATTTTTTGCATATTTATCTCTCCCTATCACATTTTATTTTAATAAGAAACCTGCCGGAAACGGATCCGTAGGGTCTAATAGAAACGTCTGCATCCCTGTAATAAACCCTCTACTTTCAAAACGGAAAATGTATCCTAGTTCCTCCTTCTTCACTTTCTCCACAGTTATAAAACTATTAAATATACTTTCATTTTTAAAAGGTTTATCCGCCATATAATCATTTTTAAATAACGCATGAACATAGGAAACAATAGTAGAAACAAAACCTGGCGAACGTACGATAAAGTTATCTTCATGAAATGTAATCGATTTTATATGGTTCTTTTCTTTTTGCGAAGGATCTACTAAAATAAGCCCTTTTATTAGCGACTGTATTTGTATAGCCTGCAGTGTAGCTTCTCCCCATCTTTTCAATTCAGAAATGTTTTCCATGCGAATTTCTGGCGAATACGCACCTTTTTCTACAACTGCATATACTTTATCTGCTTGTATAAGAGAATAACTTACATTACCAATCTGTAAATTTTTCTCAATCATATAGCATAGTTTGCTTTCAAACGAAACCGATATAACTTCATCATTCTCTACATACGCATGAACTAAAAATATTCCACATAACGTTTCAATTTTGTATTGATTGGACTCTCTCTTTTTTAAATACCCACTTTCGAGTAACATCGTTATTACTGCAACAATGCCTCCATAATGAAGCGGAATCGAACCTTCATGATTAAAAAATAATACAGCTGCATCCACTTCATTATAGATAGATGGAACGACAATACACCCATTCAAACCGATAAAACCACGTGGTTCATTTAATAAAAGCTTCATCTCTTCTGCTAATTCACCTGAAAATTGTTCATTTAATTGCTCCAAACTGTAGTAGTATTTGCATGGTACGTCTTTCATTACACGAAATGCCTCGCCATTTACATGTACGTCTACTGCTGTATACATTTTTTGAATGTTCATTTTATATCCTCCGTTTCATGTTCCATCGGCGGAATTAGCAAAAACCCTTCTTTAAGTGGATCCATTTCATTGTAAAAAAATCTATGCATACCCATAAGCCAAGCTGATCCCGTAATTTTCGTTATGACAGCTTCAATATTTTCAACATGTGTCGTATTCATGACATATCCTTTAAATAAAGAACCAACGATACTCTCATGAATGAACTCTTCACCAATTTCGATTTCTTTCTGAGCGTATAATACAGCTAGCTTCGCAGATGTTCCTGTACCGCATGGAGATCGATCTATTCCGCCTGGTGGTACAACAACTGTATTTTTCACATGCGCACATTCATGAGTAGGATCTGTATAAAATTCAACATGTGTTAATCCTCTTATAAACGAATACTCTGGATGAGTGATTTCAAACTTCTCATTAATTGTGTTCCTTATATGAATCGCCTTATCGATGATTGTAGATGCATTTTCTGGTACTAATTCTAGATCTACTGATTTCGCATCAATAATGGCATAAAAATTCCCTCCATACGCAATATCAGCCTCTATAGTTCCAATGTCTTTCACTTGTACAGTAATATTTTTCAATAAAAAAGCTGGTATGTTACAGAAAGATACTTCTTTTGCTTTTCCATCTTGAACAGCAATATCTACTTCAACTAAGCCAGCCGGTGTATCTAGTTTTAAAGAAGTAATCGGTTCAACTACCGGAATTAAACCTGATTCAACTAACGCTGTACATACACCGATTGTATCGTGACCACACATCGGTAAATATCCACCTGTCTCTATGTATATAACACCTATATCAGCCTCAGGATGACACGGGTCTGTTAATAATGCTCCTGACATTACATCATGACCACGCGGTTCATTCATTAACAATTTTCGAATCCAATCATACTCCTTTTTCATATGTAACATCTTCTCTACCATCGTCTCTCCAATCAACTTTGGAAGTCCACTAATTAATGTCCTCGTTGGATTCCCACCTGTGTGTGTATCAATCGTCGTAAAGGCTCTTTGTGACCTCATCCGTTTAACACCCTTTCTGTAAAACGACTCAAACGAAGTGGTTCAATAGGAATAATTGTCTCTTTTTCATTTAATAACTCTTCAATTACTTTTCCAGTAACTGCTGCAAGACTAATCCCATCACCTTCATGTCCAGCGGCAATGAAATAATTCGGAATATGTTCCACTCGTGAAATAATCGGTAAATGATCTTCCGTCCACGGACGTAAACCAGCGTAAGAACGAATTACCATCATATCTGCCATTTTGGGATAAAAACGAATTGCTCTATTTGCGATACATTTAATGACTTCATTATTTATCCTCGTATGAAATCCTACAAATTCACGACTACTACCAATTAAGAAATTTTGACTTTCAGTAGGCTCAAATACGAGCGCAACCCCGTATTTTTCAGTTAAAGCATCCACTTTTCGTTTTCCGCCAAATTTAGAAATTAAATAACCGAATTCCATTACTTTACGGCATCCTACGTGTTGTTGCCTTGAAGCTACAATAATATGCCCTTTTCTCGGTTCAATTGGTATATTTATATTTAACATCTGACCAATCTTAGGAGCCCACACACCGGCTGCATTTACAACTTGTTGTGCTGTAAAAGTTCCATTCGTAGTTTCTACAACAAATGAACCATCCGTCTCTATTTCCATACTCTTTACTTCCGTCTGCTTAAAAGCTTTTGCGCCAAACTTTTGTGCCTCTGACACAAGCGAGAAAGCAAGGAGATATGGATTCACAGTTGAATCCGTCGCACATTCTAAACCACCTAATAAATCATCAGCAAAAAAAGGCGACTCTTCCCTTATATCTTGCCTATCAAGCATTCGAAACGGTAATCCAGCTTCTTTTTGCCGATTTACCCATTGCTGCGCAGCTTCCATCTCTTCGTCTGACTCACATACGAGAATACTTCCTGGTGCCCTATATTCAAATGAATGCTCTAATTCTTCACTTAAATCAGTTACTAATTTTTGACTTACTAAAGACATTTGACTATCAAATCCCGGGTCTTTATCAATGGCCAAAATATTCCCATCACACCGTGAAGACGTCCCGCTGACAAATTCCCCTTTTTCAATGATTGTTACGTCTCTTCCGTATTTTGAAGTGTAATAAGCGATAGAACACCCTATTATTCCACCACCTATAATTAAAACGTCGCAGTGCCTCACAATATACTCCTCCTTTCCTAGCCCTCTCACTTTCTTTTCATGCAATTGACGTGCCAATTCTGTACATATACAATTTTTATAAATAATATTTTTATTTGTAAAAATATTTTAAATTTATAGTAAATAGGTGTATTATTTTTTTATCACTGTCAAAATTTTTATACATAACAGGAGGACATTATGGAATTTTCATTCCCGACTATACAAGAATTTTTGGAAAGCGTTTTAATCAATCATACATGTTGCCTTGATCGCATTAAGAAAATAAACGAAAGGTTTTATTATCTCCCTTCTACTACAGAAGAATATAATTGCGCAATTATTTATGTAGATGACTCATTCACTGCATTAATTGACGCTTTTTCTTATGAATTAGCTGTTATCATCCTTAACGAAAACGATGAGCCGATATGCTGTATAACTTCTCAGCAAATGATTCTATTTCTTTATAAGTCCTACAATGAACTACAGTCATTTTATGACACTGTAATACAAACAACTGACTCTTCTGTTACAGTAATTGATAGTAAAGAATGCGTTCGAACTTGGACAGATGGTGCTGAAAAAATATTTTCAGTCAACCATAATGAGATTATTGGGCAACCGATTACTCGTTTTTTTGATTATAAAGACTTGGAAATTTTACAATCTTTACATGATGGAAAAAGCATAGTCGCTCAGTTCCATCAGCCTCGCCCCGATTTATTCGTATTAATTAATTCAAATCCAGTTTATTGTAATGATGAAATTATAGGAGCAGTCGTTTCAGAAACAGATGTTACAAATCAAGTCGCTTTAAATGAAAAACTATTTAATATGTCACATGAAATGCACCGTTTAGAACAAGAAGTGGCAAAGTATAAAGATGAATCCGATCCATTCCTTGCGATGAATGGAAAAAGTCCTGTTATACAAAGAACGATACAATTAGCTAGAAAAGTTTGTTCGGTAAAATCAACTGTTTTAATACTTGGGGAAAGCGGAGTTGGAAAAGAAGTATTTGCGAAAGCAATTCATGAAGCAAGTGAAGCAGCGAAGGCGCCTTTCATTTCGATTAACTGCGGGGCAATTCCAGAAGCATTATTTGAAAGTGAATTATTCGGTTACGAGCGTGGGGCGTTTTCTGGAGCAAATAGTAAAGGAAAAAAAGGTAAAATTGAACTCGCGCAAGGCGGTACTTTATTTCTTGATGAAATAGGTGAAATGCCACTTGATATGCAAGTAAAACTGTTACGTGTACTGCAAGAGCGAAAGTATTACCGAGTTGGTGGTGAAAAAGAAATTAATATTGATTTCCGTATTATCGCTGCTACAAATCGTGATTTACAAGAAGAAATGATAAAAGGAACTTTCCGAGAAGATTTATATTACCGCTTAAATGTAGTTAGCTTGCAGATTCCACCGCTGCGCGAAAGACGCGAGGATATTATTGAATTAACCTATTCTTTCTTAAACGATTTTTCAATCAACTATAACAGACCAATTCGTGACTTACCTTCAAGCATTATGCATGAACTGCTTCATTACAATTGGCCAGGTAATATTCGCGAACTTCGAAACGTTGTTGAACGGCTTGTGGTATTCGCAACAGACGGAATTATAAAACAAGAATATTTACCATTTCATACGACTGAAACTTTAGACAACCATACAGCCCATTCCCTATTACTCAGCAACAATAATACAATCCTTTCTTTACAAGAAGAGATGGATGAGCATGAGAAAAAAGTTATTGAAAGGGCTTTACGAATTTTAAATGGGAATAAATTAGAATGCGCAAAACAACTTGGTGTAACAAGGGCTACTTTATATAACCGTTTAAAGAAACTTGGACTTCAATAAAGAATCAGTATGCACCGATCAGGCGTTTACAGGTAGCCCTCTCTCCCTCCTCTATATTGGCATGATTTTTGCATATATAATTTGTGAAAACCGAACTAGAGGAGGAATACATATGACAAATAAAAACAACTTAATCGTTTGTCGTTGTGAAGAGGTTACATATGGGCAACTTCAATCGACAATTGCTGAATATAACTGTTCGGCAAGAGAATTAAAACTAAGAACACGTGCTGGCATGGGATTTTGCGGTGGTCGCACATGCAGAATAATGATAGATCGAATGATTGAAAATGCGAATCCTGACGTAACTCTTAATGAACTACCGTTAAAATATCAACCACCAATACGTGCAGTTACTTTTGGATCGGTAGGTGAAAGTAAATGAGTAGAATTACACATCACCCTATTTTAGGTACTTTACAAAGTAGTGAGCGTATTACCTTTCAATTTAACGGTCATCAATACGGAGCATATGAACATGAAACGATAGCTGCTGCCCTGTTAGCAAATGGAATACGGACATTAAGAGTTCATGAAGATAGCGGAGCACCGCGAGGTATTTATTGTAATATCGGGCACTGTTCCGAATGCCGCATGACAGTAAATAATCAAACAAATGTGCGCGCATGCTTAACTGTTGTAGAAGAAAACATGGTTGTTGAAAGCGGGAAACAGCATCCGAATATCGTGAGAGAGATGGTGAAAAAACGATGAGTGATGTAATTATTATTGGTGCAGGGCCAGCGGGATTATCTGCTTCTATTTCTTGTGCTCGTTTCGGACTAAAAGTGCTCGTTATTGATGAATTTATGAAGCCGGGCGGGAGATTGTTAGGACAGTTGCATCAAGAGCCTACTGGAGAATGGTGGAACGGAATAAAAGAATCGAAGCGACTTCATGAAGAAGCAGAATCACTTTCAGTACATATCAGGTGCGGTGTTTCGGTCTATAATTTAGATAGAGATGAAAACAATTGGTTTGTACATACTAATATCGGTACGTTAGAAGCACCTTTCGTACTACTTGCTACTGGAGCTGCGGAACATTCTATTCCCCTTCCTGGCTGGACACTTCCAGGAGTGATGTCAATTGGAGCAGCTCAAGTTATGACAAATGTTCATCGCGTGCAAGTTGGAAAAAAAGGAATTATTATTGGTGCTAACATTTTGTCTTTCGCCATTTTAAGTGAATTGCAATTAGCGGGAATTACAGTGGATCATATTGTACTCCCTGAGAAAAGCGAGTTAAGTCAAAAAGCTGGTGAACCTGAAGAAGTTTTAAACTCTCTTTTAAATGCAGCTCACCTCGCTCCTTCTGCTTTCTTGCGAATAGGTAGCCACTTTATGAAATTTGATTGGATTCGAAAAGTTGGATTAACATTCTATCCAAACAACGGAATGAAAATAAACGGAACGCCACTTCACCTTCGGAAAGCAGCTCTTGAAATTATCGGAACAGATCAAGTTGAAGGTGTACGTATTGCTAATATTGACTCTAAAGGAAATGTTATTAATGGATCAGAGAAAATATATGAAGCAGATTTTGTTTGTATTGCCGGAGGATTATACCCACTTGCCGAACTTGCAGCTGTAGCTGGTTGTCCCTTCCATTACATTTCAGAATTAGGCGGACACGTTCCTCTCCATTCCGAAACAATGGAAACCCCTCTTCCTGGTTTATTTGTAGCCGGCAATATTACAGGCATTGAAAGCGGAAAAATTGCGATGGCGCAAGGAACAGTTGCAGGTCTATCTATTGCTAAATATGCAAGCAAAAAACGTGATATAGTCGACCAACAATTATCTCACGCCATTCAAAACGTTCGCTTTATTCGTCAGAAAGCTGCAATTCAGTTTAATCCGATAGTAGATATCGGTAGACGAAAAATGAATGAAATTTGGCGTGATTACTCATCTACATATGCACATACTAAAAAGAGCTGCTGAGATTATTCTCAACAGCTCTCTTCTCTACTCATCTGAGTTATTAAATTTCGCTAATGCGTAAATGCCTTCTTCATCATCTAATTCAAGTTGTAATCTCGCTGCGAATGGATTGACATTATATTCTCTGTCAAGCAATAAGCGTAAAGCTTCGATTAAGTTTGCTTGAATTAAAATTTGCTGGCGACCATTTACCTCTACTTCCGCAGAGAAACCGTAGTCATCGTCATACATGAGTTCAACTAACACTTCTTCTGGACCCACTTGTCTTTTTTCAGCTATATATACGCACAGCGCATTTATAAGCTCTTGTTCAGAAATTTTTATTGTTTCCATGCTACTTCATCTGCCTTCTTCTTACGTTGGTCTTTGAAGTATTTAAATGCACGAACTGCTAACATTACGATACCAGCCATTACTAACATATTTACCATAAACGCTAATACAGAACCAAGAGCTCCCATATTTGCAAATAAGCTACCCATTAGTAAACCACCAAGACCACCTAGTAATAAACCTTTCATAAAGCTTCCTTTATTACTTTTTGGTGTTGTGTTTGTTGCTTTCGTTTTTGAATCTGGAGTCGTTTTTTGAGAATTTACATTTGAGTCTTTTTTGTTTAAATCAACTTTTGACTTTTGACCTGAACTTGGTGTAAATGATTTTTTACCAGATTTGTAACTTTTCGCTGCCGCATGATCTACGAACATAAAGCTGCTAGCCCCAAAGATAACCATGAATGCTGTCATTACTGTTACAAGTTTTTTCAACATATTATATCCATTCTCCTTTTATATAGATATATGTGAAACCTATCTTTCTAGTAAATTCAGAATGATAGATTTGTTTTTAAGAACATTTTAAAGGTTCTTATGAACTTATTATATGAACTTTTGTCGAAATATGCAAGTATTATTTACTTTCAACAGTTTGGTCACAAGGGAAAAATTAAGCAAAACAGAATTGACTTTAAATGAAACAAAACATATTATAAGTTCATAAGAACTTTTTATTATTTTGGAGGTGAAAAGATGGAAACATTTCATCTCACACGAAATGAAATGGCTACCCTTCTTCTATCACTAAGAGGATGGAATACGAAAAAGCCTCTCGGTATTTTACAAGAAGCTTGGGCAAAGTCACATAAAAAAGATATTGAAAGCGGACAAAGCGTTACAGCTTTTATTACTACCGCACTTTCACCTATTTTTGAAAAGCTGATTAAAATTGACGATACTGATGTCGGTTTTTCTTTAAATGAAATAGTTGCGCTTGGCAATCAGATTGAAAACACAAGTTTCTCTGTAACTGCTATGCAAAACTGGGTGAAACGAGATATAAAAGAAATGATTGGCTCTCCTCAAAAAGGGAAAAAATATTCAATTGAACAAGCAGCCTTACTATTTATTGTCGAAGATTTAAAAACAGCACTTGATTTTGAATCCATTCGTAAGCTATTACGCCTTATTGTAAATGATCCAGCTGATCGAAGTGATGATTTAATCAATCCTGTTCATTTATATGTAGCATACTCTTCTTTATTTGAAGAACTCAATCAAGGGAATTGCTTACAATTAAATGCAACAGATACCGTTCATACAATTGAAAACATCGTAAAAGAAAAAGCTGATAAAATCGCAAGTAAGTTCGATCAAATTAATAACGAACAACGCGAAGCAATTCGTAACGCTATTATTATTGCGACCCTTTCTGTACATACCGCTTATGTACAAATGTTAGCAAAGCGTTACGTAACAGCAACTTTATTTTTACAGAACTTAGATGTGAAGCCGTAAAAAAACAAGCATCCCCCCGTCATATACGTAGGACAGGGGGATGCTTGTTTTCAATCAATATAAAATACAAAAATCATTTTACATCTAAGTTTCATTCTACAATAGCTCTTGATTATGTAAAAATCATTACTAACCTAACATTCAACAACGTTCATTTATTTCCATTAAATTCCTATCTGATTTTCTCGATAAACTTAATTACTTCATCTTTATAATTATATTTGTCATTAATTTCTTGTAATAATTCAATATCATGCGTATGAGTTTTTCCTGTCTCTAACAGCTCACGATATAAATCAATGTAAGGAAGATTTTTATTCATGGCATTTTTATATTCCTTTTCTACATCGTAAAAAACCTTTTTAAACCTCACATCAGTAATCCCTGCCTCATCAATTTCAAGAATTGCATACTGAGCACGCAAGTCAGAGTTTAGCTTATTCCACTTGTAAAAAGGTTGTCCAACTGTTCCTGGGTTAATAATTAATTGATCATTGCTACTATAGCGCAACAATTGATGGTGGGTATGAGCGTAAATCGCAATATCATAATCACGATCAAATAGCCGATCAAACTGTTCCTGATTATTAGTGGGCCACAAATCTCCTCCGTAATTTTTATTTTGTAGATTATGACTAATACTGATTGATAAATCATTAACCTGTTTTGTTATATGTAATGGTAAATTTTTAACATACTTAATATAGTTTTCATCCAGGTTTTCACATTGATACTGAACTAATCTAGAAACATAAATATCAGTTGCGTTATCAATATCAATATTTTTATTAAGAACGTCAAGAAAACTATCTTCCCAGTTTCCTTGTACATAAGTATCAACGTTAATACTTTCTAATATTTCAAACAAATCATTCGATCCAGGACCAGGCATAATTAAATCTCCTAAAAACCAATAATCAGTCACACCTTCTTTCATAGAATCTTCGATAACTGCTTTTAAAGCAGTTGCATTTCCATGTACATCTGCCAGTACAGCAATTTTATGTTTCATGTATTTTATTCCCTCCTCTAAATTTACGTTTCCATCTCATTCATTTTTTATTTTCGAACCAAATCAAATTGAATAGGCATATTCTTTTTTAGGCAATTTTACTATCTCTTGAATGAAATTTGATTTCTCTAAAATGTCCTCTAACTGCCCCTCACTATGGACGTAAATACCACCTGCATATGAACTGTACGCCTTTTTCTCAGTTATTATCGCTAAATTGTTATTTTCCTTTTTAAAATCACCCTCCACTCCTTTTTGAAATGATAAACTTTTAGTTGGTGAAACATAAAGTTGAATTAAAGATACTATTTCAACATCATCTGATTTTGCAAAGCACTGTATTTCATTTAAAATCATTTCATCTTGTAACGGAAGAAAGTCTTCTACTTCTAACTTCTCTCCTTTATGAAAGAAGTTTTGAAGTTCAGGAGTATAGAACGAAAGATTTTTCTCCTCTATCATTTTAAAAATTGTTTGCAGCAATACGTCTTTTCCTATCACAAACGGGTGGCCAAATCCATTATTGTAAAGCCCTTCTTTCATTTTCATTAATTGTTCGATGAAGGGGATTCCCGATTCTTCAATAACAAGTTTACCGTCAATTAAACGCATGTTAGCAATCAATTCTTCTATCTGTAAACCTTCTAATTCAAGCGACGAGTAATATAAATCTCTATTCCAAAAATCTAATTGATCCATTCCTAATGAATTAAATAAGAGCTCATCTATAATTGGAAAAACTCCATCTTCTGTTAAAGCTTTCGTTACATCATCTAATAATCTAGGTGTTTGATTTAAAATCGTACGTATTTCTTCGTCCTCTTGAATGATTCGTACCGTCCACTCACTATGATTTTCACCCGATATTTGCTGAAAACAATGTGAATATGGCCCATGTCCAACATCATGTAGAAGGGCTACAGTAGATACTAGCTTTCGTTCATATTTCGATAAATGTATGTCACCAATCTCAGTAAGATGTTCTATCACTTTATTTACTAGCACATATACACCTATCGAATGTTCTTTCCTCGTATGTATTGCGTTCTCATGTAAAAAATAAGTATGTCCTTGTTGTTTAATATTCGCCAACCTTTGAAATGCTTTTGTATCTATCAATCGAAGGATATCTCTATCACGAATAGAGATTGGTCCATAAATCGGATCTGTAATATACATACGTTCTCCTCCTATTTTTGTAAATGAAAGACCTATATCATTATACTTAATTTTCAGTCTATTATCATTGATATATGAGAAATTTTTAATAATCTTTTCATTAACCCTTCATGAAAACGTAGCTTATATACTTTACTATAATACTTATGAGAGACATAAAAGAATTGAAATAGCAATCCCCTATGTAAATAAGGTATAATCTACATATAGTGAACCTTTTACGTAATTAAATAAAAGGTTCTTATACTCAAAAATTCATAAACTAGAAGGTGCAACAATGTTAAGTAGTTTTATTCATTCAGTATTAACGTTTTTTGAAGGATTAGGTTATTGGGGCATTATGCTTGGACTTATGATTGAAATTATCCCAAGTGAAATTGTCCTTGCTTATGCAGGATACTTAGTATTCAATGGAAGTATCTCATTTATAGGCGCAGTTGTATTCGGTACAATTGGCGGTGTTATTGCCCAAATCTTTATTTATTGGCTTGGACGATACGGCGGACGCCCTATATTAGAACGTTATGGAAAATATATTTTCATACATAAAAAACAAATAGATGCTGCAGAAGATTGGTTTAATCGTTACGGAACTGGCGTCATTTTTACAGCACGCTTCATTCCAGTAGTGCGTCATGCGATTTCAATTCCTGCTGGTATTACAAAAATGCCTTTACTACGTTTCACTACATTAACAGCACTTGCGATTATCCCTTGGTCTATTATTTTCATTTATTTAGGTGAAAAACTAGGTGAAAATTGGGAAAATATTAACGATATTGCTGGTCCTTATGTGAAATCATTCGCAATTGGTGGCGTCGTACTTATACTTTTATACTTCGTTATAAAAAAATGGACAAAAAAGCGTAAAAATCTTGCTTAAGAATATAACAAAAACCGCTATAAATTCATTCGGAGTTATAGCGGTTTTTTATTTATTTATATATATATATATATATGAATTAATCTTCAAGAATTATATAACACCTTTCCATCTACATTTACATGGATAAGCAACCGTTTGATCATTTCTTTCGTATATTATCTCAAAAAGGAGTGATTCCCCTATGCATTGGCAGCAAAAAATACTATACTTAATCGGACGCCCTATCGGTATTTCCTTCATAAATGGGCAAGGAACTTCTGGTGTATTATGTTCAGCTCATGATGGTCAATTATATGTGTATGAATACCTTTTATCAAGCCCAGTTCGCAATGAAACATTATGATTATAGACAGATTCAAGATATACATGCATTCCCAAATTGTCCTCACCAAAATCCTCTATACTAAAAAAAATCGGAACGGCTCATAGCCATTCCGATTTCTATACTTTATTTCTCAGAATTAAATTTCTGCACTGCTTCATCAAAATAAATCCAACCTTTCCAGCCCAAATGAATCGTATCTTTTAAGAAATACTTATCATATTCATGACCAGAGAAATCAACTACTGGATATCCTGCTTTCTCAACCTGTTCTCGAACTTTTTTATAATACACTTCACGGCGTTCTTTCGGGAATCCAGTATAATCATACCAAGGCCCATTGACAGGTACAGAAATAAAGAGTGGTTTGACATTTTTCTCTTTAAATAAATCTAAAATAATTTGTAAATCATCGTATTCTGGTGATTCATCATATGTTTCATTTGCTCTAAAGTTTTTTAAACCTTTTAGTTTTTTCTTCAGATTATTCTTATGATAATACGGATTTTCAATTCCGAATGTATTTGTAGTAGACTCTGCTTTCCCTTCTTGTTCTGCGTGTTTACGTGCGTCTTCCCAAGAAATTGAACGAAGTCCGATATTTGTTTTCTCTTTCATCGGTTCGATTTTAAATAAAGAGTTAAATAAATCTCTATGATCTAAAATATTTCGATGCATATAAGCAAGTGGTTTAACTAAACCTGCTTTTATGTTATGTTTCGTATCATTATATACAATACCTTCTAATGAATTTTTTAATATATCATCTTCTTGAACAACTTTATAATCTAATAGCCGTTTCGCGATTTGCTTCTTCATTTCTGGATTTATCTCATCATTAAAAATAAAATGATATGCTTGTTGTTTGGAGAAATTATTAGTGAAATCCCCTTGTGATACACCAGTCTTTGTAAACCATTGTGGTGAAAGAACAAAGACTACTTTTTTACCTTCTAATTCATCCATAGTAGATGTCATATTTAAAATATGAGCTAAACTTTGTGTACCGCCAGTTCCAATTAAAAACGGTGTAAAACCAGCTGGATTTACTTTGAAATAATTAGACGGATGATATGCATCCATTCGTAAAAATTCTGATGAACCGTACATCGGTAAATACTGTGAATTCTCTAACATTTTTTGCTGTAAGAAAACACTTTGTAATTTCTCTTTTTGTAAAGAAGTAGCCGCATCTTCTACCTTCTTATCACTAATAAGCGATACTAAACTTTTCGATGGGATTAGAATGATAATGAAAAAAAGCACACACGCTAAAATTATAGGACCAAAGGCATGCTTCATTTTCATCTTCTGTCCCTCTTTCTATCGTTATTAACTTGTAACCCTTGTCTTTGACACGCCATCTTTTCTCTCCTTTTTCTCTATACATGTTCCATTCTATTTGTCTATTATATACATGTATGTATTTCCTTCCTTGTTCTATTAAATCCTATAGAAATAGCGCAAGAAAATGTTTCCATAGAAACACGTTAATTATACAAGATTCTACATAAATTTCACACTGGAATTTTAGTAATAATTTTATTTTTAAGTCGTAAAAAAACATATGAAATGTCTATATTTCATTCGGAACTGTACAAAAAAACAGACTATCACATACGTGAAGTCTGTTTCCCCATTCTTTTATTTTTGTACATCTGCCCATTTTAAACTTGTAGCTGGACCAAATTGATGTACATATAAATCTTTCACATATGGTTTTTGTAAGTAAGATAATCCGCGCTGGAATACCGGTGCAATTACTGCATCATCAAGTAGCATTTTTTCAGCATCTTGCATTGCTTTCCAGCGAGCCTTTTCATCATTACCTAATTCTGTTTTAATCTTCTTAATTAACGCATCATATTCTGGGTTTGCATATTCTGTATTATTAACACTGCTTCCAGAAAGAAATACTTCTAAATAAGTCATTGGATCTGGATAATCCGGTAACCAGCGTGATAACGACATTTCATATTCTTTCTTCTTCTCAAGTGCTAATTTTTGCGTATGTGGCTGTAATTTCACATTCACTTTTAAGCCTGGTAAGTTTTTCTCAAGCTGCTCTTTAATGTACTCTCCAACTTTTTTAAAGTTTTCTAAGTCATAATTTAATAGTTCTAACGTCACTTCATTTGTACCTGTCTCTTGTTTTGCTTTCTCCCAATATTCTTTCGCTTTTTTTACATCAGTTTTATTAAACTCACCTGCCGTACTTCTAAAATCTTTCTTATCTGGGCCCTTTAAGAATCCTTTTGGTACGTAATAGTTTGCTGCAACCGACCCATCATTTAAAAATGAATCTGCGAGTCCCTTCTTATCAAAAACTGTACTTAGCGCAAGACGTGCATTTTTATTTTTAAGAATCGGTACATTTTCATTAAATCGGAAGAAGTACATAACTGGATCTGTATATTGTTTTAGCTCTTTATTATTTTTATATTTATCTACGAATTCTGTAGAAATAACAGCTCTATCAACTTTATCTGTTTCATATAAATTTACCGCAGTTGAAATTTCTTTTACAATTTGATAGTTTACTTCATCTAACTTCACTTCTTTTTTATCCCAATACTTATCGTTTTTCTTCATTGTAAAGCTAGCTTCATGCTTCCACTCTGATAATGTAAACGGTCCATTATATACCGCTTTATTTGCTTCTAATCCATATTTATCACCTTGCTCTTTCGCATATTTTTCGTTAATTGGATAGAAGGATGGTAAAATTAATAATTTCGTAAAATACGGTACAGGATGTTCTAGCTCTACGACGAATGTTTTATCATCCTTCGCTTTTACTCCTAATTCATCTAGACCTAGTTGTTTTTTATTTATCTTCTCAGCATTTTTTACATCGTACGCAATGTATGCATATTGAGAAGCTGTATCTGGATTAATCAATTGCTTCCAAGCGTATACGTAATCATGGGCGGTTACTGGATCTCCGTTAGACCATTTCGCATCACGCAATTGGAATGTATATGTCTTTCCATCTTTACTCACTTCATATTTTTGTGCGCCTGCCTCAATTACTTCATCATTTTTCGATAGACGGAATAGTCCTTCCATTACGTTATTCAAAACGTTAAACGAGATTGCATCTGTGACTTTCACTGAGTTTAACGACGGAATTTCACCCGTTTCTAGTAACTGTAATACTTTCTTGTCATCTTTCGGCTTTGTCGTTGTTTTTTCTTTTTCGCAACCAACTAAAAATGAAGAAACGAATAGAATACTAACTAATGAGTAACGAACAACTTTTTTCATTTAAAAACCCCCTCTATTTTTAAGGTAAGTAACGACGAGCACCAGCGTATTCTTCTATATATCCTGGTGTATTTAGCGGTATAATCTCTACCGATCTTTCAGCTCTTGGTGAGTGAATCATATTGCCATCACCAATATACATTGCGACGTGATGGACACTACCTTTCCCTTGATCATGTGCAAAGAAAATTAAATCTCCTTTTTGTAGATTTTCTTTATCAACTGCAACTCCTGCTCTTGATTGTGGTCCAGAATCTCGCGGAATTGTAATGCCGTGCGATTTATAGATCGTATGCGTGAAGCCAGAGCAATCAAATCCAAAACCACTTGTACCAGCCCATATATACGGTAAACCTAAAAACATTTTCCCTGTGTTTATTAAATCATCGGCCGCCGGGGTTGGAATATCATTTTGAGAACGGTAAACCGTTCCATCATTTTTTCGTAGCCAAGCTTTCTGACCATTTGGCAACAATACACGGTATGAAATTGTGTCTTCACTTAATAGCGGCAGTCTTGTATTATAACTGACTTCAAGTGATTTATGTTTTTCAGAAGGATTTATATATAAAATCGCTGTTGGCTTTGTTATTAACACAAAAGGTTCATTTGTTTTATCTGCAAATTCTTGATTATATGTTAATTGCTTTTCAGGCATCCAGCCCGGATAACCTTCTTCATTTCGTGGCGTTGGCTGTCCATGCACTAATACCTTCACCCATTCACCTTTCTTATCAATAACAGTTACTTCTTGACCGAGTAACGCTTGTGTTTCTAATTTATTTGCATTTGTTAACCATAGTTTCTCGTCAAGTGTCATTGATTTCGTCCATTTCCATAGATCCACTGGATTTGTTGCACTCGGTGTATCGATTGGCCTTAATGAATCAGGTACTGTCCATAACGTTGCAGCAGATACATCTATAAATGCTTTATTATCCTTCTTTTCTTCAGCATTTGCCGATGTAAACGATGAAAATATAAATAAAGTTGTTAAAAATGCAGTTCCTACTTTTTTCATATTTATCCCCCTTAAAAGATAGTTTACTAGTCTCTTCTCCTAAAACTTACTATTCACTGTCGATTGAAGGTTTATCTTTGATCCAGAATACGTCATTCCTTCTGGCTCTTCCATTAACCAAAGCGGTGCATCAAGATCAAAATAATGAATATTAGGATGCGCTGCCGCTAAATGCGCAACAGCACTAACGGAAAGTGAAGACTCCATCATGCTGCCCACCATACACTTCACACCAGCTGTTTCTGCGATATCTGCAATACGCCATGCTTCACGTATGCCACCACATTTCATTAATTTAATATTAATGAAGTCTGCATATCTTCCTTGAACGAGCTTTAATGCGTCACTTGCTGAAAATATACTTTCATCGGCCATAATTGGCGTTTGCACACGATCTTTGACGTACTTTAACCCATCCCAATCTTTCGCGTGTACTGGTTGTTCAATAAATTCTATATTTAAATTACGATTTTCCATCTCTTGAATGATAGAGACCGCTTCTTTTGGACTCCAACCTTGATTCGCATCTAAACGTAATGTCGTATTTCTTGGTACCACATTTCGAATTGCCTCAATACGTTCCAAATCTAAATGCGCCTCTTTACCCACTTTAATCTTCAATGTTTGAAATCCTTTTTCTATATGTTTCTTCGCTTCTTTTGCCATTAATACAGGCTCATCTACACTCACTGTAATATCGGTATGAATTTCTTTCTTCCCGCCTAACAATGCATATAACGGCACATTTTGATATTGGCAATATACATCATATAAAGCGATATCTACCGCTGCTTTCGAACTTGAATTTCCAATACAACTCATTTGAATGCCCTGTAGTAACTGCTGAAACTGAATGATATTTTGACCAATTAAACATGAACGCATCGGTCCTAAAATCGCTTCTTCCATTCCGCTGGTGAAATCCCCCGTAATAACTGGCGTTGCGGCTGCAGCCCCCTTACCAATCACTCCTTCGTCTGTATGAATATAAACATCTATACTTTCAATTTCTGTTACAGTACGAAGTGCGGTTTTAAACGGTGTATGCAGTTTTACACGTCTACGATTTACTTTTACATCTGTAATTTTCATTTTGTTCATCCTTTCGTTCCCCAATGAAGTGAAATCTTAATCCACCGGAGATTTATACCCACGAATTATTAGGTAAACCCATTGGACATTTACTCTTCTATCACTCTACTTTGTTTTCGTTTACTTTTGATGTAGAACGATAATGTGAAATAAAAAAATCCAGCCATAAGAATGATTCTTACGGCTGGATTTTGTCTATGATTGAGTAGACAAAGCAGCAATCTGATTATATTTTTTCTGTGCATCTTTTAGCGCTACAAGTAACGCTTTTTGAGAAGAACCGAAATATCGGTTCTTTACTTCCATTACTAATGCCGGGTCATTTATATTTTTATGTAGAAATAAATATTTAACAAATTGAGATGTTAATGCAATTGTCGCTGAGCAGTCTGCATCTACAATTTCCCCTGTATCCTTAACAAGTACAAATGCTACGAAATAGCTTTTAAACTTTTCAGTAATGGGATTATTTTGAGGTGCTTTCGCATCCCCTACGATATAAATTGTATTTGAAGCGTACACAGCTATCTTCCTTTCGTATACGAGGATAACGGGTTTCTTAATAGTCGTATGAGCGAGGAACTCAACGTTGATTAAAAAATGTATCCACTTACCTTGTATTATAATATAATTGACAGAATTTTAACAACATTTATTTTAGTGCATATTCCATATCTATGAAAATAGCTTAAACTCTTCATTTTTACAATATGTGATTATTCCTTGTACCATTACATTCATACATAAAAAAACAGTTAGCGACGGCTAACTATTTTTTTCATTACTTGGGCATCACAAATATAGTTTCATTTGACTTAGAAAATTGATACTCTTTTCTCGCAAACTTCAAAATTTCTTCCTCATCGTCTGTTAAATTTTCTATGTTAGTCTTTAAAGAATCTTTATCTTTCTTTAAAGATACTAATTGTTCCTTTTGATCCGTAATCGTACCTTTCTTCTTATCAATTACTTCTTGTTGTTTCGTTAAAATATATTGAACGTACAGAGTAGTTGCTGCAATAAAAAGGACCATTAAAATAAGTCGCCTTAACTTCTTTTTATTTATCCTACGCTTGTCACTAGGTTGTGATAACTGCTCTGGTATATTAGGAACATTTACTCGTTTGAGTTTCCTCATTCAAATCCCCCTAACCCATATTTTTCACTACCATCGGCACGTTTTCTTACTAAACTAAATTCTATTCTTATAAAATAAACTCCTTCACAAAAATATCCCATAAATTAACCAATTAAAGATAGCATTCGACGACATTTCCATATTTACACCGATTTTTTTTATACATGCTGCTATAAAATAGTAGTTTCTGTAATTCTTTTTCTACTATTGTAGAAGAGTTTTTTCACACACAAAATTCCTTCCCTACATATCCATGTTATAACATGCTTACAAGGAGGGGAAATATGCATTACCGCACATTAGGTAACACTGGAATAACTGTTTCTGAAATAGGTTTTGGGGCATGGGCAATCGGTGGTGATGAATGGGGACCTGTTAACGATAAACAATCTATAACTGCTATAAAAAAAGCCATTGAGTGTGGTGTGAATTTTATTGATACTGCGGATGTGTATGGTTTAGGACATAGTGAAAAGTTGGTGGCTACCGCGATTAAAGGACATCGTAATGATATTATACTATCAACGAAAGGTGGTTTAATCGGACATCACTACGACCCTAATGGCGTTCCTGTATATGATACTCCTGAAAAAATCATCGCCGTATTTGAAACAAGTTTACAACGTCTTCAAACAGATTATATTGATCTTTATTTTTGTCATATTTGGTGGCATAATCGTAGAGAAACAGAAGCATTTCTACGTGCATTTGACATATTAAAACGTGATGGCAAAGTAAGAGCAGTCGGTGTTTCGACTCATGATTTACAATACATTCATCATTTCAATAACAACAACGAAATTGATATCGTACAACTTGATTACAATATATTAAATCGAAAACCGGAAAAAGATATATTACCATTCTTACAAGAGAAAAATCTAGGAGCTGTTATTCGTGGTCCATTAAAAATGGGCATTTTAACTGGAAAATTCACAAATAAAACAATTTTTCCAGATGGAGATTTACGCAAAGATTGGCCAAATGAAACTTGGTTTCAAGAAGACTTACAAACCGTAGAGAAACTTCGGTTGCTCTCAAATAAAAATCAGACCCTAGGGCAACTTGCACTTCGCTATGTACTCTCTCATCCGGCAGTAAGTGTTGTAATTCCTGGTGCGAAGTCAGGAACGCAAGCACAAGAAAATGCAAATGCATCTGTTCGCCCTATTTTGAGTGATGAAGAGCTTAACTATATTCATTCAATATAAAAAGCCCAATCCGGGCTTTTTAATTTGGCAAACTAATATCATACTCCATTCGCTTCGCTGTGTCCTCCGCAACATGCACACCTAACAAGTTTTTCACAATATGAAATGCCATATTAATTCCAGCTGAAATTCCGGCAGATGTTATAATATGTCCTTCATCTACAAACTTTACATTTTCTATAACTTCAACATTTTGAAACTCATTTTTAAACTTTTCAATACTAGCCCAATGTGTTGTTGCTTTTAACCCTTCCAGTAAACCTGCTTTCGCCAGTAATAACGCTCCTGTACAAACTGAAGTCATCAGCTTTACTTCTTTCATTTGTTGGCGAATCCATTTTATTACTATTTCATTTTTTATTTCATATTTCCTAGCACCTAGCCCACCCGGAATTATTAAAATATCCACTGGTGGTAAATTTTCAATACTATAATCTGGCTGTACCTTCAATCCATTCCTTGCTGTAATCATTTCTCCATTCTCGCTAACTGTATAAACAGTAAATGGTTTTTCTTCATTCACCTCAGTTACAGAAAAAACTTCAAATGGTCCTGCAAAATCTAACACTTCTACTTCATTAAATAAAAATATACCAACACTCCATTTATTCATCATAAGTTCACTTCCTGTTTCAAATGATGTAAAAGGTGATCATATCCTTTTTCTAATGCAATATCATACGCTGTTTTCCCATCATTTTCTTTATCATCTTATTAGCTCCATTTTTAAGGAGTAGCATAATTATTTCTTCATTTCCTAATAATGCCGCTTCGTGAAGTCCTGTCCAGCCACCACTTTGCATAATATTTACATTTGATCCTTTTTCAATTAAGAAAGCAACAAGTTCACTTTGCTTGTTCGCGATTGCTGCTTGCAAAGGCGTATTTTCATTTTCGTTTTTCGCTCTACTATGTATATCTGCACCGCTTTCTACAAGAAAACTCGTTATTTCTTTCTGTCCAAAATAAGCTGCTAAATGAAGTGGTGTCCAGCCATCTTCACTACATTCGTTAACAATACTTGGACTCGCCTTTATAAACTTCACTACTTTTTCCTTATGACCACTTATAACAGCTTGTGCTATTGATTGTAAATGCTCCATAATAATCTCCCATCCTTCAAAATATTTAAGCATCTCCTTCTACATGTTCTATTAATTATTATATTTTCCTTTTAAAACCTTAAGTTTACATAATAATATTCTATATCACCTTTTGTGCTTAATGCTGAATAGCAATAATGTTAAAAATACTGCCTTTAAACAATGAAGACCATGATTTCATTAGAGTTACTGAAAAAGCAAGCAAAAAACTATACTCATAGTTTTCATCATATTTGTTCAGTTGCATGAAATAAAACAGGTAATGTTTATTCTGCTATTTATGCTTTCAACATATCAAATAATATTATTCCAATAAAAAAACAATCCATTTTTAAAATGGATTGTTTTTTTATTTCTGTTTTATGCGGTTTATTTTATTTTTGTATTTTCAATGATGGAATAATTACATTTACAAAAATGAAACGCTACTATCTTAGCCCCTCTTATAGTAAGTTTTTCGTTTGAAAACAAAAATACAATTTCACCTTACAATTGAAAAAAACATACGTAAAAGTTTCTAAAACAGCTGCCTTATCATACTAATCTATAGCAATTCTGTCTTCTTCCCTTACCTGTTTCCTTTAACACATACGATTTTAAAACTAGCGCCGTTAATGAATCTGTTAATGTTTTATATGATAAATTTGATAATGCCAATAGATCGTTTGTATATAACATTCTATGCTTCTCTAATAATAATAGTACTAATCGTTCAGACGGTTTTAATGCCTCGTCACTTTCTAGTATAAAGTCTATATTTTTCATTTCTCTAATTACTACTCCTTATAAAAAAATACTTTAGGTGCTAATTTAATATAAAAATAATACATAACAAAACTATAGATATATTAAAATAGCACCATCTAAAAACACTATTATACTATAACATAGAAGTAGTGTTTCCCCAAATAGGAAATGCTTTTTTATATCGCTGTAAGATTCTTGCAAACGTACATAATATTTTGTACCATTACCCGCCAAGTTTTCTTCTAATTTCGCTGCTCATCCTGATGTATTTGTAATCAATGAAGTTCTTCTAAATTTATAAACAAATAAAAAACGGTTCGTCTATCATGCCCTAAACATGAATGACAACCGTTTTCCAGCTTCTTCTTAATTAACATGTTCTATCTTAAATATTTCTTGCAATATGCGGCTTACTGTAATGACTTGTTCCACCGCCACCAACTACTACTTTACCGCCTTTTTCGAAAATTAATAATTTACTTGAACCATCTGCAAGAAGCACTATTACTTCAGCATTATTACTTGTTGCTACATAAATTACATAACCACTCTTTGATATACAAGTTTCCCAATTCGAATCAAATTCTGATCTTACTACACGATTTGAATACACTTGATTTTCAATTCTATCTTGTTCTACGTTTTCCAAATTGATTCCTCCCACTTCACTAAAATAGCATTTATAGGAAAATAACAGCCCTATATTAAATAGTAGCCGACTTTAACATAAATAGTATATGTAATTAGTAGGAGAATGCTTGGACAACGAAAACGAAATAGACTTCAAAAATCTCACAATTGAAACTTCTCTTTAATCATTTCCGCCACTTCTTTTGCACTCAAATACGTGTTATTAATTTTTATATACTCTTCTTTTTCAATTTCACCATGAAGAGAGTTTAATCTATGCTTTTTCATCGTTTCTTTCAAATTATTTTCAGACCACTCAATATCTCTTTTTTTCGGTTTATGTTCTAATCTATTCGGGCTTTTATTTCGTTCTAATCTTTCATCTAATTCCGCTTCCAGCTCTACAAAATACACTGTCCCACCTTTTGATTCAAAAATACTTTCTACATTATGTATATAATCCCAATCCGCTTGGAGGTCAAATGCCCATATATACGTAAAAATCATTCCAGATAAATCACTTTTAGATACTTCTTCAAATATTTCATTACGAAATAAACTTACTAGTCTTTTTGCTTCTTTCGTACTGTAATCAAAAATTGGACTTACTAAATCAATTGTCATGTGGTTATGAAAAAGTTTTAAACCGGTTAATGTTGCTAATTCTTGCCCCACTGTCATTTTTCCAACTGCTTGTGGGCCAAATATTAATATAAGTTTCATTTATTTCCCTCCAATCTTTCTCTATAAACCATTACATAAAATTAAAAATAAGGCAGCCGATTTTAAATCGATTGCCTTATTTTTTATTCATATTTTTAGTTCTATTCTTTTCGCATAGCTTCAAAAGTAATCATTTGATTTGCATTTGACGGTTCTTTTTCATAATCATATTCAGCAGAGCAAGTAATGTTAGAGAAACCTATACTTTCTAACAAAAGTTTAAACTCTTCTATTCCATACCAACGCAGCGCAAAGCGTTGTAGTTCTGTTTGTACTAACTGTCCTTTACTCCACTTTTCATATTTCAAATATGATACAGTAACTTGGTTCAGCCAATCTATTTCAATTGATTTATTTTCTAATGTGATTCCGTCTCCACTCGGCAAAGAGAAAGTCGATGTATGAATTTCCCCAGTCTTCCAGTCATGCGGAAGCATAATATCTACGATTAATCGTCCATCTGGATTAAGATGTTCATAAAAACATTTCAATGCATTTATAGAATCCACACGATTTTCAATTAAACAAAAAGATCCAGTAGGAATGATAATTGCGTCATATTTATACGGAAGTGAAAATTGTTGCAAGCTTCCTTCATATAAATTAGGATGTAAGCCTCTCTCTTTACAGCGCTTACGACAAGAATCTAGCATTTCAGGTGAATAATCTATCCCATCCACTTTAAAACCAGCCTCTAGAAGCGGAATGATGACACGCCCTGAACCTACTGCGGCTTCGAGGATTCTTCCTCTACAATCTTTTAAACGTTCTTTGTAATACTCAATATCACCATTTAAAGAATAACCGACTGGTTTTGTGTAATCATACAGTTCCGTACAAAGTGTACTATAAAAGCTAAACATTTATTTTCTCCTCCGTTTTTACGTACGGAAGATTTCAATTCAACTAATCTTCCTGTACCTCTAATTTTAATGAGATTTCGAAAGAGCTGACTGTCATAATATATCACTCACTTTCCATAGAATATAATGATATTGTATTACATAACCTTCCAATTTGAAATATAAAAATTAAAAATTCAGACTACAAATTAAAGAGCTTACTTTAGTAGGCTCTTCAGAAAAAGTATTTATTTCACAATCGGCAATGTCACTTCACTTAATTTCACTGTAAGTTTCGTGCCAGCTTTCGGTCTAATTGTATAATCATAATCACTTGCAATTAAAACAACTCCGATTTGATGCCCCGCTTTAAATACATAATCATCTGGCTGCATGTCCCATGTAAATGTATAATCTTTGCCCGGTTGAATCGCTGTTGAATTTTCTATACTCTTTAAGTTTTGTGGATCCATCCAGCCTCTCGTTACGATTTCCGGCTTCGCTCCTCCATAGTCAACAAGTAATGCTGTTAAATTTGATACAGATCGATCAATATTTCCTGTAATTGAAATCTTTGGTGTACCACTTATACGCGTATCTTTTTGCAGTACAGGCATTGTATATACTAATCGATTTGCTACTTCTAATTCTGGATTTGCTACTAATTGGTTTGATTTCATTTGTGCATCATCTAAGAATGAGAAAGCTTTATTAGCCGATCCCATACTTAATGGTAAATTGACTGATTTATTACTTAAATACATACGGATTTTTGAAGGTACAGCTGATGGATCTGGCCAATTTTTTATCTTTTGCCACGTTTTATTTTCTCTTTGCACATCAACCATTGGTTCATCCATAATTCCATTTTCAATTCCGTACAACCAATAATCTAACCACTTATTTTGTGTTTGCTGCCAGTTATTACTTGATGTCCCACCATGACCACCTTGGTGTAGCCACATTTTACGAGGAACATTATTTTCTCCAAGTGCTTCCCACCATTGCGCGAACTGTTTTGTTTTAACATTCCAATCGTTTAAACCATGAACAACAAATACACTCGCTTTTACATTTTTAGCATCTTTTACATAGTTACGTTTATCCCAAAAATCATTATAATTACCTGTTTTTCGGTCTTGTCCAGCCGTTAACTCTTTTATAACTTGTCCGCAAACTTCAGGGTTTTCCCTTGTCAGTACTGCTTCTGCCATATTATCTGTATCTTCCCCTTGATATCCGCCTGGAGCAATGACTGCACCATTTGCACGATAATAATCATACCAACTACTAATTGCTGCGATTGGAATAATTGTTTTTAAACCTTCAACTCCAGTAGTCGCAACAGCATTTGGTAATGTACCATTATAGGAAACTCCAGTCATACCTACATTTCCTGTAGACCAATTTACCTGAACTTCCTCACCCTGTTCTGTAAATGCTTTCGCGCGACCGTTTACCCAATCAATAACAGATTTTGTCCCGAGTATCTCTTGTTCATCTCCAGTTGTAGGGCATCCATCTGATTTTCCAGTACCAATACTTTCGCCTAGAATAACTGCATAACCTCTTGGCACGTAATAGTTCCCATACGAACCAAGATTAACCGCTCCATACGGTTTTCCTTCATACACATACAATTCTTCATCTACATTATATACAGGAACATCTTTTAATCCAGATCGATATGGACTCATTTCATAAATAACAGGAACTTTCACATTCGGATCTGTCTTTGGACGCATAACTTTCATCGATACTCTGTCTTTCTTACCGTCTCGATCACTATCAACTTCTGTCTCTACATATAAATTTTCGATAATAGCTTCATCGAGAGAATAAATCGGTTTTGTCATCCCATTTTCTAATTCAATTTTCGTACTTTTAGTCTCTTCCTTCTTCTCTGCATGCACATCCATAGTAAAGCTAGGTATAATTGTTGCAGATAGCATTGCTGACAGTGTAATTGCCATTTTCTTTTTACTCAAAATGTTCCCTCCCCTTATTCGTTCTCTTTTACTATATAACAAAATAACTGAAAATTCAGTTTTATTTTATATAAAAGTTGAGAAACTCAAAGATTTCTTATTAAGTAAAATTTAATGCAGGTATGAAAGTATTTTCCCACTTCCTCCTTCTTTATAAAGTGAAACTTTAATCAGCCCTCACCAATTGGGCGTTTACGATCAGCAGGGCCACTTCTTTGCTTTCGCTGAATTTTGAGGTGGGGTCTTACTGCCCGGCAAATAGCGGGATAAATAGAGAAAAAGACAACCGATATTTCTATCGCTTGCCTTACATTCCATTTATTATTTTTCTAACTCTTTAAAGGTATCTTTCAAGTCTTTATCAGATACCTTTATATCTGCATTTTTAAGCAGTTCTCTAGTAACTTGTTGATGGAATTGAGGATCTTGTATACGTTGCTGTTCTAATTCTTTACGAATATTCTCTTTCTCTTCCTCATACGGTTTAAGCTCTTTTTTATCCGTTAGCTTAATAATATGATATCCGAAAGAAGATTTAACAGGTTCACTCAATTGACCAACTTCTAACTTATACGCAGCATCCTCAAATTCTTTCACCATCATACCAGGTCCAAATTCAGATAGTTCCCCACCTTTTTCTTTAGAACCTGGATCCTCTGAATATTGTTTAGCCAATGCCGCGAAATCTTCGCCACTATTTAATTTTTCTTTAATTTCTTTTGCTGTCTTTTCATCTTTTACTAAAATATGGCTAACTTGAAGCTTTGGCTTATAATGATCTTTAATATCTTTTTCCGTTACGGTTGCTTTAATAGCTTTTTCAAAAGCAAAAGTAAGCTTTAATTTCTCTTTCAACTTATCTTCATTTTTCACACCATTGGATTCCATATATGTATTAAAATTATCGCCCATCTTGTCTTTTAATTCTTTTAGTTGTTTCGTTACCTCTTCATCCGTAGCTTTATATTTATCATTTAATACTTTTTCTACTACCATTTCAGATAAATTCTGTTTACCGTAGTTTTCTTTTAATTTCTTGTTAAAATCACTTTCTGAAATGCTTCCTGATTTTGTCGTTACAATATTATCTGATGAACCACATGCAGATAAAGATAACGTCATACCCATTAAAATGCTACCAATTACTAATTTCTTTCTTTTCAAATCTGAATACCTCACTTCATTAAATTCAAATATAACCATTTAAATATAACGTTTTCCTGTGAACTTCACGTGAATTTAATGCAAGTAGAACATTTGCTAATTCTCCATTTAATACATCAATTTTGAAAATTATGGTGATTCATCCTGTATCGCTAATCGCTAATCTCTAAAGCTGCAAAAAGGACTAATATTTTCATTAGTCCTTTTTCACATTTATATAAAATTGAATTTCTCCATCTATAGAGGAAACTCCATATTCAAAACCATGCCTTTCTAAAATACTTTTCACTATCGCTAAACCTAATCCTGTACCTGATTTTTCTTTACTACGAGAAGATTCTAGTACATAAAAAGGCTCCCAAATTTTCTCGATATCCTTAATTTTATCCGTAGGAATGCCATTTTTTATTTGGAAATATATACTTTTATTTCTATCTTCTAATGTAATTATTATGTTTTGATTTGCTGTATATTTTATCGCATTAGAAATTAAATTTTGAAACACCATTCTCATTTTATTTAAATCTGCATAAACGATTGTATCGCCCGCATTACAATTTACTTGCAAGTTAATTTCTTTCGAATCCAGTTCAATCTGATGCTTATCTAATATACTCTGGACCAGTGGTTCAATGGGGAATTCTTCTTTTTGTAAAATATCTCTTTCTAGTTTAGAAAATCGTAATAGTTCTTCAATTAAGTTTGATATTTGATCTGTTTGTTTAATAATTGTATCTACATAAGTCCCATCATCTAATCCATCTTTAATCCCCATAGAGTATGCTTTTACTAATGCGATCGGTGTCTTTAATTCATGCGTTACATCACCCATAAATCGTTTTAAATGTTCATTACGATCAGTTAAATCTTGATGTGCTTCATGTAGTTTTTCGCTCATGATATTAATACTATTGGCCAACTCTCCTATTTCATCATTCGTTTTCACTTTCGTTCTTTTAAACTGTAAATGTGAAATATCCTGAGCTACATCACTTAGCTCTTTCAGTGGCGTCGTTATTATTTTTGAAAGTATCCACACAAGTAAAATAATAAGAAGCAGCGAGAAACATACGATGTATAAGTAAAATGTATTTAACGTATTTATAATTTCATTTGAATTCGCAATGGAAGTACCAATTAAAATTATCGTATCATTTTTCGCAATATATTTAGCAAAAAAACTCGCTTTTACCTTTCCTTGATCGTACAGTTTATTCGATTGCCCTTCCGTTTTCACTTTCATGACTTCGTCTTTCGTAATCCAAAGCTTATTTAACGTTACTTTCTTTTTCGTAAGTTGCATGCGTAACGCGTCGTTCATAGCATCTTCTGACTGATTAATTGGCGTATACGCAATTGTAACGTTATTTTCACTTTCAATTATATGGATAACATCTTCTAAGTCATTGACTGGCGCATTTTGTATTTGAGTTGTAAATTCATTTAAGTTCTCACGTGTTTTATAAATATTATATTTCGGCAGGAGATAGTTAATTAACAATAAAGAAATTGTAAATATAAGAATAACGGTTAAAGAAATGCTGAGAAATAGCTTTTTCCCAAGTTTATTCATTTTGTTCCTCCAAACTATAACCCAGCCCACGATGCGTCTTAATAATATTTTCTCCAATTTTTTTACGCAGCCTTCTTACATGTGTATCAACCGTTCTCTCTTCTCCAAAATAGTCAAATCCCCATACAATGTCTAACAATTTTTTACGAGTTAAAATAGTTCCTTTATGATTTAAAAAGCATTTTATTAATTCGAGCTCTGTTTTTGTAATTTCTAACTCTATATCATTTTTATATACTTTATTTTTGGCAAAATTTATCTTTACATCTTGTACTTGAATAATATCATCATGCTGAATAAGTTTTTTCGCTCGTGTAATTAGTACTCCTGGATGAAATGGTTTTTTTACGTACTCATCTGCCCCACTTTGAAGCGCTGCTAATTCATCTTCACTTTCACTTTTCGCCGTAAGCATTAATACTTTTACGCTTGAATTCTTTTTTATTTCCTGACAGACAGTAATACCACTATGTTTCGGCATCATCCAATCCAAAATAGCTAAATCAATTTTTTCATCATAAAATATTTGAAGTGCTTCCTCTCCGTCTTTCGCTAATAATACTTCAAAGCCTTCTTTTTCAAAATAAGCTTTTAAAATCCTTAACATATCTTGTTCGTCATCTGCAATTAAAACTTTCATATTTTTTCCTCCATTGCTTTTAAACAAAAACCAATTGTATCATACAACATCTTTGTTACATGAATGTGACAGAAAAATATTTAAAGCTTTTGAGGGGATAGTAATGGTGAGGTGTTGTACTATGATAAAAAAAATCGGGGTCATTTCTCTTCTTCTATTTCTATTATCAACAAATGCGTTCGCAAATACAAATCAACAAATTGAAGTATTTGATTGTCAAAAAGAAATGGTCATTCAAAAACAATCTTTAGATCCAGTAATCCAAAAAGAAGCAGTTCAATACGCTAAATCAATTACTGGTCCATTTAAAAACTTAAATGTCGTTCCAAAAGATGGCTATATGATAAAAATCCCTTTATCTAAGCCGGTTTCTATTACTAATCAATGGTTACACACTACAATAGACGAAGTACTTATACTACTCCCACTAAAAGATAAGCCTTATATTATGCTTTATGATGATGAAAATAATCCGCATTTTTATTATGTAAAAGGTAAACCAGGATTATTATTGAAACAAATGAAGGTTAAAACGTAATTGACTGAAAAGGAGTCACCTTATAAGCTAAATTTTAAAAGCTAAGGTGCTCTTTTTTATAATAACAATTTGGTAAATGAAATTATAAAAGTTGTTTCTAATATAAGGGTCGCACCTTCATATATATCAGCGATTTTTTAAGATATATCGATTTATCAACGAAAATACCTTTCCGTAGCTATTGTTTGGATAGCAATCTCTATAATACTTTGTAGTGACTTGATCCCTTATATAATCCTCCTTTTACAAATCCATTTGAAGTATAAAACACATCCCCTTGCTTCGTGTCAGTATGTAAAACAATCACTTCAAAATACTTTTCCGCATGACATAATAGCTGGTTTAATAATAAGTTCCCTAACCCTATACGCCGATAATCCCTTAAAATATAAAATCTCCTTAACCGCCCAATCCTATTGTCTTTTGTGTACGGATCTTTATTTAAACCTCCAACTCCGACTAACATATCCCCTTGGAAAATACCATATAAACATTCTCCAGTTTTATTGAATACATTTACTTTGTTTTTATATTCATTTATTAGCCTTATAAGGAAATTAAAGCCCTCTTCTTCACTGTCTTGAACGAGATGACTGAATTCATATTCCATTAAATCTTCTATTTGTTGAATATGTATATCTTTCAAGTCCAATCCCCCTAAGTACGAAAACACATAAAAATGCTCGAGAATCATTTATTCTGAGCATTTTTATGCTTATTACTTTATTTAATTCATAGTATGCATATACTTCACTTCATATGTAAATCGATAATATAGTTGTTTAAGTCTTATTGAACTAAAGCACCTGTTTGCTTAAATAAATACATTTATATTTATAATGTCTCTCAAATATAATATCAGTTTATAAATTCACCGTTCTTCTCTAGCAGGTATAAGTTAAATTATAATTTGTTAATTGATATGCTTGTGTAACCACTGTTCAAATATCTTTAACTGTTCTTCAGTATGAAAGTAATGTTCACCCGTCTCCATAACTTCTAATTCACAACGATGTTTTTTTGTAAAATAGTTAATAGTTTCAAATTCGCACAGTTCATCCTTGGCTCCGTACATAATATATGTATCTGTATTCCATGTACTAATAGGATGCTCTTTTACATAGCATAAATAATCCCAATATAACTTTTGACCAATAGGTGTCTCTATAGTCATTTCTTTTTGCAAAAGCTCCGGTGTTACATTAAACCATTTCATCATATTTTCAATAATTCGTTCCATATTAACTACTGGTGATAAAAATAATGCCTTTTCTAGCACATCATTTTGATAAGCTAAAAGACTAAAATACGCCCCCATACTACATGCAAATACGTTTATTTCTTTCCAATGATCTTTTGCGTAGTTCATAATTATAGATAATTCATTAACACAAAACTGTACTTTACAAGGAGTGTTATCATTTTTTCTTTCTCCATGCTCAGGTTAGTCCCCTTTATTAATTAATCCCTTTAATCCTCTCAGACATAACCGATAATAAAAATTTCGGAAGTACAAGTTGTCGCTTTAATCTTTTCGGCTGTGAGAGTAACCTATACAACCATTCAGTTCCAGTATCCCTCATTATTTTTGGTGCTCTTTTTACAGTACCAGATATTATATCAATCATGCCTCCGATACCAATAGATAGCGGGACGTTTAATGTTTGTATATTTTCATAGATGAACTCTTCTTGTTTTGGTGAACCTAGTCCTACGAGTAGTAAATGTGGCTTGAACTGCTTAATTTTCATTTTTATTTCTTCTATTTCTTCACCATTTACAAATCCATGCTGTCCTTTAAAATGTGCTCCTGGAAACTGCTCATTTAATTTTTTTAATGCCTTTTTATTACTTTCTGGCGCAGCTCCAAACAGAAAGACACGATATTCATTGTCGTTACAATATTTTATTAAATCGTGAGTTAAATCCGCTCCAGTAACACGTTCTTTCAAAGTTCCTTTTAATATTTTCGAGCCAATTATGACACCAATCCCATCCGCTGTTATTAAATCCGCAGATAGTAACATCTTTTTAAACTGCTTTGATTTTTCCGTATTTTCCTTTGCAGACATAACAATTTCAGGATTTGCAGTTACTACAAACCTTGGTTTCTCTTGTTGTTCATGTAGCCAACCTTTTAATAAACTTA
Organism: Bacillus sp. SRB3LM; assembly: GCF_015712745.1. NCBI lineage: Bacteria > Bacillati > Bacillota > Bacilli > Caryophanales > Bacillaceae > Bacillus > Bacillus sp. SRB3LM. Next base: position 195,027 of record NZ_VWVQ01000076.1, read on the forward strand.
TAGCTTTTGCATATTCTAAAGTTGAAAAAGGTATACCTTTTATAAACTGCTGATCCACTATACTCTCCCCTTACATAAGCTGCAAATATTCATCAATATCTTTAGAAATTTGAATAAAAGCCTTATTCCAAAATTCATAATTTCTTATATCTATTTCAAAATATTTTTTCATAAGCTCCTCTACTGGAACCTTTCCTGTTTCTCGTAAAAACTCTTTATATTTCGAATGAAAAGTACCTTTACTTTCTTGAGCGATTTCTAATAAACTAAAACTTACTAAATATCCAAATGTGTATGGATAATTGTAAAAAGGAACATCTGCTATATAAAATTGAATATATTTCATCCATACAAACGGTTGGTATTCACTTAAAGCATTTCCATAAGCTTCTTTTTGTGCAATTATAGATAATTTCTCAATTTCATCAGCACTTAAAGGACCCTCTTTACATTTTTCATAAAATGTTTTTTCAAACTGATACGATGCTCGTATTGCCATTACATAATTAAAACTATTTCTTATTTTCCAGCTAAGTAATGACTTTTTCATATCTTTACTATCCGTTGTTTCAATTAGATAATTTAAGAGTACCGTTTCAAAGAAAATAGATGCTGATTCAGCCGTACTCATTGGCAAATTATCATCTAAAAAAGATATAGATTGTTCGAAACTCATATTATAAAAATGCCAAGCGTGTCCTAATTCATGAGCGAGCACTCTTGCACTATCTATACTCCCATCATAGCGCATTGAAATTCGTGATTCTTTCTCACTGAAAAATGGAGCACAAAACCCACCTGGTGGTTTATTCTCTCTCGGTTCAGCATTTACCCATCCACTTTCTATCGCATTACGTGCAAATTCTGCTAATTCTTCATCAATATTCTTACATGCATCATAAACGTTTTGTACTGCTACTGAAAAAGGAATTATAACGTCATTATTTTCCTTTACCGTCATAAGTTCATGCCATGTAATTGACTCTTTTCCCTTCTTATACACGTTTAAAGCACTTACTAATTTATCAAGGTTTTCTTCTGTCGCATTCCACATTTGGAATAATACAGCTTCTGAAATGCCATTCGCATGAAAAGATTGTGTTAAAATCTCTCTATCTTCTATTTCATTACTCTTTGCATTACGCAATCTCCCTATTTGATTTAATACAGTAGCAAAGATTTCTTTTTCCTTATGTAAAGTACTTGTAAGTAACTCGAATACTTCTAATCTTTCCTTTTCATTTTCACTATTCATTGCAATATTATTTGCTTGTCCAAAGGATAATTGTTTATTATTGTGCTCTATTTCTATCCTATCCCGTAATTGTATGTACATATCTTCCCACGCACTAAGTTCATTTTTTATAAACTTAATATTAATATTATCGGAAGTTTCTACTTCACTATGTTTTATTATTTGCTGTACTTCACTTTTTAGTTCCTTCACTTTCACATTCAATTTAGTAAGGTCAGATGAAACACTTTCTTCAACCCATTGACAATACAAATAGTATTCTGCTTTTTCAATAGCTTGTATAAGCTTTGAAAGAACCTCTACATCTTTTGTTACAAAATATTGCTCTTTCAACTCTAAAATCGGAAATAGAATATCCTCATTCAAATACAATCGATTTAAATCCCATCTAGCAATTTCTTGCATTTTTATAGCCGCCTCCTATTTTTACAAATAGTTACAGATATTTCTTCCTACACAATTATATATGAAATAAAAAATTTCGATATCCTTAAATATTCAGATTCCTATAAATGCATTCTTATTTATATCTTTTCTTCTACCATAAAGTATCATTTCACATATAAAAAATAATCCCTCTACAGAATTGCATTTGATATAGGCTAACTTCAAAGGTTTCATCTTCATCCATACCATATCGACCGATTATCACAGATTAAAAAATAAAAAAGGATTGATCAAAAGATCAATCCTTTACTCTACTTCATTTAAGAAAAATAACGTTATAACGCCAGGTCCTGTATGTGCACCGATTGCTGCACCAATTGTATTTACGATAAATACTTCACAGCCGAATCTTTCCGTAATTAATGATTTTAATGCTTCAGCTGTTTCTATGTCATCACCATGAGTTATACCGATTGTTTGACCTTTAAGGTCTTTACCACGCTCTTCCATAATATCAACAATTCGGCTTAATACTTTCTTTTTCCCTCTTACCTTTTCAAGTGGTACAAGTTTTCCTTCTTCCACGTTTAAGATAGGCTTAATGTTTAGTAAACCACCGATAAAACCAGCTACTTTACTTAAACGTCCACCTCTAACAAGGTACTGTAAGTCAGCTACAGTGAAGATGTGCTCCATATGGTTCATTAGAAAAGCGACACGGTTTAAAATATCTTCTTTTGATGCGCCGTCTTTTGCCATTTTAGCAGCTTCTAAAACGACAAGACCTTGACCAAGCGAAGCACATTTCGTATCAATAATTTCTAAATCTAAATCTGCATATGTTTCTTTTACTTCCTCTTTAATGACAACTGATGATTGATATGTACCAGACAGTTCAGATGAAAAAGCTAAATATATACAAGGATTACCTTCTTTTGCATAAGAAACAAATTTTTCTTGGAAAGTTTCAAGTGAAGGCAATGACGTTCTATAAACAGCGCCTTCTCTCATTTTTTGCAATAATGTAACTGACTCTAATGTTACTCCATCTAAATACTCTGTTTCTGCTTCATCATATACACGGAGTGGAATTAAATCAATATCATATGCTTGCAGCAATTCTACTGGTAAATCCGCCGCACTATCCGTAATGATTTTAACACTCATTTTTAAACCTCTATTCTGTTATAAATATAAAATAATAAAATAAAAATAGTACTTTTAAATTATATACGTAAAACTTAAATGAAGAAAGGAAAACACTTTATATTGTATGCACTATTCTTCAAAACTTGAACTATTAATGAAAATCATGTGATTCCAACCACTTTTTCCCTGATATTATATTCGATATAATGAAAATAGCACAAGTAGCCTGAAGGAGGATGCACATGAGTATTCAACTAGCTACATCTAATGATCTAGAATGGATTAATAATCAATATGAATCAATAGGATTTGTACGAAGTGATTTAAAGAGAGATAAAGTTGCAATTATTACATATAACAACGAGTATGCAGGTGTTGGACGATTAGTCCAAATAGATGCAGATACTATAGAAATGGGCGGGATTTTTATTCTCCCTAAATTTAGAGGGCTACAATTAGCTGGTGAGCTTGTTTCATTTTTAGTAGAAACTGTAAAAAAATCACAAATACAAGATGTATATTGTCTTCCTTTTGAGGAATTAGAAAACTTTTATAAGAAATATGGCTATACTGAAGTCGATACTACGAAAGAGGTAGTCCATCCAATTATTCTAAAAAAATATAATTGGTGTTTGGAGAATTACGATAAACACGTTCTACTCTTCAAATTGTAAATGTAATAAAAAAATATATTCTCAATTGCTTTTCTATCCGTACTCCTAATCGGAGCTAAGGATTAATCAAAGATATTTTATCTCTCCTTTTATAAATGGTTGATTAAAACTCAATGTTCCGTTAATACTATAGGTAACATGATTGTATTTCTCCATTCTCCCTTGGAGAAGAGCAGTTAGCTTTTGCTAGCTGCTCTTTTATTTTTTCAAAAAGTCACATAAATATCTTTAATTCCAAACATTCAAAAGATAAAATGTGATAAGATTGTTATGAAGATATTTACCAACTAATAAATGCGCCCTAGACTTACGTACTAGGGCGCATTTATTTTTTAGTATGTAATTATCTATTATCCACAAAATAAGTATCATACGCTTTATCAAAAACATATCCTAACTTTTCTGCTCGGTTAGCAGATGTAGTATTCGCTGCGTCCCAGTTTGGATACTTTCCATTTTCTAAGCAATCCAATATAAGAGCTGCACTAACTACAGTTGCCAAACCTTTTCTTCTATGATTGTGATCAGTCGCAACTTCAATTTCAATTCCATCATTATAAATACTATACGAGGATGCACCACATACAACTTCTCCGTTATATAAAATGCTATAACCTATACCACGGTTTATATAATCTTCTACCGACTGAAATTGACTTATAAAATCTTCAGAGATTTTATGTAATATAGGGCTATTTGCGATATGCTCATCTATTCTTCTTAACTCATATTCTTTTGGAAGTGTTGATATAAAAGACTGTAATTTTGAACGATTAAAAACTTCTGGATTTCGTTTGAACTTATAGCGTAAAAACTTATCTATTTTTCTTTCATGGAATGTTTCTAAGCGTTGTTTCCACTCTTCACTATTTACGATAACTAAAATTCTTTCTGGAATATTACGTAATAACTCTTCTGTTTCTTTCACATTTGGGTCTCCAGCGTAAAATGTAAAAATCCCTACCGTAACTTGTGCTACTGTTGGATTTTCAAGATCATTGACCCAAGCAGTACCCATATGCCCTTGTAAATAAGAAAGTAAAACAACGTTATTGAAATCCTCAAACATAGAAACTAGTTTTTTTCTTGTATGTATATTCGCTTCATATATCATTTACATTCCCGCCTTCTTTAAAATCAATCGTATTCTAAATCTTTAAGAATCAACTTATATAATTTTTCACTCAACCGCTTGTTATATAAGCAAACACTATTAAACTAAAATTTTATATAATTATAAATTATTCACAAATATAAAATTATTATAACATCTAATAAAAAAGAGTATCTCACTTTTTAAACTTTTGAATATACATCGTGTATGTATAAACCCTCAACATAATGTATGAGGATTTATCAAAAAATGCGTTACAACTCCTTCTTAGAAATAAAAGATTCCATTTCACCATTTTTATATACTTTAGTCAATTTAACAACTGACTTGTACGTGTTAACCTCATCCCTTATCATTTTTTTCAACTCTTCTATTTCGATATTACCAGTTCCACTCTCTACTTTTAAACAATTTGAAATGTTTAAGTATCCACTAGATGCGAAAAGAATAATGAATGTAATATCAGGAAAATTAATGAACAGTATTCCAAACTTTAAAGGGTTCGCAGCAGTATCGGATAAAACTAATCGAAAATCTAACAGTTCAGGTACTTGAACAAAGTCCTTAGAAACAATCGCTTTACCTACAATTGCAACTTGCTTTACTACATTCCCAAGTTCATCTGTAAATTCAGTACATATAGGTGTATCTATTGTTTTAGCTTGTAAAGATACATTTAATTCTACATTATGAAAATCGAAAAAGATTGTACTACCCTCTGTTAAACATTGCGGGCACACATTTCCTAGCAAGCTAAAGTCCTCTTCAATATATTTAACTTTTGTTTTGCAACTACATACTTTCCCTATTCGAATCGCATCAATCTTTGAACAATCGACAAATATAACCTCATTGTCTTCTTGTACGAATGATACGATACCTGTTTTCTTATTAAATGAAAGAAAATAAGATACAACAATTTCCTTTCTTGCTATTATGATATTTTCAACTTTAGTATACGCTTCTAGACTTTGTAAAAACTCACATATACTATTTTGGCAACACCCACAATCACGTTTCGGTTCACAACCCACTTACACTCCATCCCTTCTCTATATAGAATTGCTACTACATATATATGAGTAGCAAATAAGAAAAGCTTGGACAATATAACTTTAACGTAACATTATCGTTACCTACTCGTACATTTATATGGAAATTACACCAATTTTGAGTAAGGACACATAATTTTTACTATAAATACATATAACAATTTCATCTTTCATAAAAAAAACGTTATAATAAGGTGTAGCCTCTACGATTACGTTATAAAGGAGATTAAAACTATGGCTAAAATTAAAGTGTACCAAGCAAAAGAAGAAAATATGGATGCAGTAAAAAATATCATTGATGTTGAGGAACAAAACCCAACTGCTGAAAATTTACAAAATCTATATGCGTGTGTATTAGATACTGAAGATATGGCATTGCCTGAATCATATATTGAAGAAGATATCTTAATTGATTCTATTGAAGTTATGGTTAACGCTTCTCAAAGCAAAGTAAGAGACTTAGGCGCATACGATGTAATCGAAGTTCAAAACAAAGGCAAGAAAACGCAAATTTTATTACTTGCAGACGAAGAATACGAAATTATCGAAGGCTAATCTAACACCGTACATACGAAAAAGCTCCTTTCCAATTGGAAAGGAGCTTTTTCATTACGCTTTTGATGTTTCACTCTTTTTATTCATTTGTTCTTTCTTAATTACCATACGCTCATTTCCCATAAAGAAAATGAATATGAATGCTAATCCAGCTGGTACCAATGCCCACATGAATGTTTGAACAATTGAACTAGAAAGAGCGTCAATAATCTTATCTAATATTTGCGGAGGGATTTGAGATCTTGCCGATTCTGATAAAATGGCTCTTGAATCCCCTAATTTTGTATTCATTCCCCCGCTCATACCTTTAAACGCTTCTTCTAATTGATCTTGGAAACCTGTTCTTTGGATCATTCCGAAGATTGTAATGCCTAGTGTCATTCCTAATGAACGAATGAAGTTACTCGTTGAAGTCGCAGACCCGCGCTGTTCCATACCGAAGTTGTGAATAGCTGCCATACTTAGTACAGAGAATGAGAAACCGACTCCAAATCCGATAATAATCATATAAACTGTTAATAATGCACGACTTGTTTCTGGTGTTAACGTGCTTAATAAGAATAATCCAATTAGCATAATAACCGCAGAAATAATCATAATGTTTCGGTAGCTAAGCTTAGTTGTTAAAAATCCGCCTAACTGCGCTGTTACGACTGACCCTAACATCATCGGTAAAAGTAATAATCCTGAGTTTGTTGCAGTCCCGCCGTATACACCTTGAATGAATAACGGAATGTATACAGTTGCTGACATAAATGCAGCCCCGTAACATAATGCAATAATTGTACTCATTCCGAATAAGCGCTGTTTAAACATCTCAAATGAAATAATTGGTTCTTCTACTTTTCGTTCAATAAAAATGAATGCGATGATTAAAATAGCGAATCCACCAAATAAACTTAAAATAAAGCTAGAATCCCAATCATATTTTTGTCCGCCTAGTTCAAGCGCAAACATTAAAGAAACTACTGCACCAACTAAAGTAATTGCGCCAAACCAATCAATTTTTTGCTTTCTATGAACGCGTGATTCTTTATAAAAGAATGTAATAAAAATAAGTGCTAAAATGCCAAGTGGTAAGTTAATATAAAATACCCAGTGCCAGCTAATGTAATCGGTAATATATGCGCCAAGTAATGGCCCGAAAATACTAGATAATCCAAATACAGCTCCAAATAAACCACCCATTTTCCCGCGTTTTTCAGGTGGGAAAATATCAAAAACGATAGTAAACGCGATCGGCACTAATGCCCCGCCGCCAATACCTTGAATAGCACGATAAATACCTAACTGTGTAATATTTTCAGCAGTACCACAAAGTGCCGAACCAATCATAAAGACGATTAAACCGAAAATAAAGAATCTCTTTCTACCATACATATCTGATAGCTTACCGAAAATCGGCATGCCTGCCATTTCTGCGACCATATAGGCAGAAACGACCCATACAAAGTTTTCGAGGCCTCCTAAGTCACCAACGATTGTTCCCATCGCCGTTACGACAATGGTATTATCCATCGATGCCATTAAAATACCTAGCAATAAGCCCGCCACAACAAAGCCGAGCTTACTATTCTTCTCAACCATATCTCTTGCTCTCCCTCATACTACTTATATTTGTTTATGTTCTTTTACGACTGCATTACCTTTTTGATTAAAACTAGTATGATATTCTACAACACTAATTTCACATCCAGGACCAATTGTGACGTTGTTGCCTCTTACAACTTCAGCAATCGTATGTTCTAAATAGATATCATCTCCTTCAACAATCGAAGTTTGGAAGTTTCCAGCATGACTAGTAAAAGGAATAAATCTCGCTTTTTTACGAACGGTAATTTTTTTACCACCAATTTCTCTTACCTTACTGCCTTCATAACGAAGTGAGATTTGAATATTTTCAGCATTAAGTAATCCATCACTTTCAAGACCACCAGTTAATGATAAATCTTCTACTTCAATATCTCCCTTTACATTTAAAGCACCTTTTACATCTACGAAATCACCTGAAAACTTTCCTTCAATATCTATCATACCTCTAACTTTTGTTTTTTCAATATGAGCATCACCATGAATTTGTGTATTACCATATACTTTTACATATTCCGCATCTACATTTCCTTGTACTTCGTTATCTCCATACACGACATAGTTTTTCACTTTTACATTACCACGTACATCACTCGTTCCGTACGTTTTAAACTCATTGCAACTCATATCATTCGTAATTGTTCCTTCACCGCGAATCTTCACTTTATTATAATCTCCGCCTACTGAATTACCAGAACCATTTACTGTGAGACTATGTGGATGTTCCATACTGATTTCTCCCTTCCGTTAAACCTGCTTAATTTCTTTTACATTTGCATTTTTATCAACAGTAAGAACACCAGTATATTCAATCAGTTCAATCTCACAGTTTGCTCCTACTGTAACATTGTTTCCTCTTACCGTTCTTATGTGAGCATAATCAATATCGATATTGTCACCTTCTAATAGTTCAGCTTCTAACTGCAAGCCAAACACTGTTTTAAATAGTCTACTAAATGTACCTGATCTATGTCTTACTTTAATCGTTTGACCACCAATTTCTTTCGCTCGACATGTACCGTGAATATTTATATTAATTTCATCTGCGCTTAATAAACCACCGATTGTAAATTGTCCTTCTGAAGAAAAAGTATCCACTTCACAATTACCGTCAATTGTAGCTTGACCATTGACTTTAAATTCTTCACCAGTGACATTTCCACCTATTGTACCTTTTCCTGCAATTTTCAAACTGTTTGCTTTTACATTTTGCGTAATTGTTGCTTTTCCATCAATTCGCATCGTTTCAGCTTGAACTGTGCCATCAACTTTACCAGATCCGCTAATTCGTGCACTGCTACTTTTCAAATCGCCAGTAACTGCACCGTAACCGTTACATTCAAATTGCTCACATTCAACATTTCCATTCACAGTTCCTTTTCCGTTTAATTGCACTTTATGAAACTCGCCACCATTCGATGAACCGTAACCATTTATAATCAAATTATCTGTACGCATACTTTCTCCTCCACTACAACAATTTAGTTTTTAATGCTTCGGTATATTTCATAATCGCTTCGCGTAAAACGATTTTGGTGCCTTTTTCAAAAATTAAATCGTCCACGTTTGAAACTAATAAACATGTAGAAATCCCTAACTTTCGGACAATGATTAAATCACAAGTTTTATGTTTAATTGCTTCATAATTTTCACGTAAAACTTGCAAGACCATTTTTCCTTCTTCTAAACTAATCTCTCCTGATTGTAGTAATTCTTCTAACATGTACACATAAAGAATGTCTACAAATTGAAACTCTGCTGTTTTATTCGTTTGTTCTATGAAAAATTGTAAAACTGGTTCTGATGCAATCCCCTTGCATAAAATGTCTTCCTTTGTTAAAAGAATTTCTCTCACACTCGGCGAAAACATGTTCGCTAGTTCATCAAGTGATAAATCCTCTTTCATCGTTTGGATTTTATCGATACGCTCTAATATCTTTTCTTTCGGAAAAAATGTCTCTTGACCTGTAAACGTTGATTTTCGTACAAACCAATCTTCCGGAATTAAATTTTTTCTTTTCCACCTATATAACTGTCCGTATGAAATACCAGTTAGTTCTAATAAATCTTTTTTTGAAATTAAATCTGTACTCAACTGTACAACACTCCTTCCTGATAACAATGTAACATAACACTGTTACGTTGCAAATAAACTTTTATCACAAGTAGCGTAACAATGTGTAAAACAAACCTATTCCTACATACAAAAAAGGCTCTTACACACCTTATGAAAATGTGCAAAAGCCCTTATATATCAAGACTTAAACCAAATATTATAAAAATCAATCCAACCTTGTGAATTAATCATTATATTTTGAACTTTTTCATGTGTACTTACCTCTTGTTTATTACGATATAAAGGAATAATATGAATTTGACGTAACAAAGTATCCTCGATATCGCGTAACAGTGTAACTCTTTTCTCTAATTCTTCTTGTCTAAAATAAGGAGACAACTTTTCATGAAAGTCCATGCTGCTTTGTCCATGAATAAAACTATTTTTTGTAAGAAACATATATAATAGACTATCTTCTATTCGTTCACTAATTGTGGCACTATCATGCATCATATCGGCCTTTTGTATCATACTTACTTCCAATAGCTCTTCTATATCAAGAAAATTATTTTCTACACGAACCCCGTATTTCGCACACTCTTTTTGTATCCACTGTGCATCTTCAACATGATCTCGTCCTGTAAATGTGTAGAGTTGTAGCACTTCATTATGATAAGTACTCCTTTTAATTAAACTTTCTACATCTTCCTCAATCTCTACAATGCTTTCACCTGCTAATATTAGTTTTTTTGCCACTTCTCCACGTTCTCCGCCGAGTTCTTGAACGATTGTATAACCATGAATGATGTTGTATAACGCTTTCCGAAATAACGCATCTTGCATTGGTCCTTCTTTCGTAAGATTACATGTTATATATGTCACGTTCGACTCAAGCCGAGACAATTCTTTATTATGTTTTTCTTTATCTTTATACTGCGCCTTTACTAAAACATCGTATGTACTTACACCTTGTTCTACATTCCACAACTCAACACGATCTAAAAAAGGTCTTTCACGAAAATATAAAGGATGTCCTTCTAAAATGAACAGATTTTCATTACTTTTATATAATTGAAAAGGCCCTGTTCCAATTAGCCCTCCTGCTTCATCTTCATTCACGATAGAACACTGTTCTGCACTTAGCATATGTAAAAACATTCGATTTTCTGTATGTAATTGAATTTCGAAAACGTAGTCATCCACTGAACGGATACTTTCAACGTGTTGTAACATCCATGCGTGTGCATTATTTTCCAGCTTCATAAATCGATTCAACGAGTATATAACATCATGTGCAGTAAGTTGTTTTCCATTATGAAAGTGAACTCCTTTTCGTAAGTAAAACGTCCATATTTTTTTAGCGTCATTATATTCCCAGTGAAATGCAAGTCTTGGCTCTATAATGTTTGTATTACCGTCTACATACACGAGTGTGTCGAATATATGTTTTACCATATGGCATTCTGAGCGCATTGTAGCGTATACAGGATCTAATGTGATATCTAAATTCATTTGTACTTGCAACCGGAGTACATCTCTTCTCCCTTCAGATGTCATTTCAACCTTATGACCAAATATTGAATCCACCCAGCAGTGATATTCTCCCTTTACCGATGGAAAATGCGAGCTATAGCGTTCCACAAATATGCTTCCGCTTTTCACATCCCCTTTTTTCGTTATTTCTTTTCCTCTATCTAAAATTAAAGAAATCGGGTGCTTTTGAAATATTAACTTAGAACGATTTCCTCTACCGCGACCTGGAAACCACTTAATCCAATTTAAATCATCTAATTTTTTTATAATTAATTTACTATTACGCTCTGTACAAAATAAAGTTTCAGATATATTTTGCACTGTTACTTCCAAACGTTCTCCCTCTTTTTTTCCTTTTCCATAAGCAATCCATAGTTCAATGTATTGATCTAAAATAAACATCAAAATCCCCCTAAAAGGTGAAAAATACTCCCTATTCTTTCTACCCTTTTTCCAACTCTCCTTTCATCTTATCATTTCAATATAGAAAGGAGGAATTAATATTGAATTATCTCTTACTTCGTTACAATAAACCTATTTTTATTAGACTGTGCGGTGAATTATTAACCCGAACGACTGAATCTATGTTAGCTCTCATTATGATTATTTACGTCAATAAAATGTTAAACGGCAATGTAATAATAACTATGCTGATTTTCGGCTTACAGCCACTTTCAGACATTTTATTTACACTTATTGCTGGAGGAATTACTGATAAATATGGTCGAAAAAAGATTATGTTACTCGGATTATTACTACAAGGTGTTGCAATCGGTAGTTTTGTTTTCGCTCAATCCGTTTTTATATTTGCACTGTTATATGTCATTAATGGTATTGGCCGTTCCTTATACATTCCAGCTCAGCGTGCACAAATTGCTGATTTAACAAAACAAGAGCAGCAAGCAGAGATTTTTGCTCTCCTACAAACGATGGGAGCAATTGGATCCGTAGTCGGCCCTTTAATCGGTGCAATTTTTTATAATACTCACCCAGAATATTTATTTATCGTGCAAAGTGTAACCCTTACGATATATGCCGTTGTTGTTTGGACCCAGCTCCCAGAAACCGTTCCACCTATAAGTAAGTCGAAACAAACAGTTGAGGCAAGTTCACCAAAACAATTTGTTTTTAAACATTATGCCATATTCGGTCTTATGGTTTCTACACTTCCTATTAGCTTTTTTTATGCCCAAACTGAGACGAATTATCGTATTTTTGCAGAACATGTATTTACTAATCTCGTATTCATACTCGCATTTATTTCAATATGCAAAGCCATTTTGGAAATCATTCTACAAATCTTCCTCGTAAAATGGTCTGAACGATTTTCTATGGCGAAAATCATCCTTATTTCTTACGCCTGCTATACAATAGCTGCAGTTGGCTTTAGTTATTCAACGACGATATTGTCGTTGTTCTTCACCTTACTCTTTTTAGTCATTGGAGAAAGTATTGCTCTAAACCATTTATTACGATTCGTTTCAGAAATTGCACCTCATGATAAACGTGGTTTATATTTTTCAATTTACGGTATACACTGGGATATATCTCGAACGTGTGGACCAGTTATTGGTGCAGTTTTATTAAGTAAGTTAAATGGAAGTATGCTGTTTTATATTTGTGCTAGTTTCTTATTAATTGGAGGTATTGTTCAAGCGCTATTTGTTCAAAATTTGGAACGTAAAAAAATCGTGAACCATCCTACACATAATTTATAGGTTACTACTTTTTCAGTAGATCAACATTTCTTATTGGATGAATGCTAAAAGTATTTCGCATATGACAGGAGACGTTCCTTATTTACAACTAAAAACACCTCACTTAAAGAAAGTGAGGTGTTTTTGAAATCACTTAATTTCTTATCCTGCCATTTTATTAATACTATCCTCTGGTGAAAATACGGAAATATGATCTACCTTCCCAGTCGATTTTGGAATGACAAATTTCAATTCATACTGGTTATTTACTTTGTATACATATATTTTGTCTTCACCATTCTCTTTAACTGAAGATGGTTTTCCTAATGCTTTTTCAATTTCTTGTAATGTAATCGATTTTAGTTCTGCATGATATGAGCGTACATCAAAAACTTGTGATCCTTTATTAAATCCGAAAACAACATTTTTATTTGTAAAAGTTGCGTACATTCCGTTCCCTGCTTGTTCGGTTTTATTTGCTTTCCCCCACGCTTTTTCAATTTCTTCAATATCCCCTGTATGGGCTCCAAATGGTACATTAGGTACTTTTCCTTCTTTGGCGAGTTCAAACAAATCTTTAACGTGGTTAATTGATTTTTGATTAAGTGTTCTATTTTTCGAATCTGACTCAGGTGATGGGTTTGTTGTTTTTTCATTACTTGGTTTTGCTTCAGGATTTTTCTGTTCTTCTGAAGAATTGCTTTGTTCATTTTTATTATTTTCCGAGGTTAGATTTGTTTCCTTTCTTTCGTCTGTCCCTTTACATGCTGCTAATGCAAATGTGCATGTAAAAGTGAGGAATATCATACCTATTTTCCAATATACCTTCATCACTTTTACCCCCTATTGTATTTTATTCATTTCGATAACCAACCGGATGCGAAGTATAATATCGATTAAGGACTTCTAATTCTAAATCATCACTTTCCCATAATTTAAAAAACTTGGATTTATATTGTTAATCATCGTATTCATCTCCTTATTTAAACCTTCTCTTCTCAATGATAATATCCTCTATCTATATACTTAAAACATGCTGTTACAACAGCTCCTTGAAACAGAAAAAAACCAGTAGGAAATAATTATTCTTTTCCTACTGGTTGAAATGAAATTAAACGGTAAATCTTAGCTTCTTAAAAAATATAACGATAGTGTTTTTTACAGTTTCAAAATTATAAGCAAACGTATTGTCTCCACTTAATGATGAAATACATGTTAAACCTGCAGCTTTAATAAAAGCTTTTACATCTACAAGCATAGAATTAGCCTCCATGAATTTAATTACAATCATTATAACAGGTGTTTTACGATGCTAACATGAAAGTAATAAATACATTTCTATTATTAATTTATCCCGCTATTTGCCGGGCAGTAAGATCCCCACCTCAAAATTCAGCGGAAACAAAGAAGTTAGGTGGGGGCCCTGTTGTCCGTAAAAGCCCGATTGGTGAGGGCTGATAATCAGTGGGGATGAACAAAACCCCCACTGATTAAAGTTTCACTTATTTAGCTCACAGTACACCATTCCAATGTCATATAAAAAAGCTGCCCAAAAAGGGCAGCTTCAAATATGTATATTACACTTCCACCGTTTTACCATCTTCAACAATATGATAAAGTAAATGCGCTAAATGATGAATTGGACCGTATTCTTCCTCTTCCTCATCTGTTTCACCTTGGAACTCAAGATCGTTTAAGTACAGTGCTAAAAATTGATAGTATAGTTTTAAATCAAATCCGTAGCACGCAGTTGGCTCTTCATGATCACCTTCGTATTGTAACATTAAGTATTGATCGTTCCCTTCTGCATCTTCTGCGTCAAAGAATACGAAGAATCCAACGTTTGTATCTAAATCAAATAGATGACGAGTGCCTTTTTCTGTTGCTTTGTTGAAGTCCTCTTCACTTAATTTATGTACTGTTGTCGCTTTAGCATTATCTTCTTGATGGAAATTTACTGTAAATGTTTTCAATGCTGACACCTCCTGATTGTATAATACTAGCATAACATATAAAAAGGACTGCTTACAAATGTAAACAGTCCTTACATTCATTTTCGCATTGCTCGTAATAAGAAGCTTACGATAAAAATTAAAATAATCGCACCGATTAAAGCTGGAATAATTGCATATCCGCCAATGACTGGACCAAAACTACCAAGTAATTTCGAACCAACCCAAGAACCGATAATACCAGCAATAATATTACCTATTACACCACCAGGTACGTCCTTTCCAGTAATTAAGCTCGCAAGCCATCCTAATATACCACCGACGATTAAAGACCAAATCATATAATAACCTCCTTTACATTTCACCAATCAAAATATAATTAGAAACAATTGCTTACCATTAGTTATGTGACATTTTTCATAAGTTATTCATGTTGTTCAACTTTAAGATTTTTGAGAATAATACACACAGATTAAACCTTTTTTTGAACTAACGATTTATCCGACTTGTTATTACACACATTAAGGACAATCTGGCTTCAATATTGTTCGCATAAACTCTTCTTTAAAAGCTGCATAGTTAAAACCAACAGCAATTCTTTGAATCGGCCGATCATCAAACCTTGTTGGCTCAGCTATTTTTCTAAAGTCTGCTACACTTTGGCCCCTAGTCACATCATTTGTCGTACTAATCCACACTGCCGATTTTTTATATTCGAAAATACTGTCATTTATAAACGAGATAAACGGTAGTAAATCGTGTATAGGACTTCCACCAATACCCGGATATTCTTTTTTATAGAAATTCTCATAATAAAAATCAATCATTGGTTTAATGAGTTTCGCCTGTCCAGTTCCTTGTTTATCTATTATATTGGCCATTTCAGGTGTAATAAGCGCGCCCTGTGTTACATTTAACGGGTATATGCTAGCGTTTTTCGCATATTTCATAACAATATTTGCTGCAATTGGATCACCATAAAAATTCGCTTCAGATACTGGTGTAACATTACCTGGAAATAGGAAAGCGCCGCCCATTATATAATACGAACAAATACGATCCATTATATTTGGATACAATAAAAATAACGTAGCAAGCGTCGTTAGTCTCCCTGTCGCCACAATTATAATATCTTCTGGACAAGGTTCGATTAATTTGATTAATTCACAAAAATTTTCTCGTTTACAAATTCTCATCTCAGGTGGAATAATAGGACCTAAACCGTGGTCCCCGTGGATTTCAGGGAAAAACAAAGGCTCTTCAGCTGTCATCGGTCTACTCGCACCTTCAATAATTTTCACTTGTGTAGCATAGTACCTTTCCAAAAAATAAACATTTTCCGTAACGATATCTCGTGATACATTCCCGTACTCAGCAACAATACCTAGAATATCTAATTTACATGTTTTATTTGCATAAATTAACGCTACGGCGTCATCAATACCAAAGTCTCCAAAAAAGATAATTTTCTTATTAACTATTCTCACCCCTCTTGAGCATACTCTACTATTATTATTATGTGAAAAAGACAAGGCGGTGAAACAGCGCAAACTAAAAAAGCCGCCTATTTATTGGCGACTTCAATCTTTTTATAAGACAAATATGCAAGTACATTTTTACTTGAATCGTATTTCGGGTTATTTCCTTTTCTCGGCTCTCTCATATGTGTCTTTTCAAATCCAGGAATGTCTGGCATTTTCCCCATAAATTCAAGCATTTCTTCCTCAGTACCTTCAATGCGTACACGAATCATTATAACTATTCCTCAATTCTCAGTTTCTCTGTACTAAGTATATCGTACTTCAGAAAGACTGCAACACATTTATCTTTTTAACGTTGTACTTTTTTTACATATAAACATAGCCATTTCAGTATAGAACGATTCTACTTTATTATTTTTAAATTGAATATTAAAATATCCCTTCATTTCGTTTGGTGCTTTCATCATACATTCTGTTAACTTTTCACGCTTTTGTACAGGGACATCCATCATATTACACCACCAGTCAAAATCAAACTTCTTATCAAAAGTCAGACATGACTGCATTTGCAAACCGTTTTTTTCTAATAAAGTAAGCCATTCTGTCTTTTTTAGAGCTCGTTCATGACTTGGGTCACGCTTTTTTTCTATAAAATTATAAAATGTATCATATTCATTATTTTCTGGCGAAACATTATCTATTAAGATGAATAATCCATTATCCTCCAACGTACGATTTACTTCATAAATAAATTGAGCCGGACTCGTAAAATGATGGGCTGCAATCCGGCATGTAATTGTATCAAAAAAATGGTCTGAAAATGGTAAATTCTCTGCATTTCCTGCTACAAATGATACATTTTCATGACCATTCTGCTTTATAAAAACTTTTGCTTTTTCTAACATCTGTTCTGTTAAATCAAGTGCAACTACTTCTTCAAACATAGGTGCTAACATATTTGCCACATGCCCGCCACCAGTAGCAACATCAAGAAGACGATTATTATGACGAGACTCAACTTGTTGAACTACATATTGTAAATCCAGTCCTTTAGCATGTATTTTACTATTTACATATTTATCTGCATTACTGCCAAACTGTTTTTTCACAAGCTCTTCTTTACTCATATTATCATCTTCTTTCTATTGTTATTTACATATACGACTCATATAATTATTACAATTCTCTTCATGTATTTTCAAATCCTCTTTTCATCTCACTTCTCATCATGTTCCCTTATAATCAAAATAATATGATTACACGTTCTTCCATTAAACAAAAAAAGGCTACGGGAACTTGCCCCCTAACCTGACTAAATATTTACTACATTTTTATTTCTTCGTATATATCTATATAATATAAATCCTCTTTCAACTTCATAATAACATCTACTTCGTTATAAGTAGCCTCACGAGCATGTAAACCGAATTGATCCATACCAATCCATATCCACCCAGGTGTAAGATATAAAACATCTATATTAAAATAATCTAACTTAGTAAGCTCCGATGTAATAAATTTATCTTTATTAGCGATTTGTTTATCTATTAAACCGTATTCTTTTCCATTTTCAAATAGCGAAATAAATTTCCCTACAATCGGATGTTCACGAACAATAAAATGATATTCTTTTTCCTCTATATTTACCACAATCAAACGAGAAACAGATAAATCAGGCCCTGAATTCGACATATTTGTTTATTCACCTCCTTATATAGGCTTCTTAAATATGATAACAAATGAATATTCAAATTAAGTTAATATAATGTAAAAAATAAAAAAGCTGAATTCCCTTTAGAAATCAGCCTTTATAATTTGATTAACTTTATTCTTTTACAAATTATTATAATGTTTCTTTTTCCTCATCATTTCCGGAAACTAAACTTCCTATAGCATCTGCTGTTACTTCCACTACAAATTCACAAATACCAGCTACAACTTCTCCAATTATTTCATCCATCTTTTTACCCCCTTATTTTATGTAACCTATTTGCATTATAGAAGAAATTGGTAAATGTAAACTATCGAAAAAGGTGACATAAACCTTACAGAATTGTAAGCTCTTTTATCCCTTTACTTATCCCCTTTGAAACTCCAAGTATTTTTAGCAGACATATAGGCCATCATAATATGAAGCAAGTAATAATCTAGTGTCAGGAGGCGTTTAATATGTATTACGTAAAATTAATTAAAGGTCAATCTTTCTACGCTTTTGATCATCGTTTCTTAGTGTCTGAAGAAGAAGAGGTTTCAGAGAAAATTTATAATTACTTACGACGTAATGAATTTTTTGAAGTACGTAAAGAAGAATATTCTGCTTAATTACAAAAAGCATTAAGAAAAATATCATTTAGTTGGGATATATTCTTGATGCTTTTATGTGAATTGCTTCTTTCCAACACTTGTTTTCGACTTTATTAAAATATTCTAGTATTTGTCCAAACTACTCATCCTGTAAGTAAAACTGATGAAACAACTTTTGCAGTCCCATTTTCTCCAAATAAAGCAATTGTACGTACAAACATTTCAAGCTATAGATCAAAACGTTGGCAGTGGAACACACGAATATTCATTAACTGTAGAAAACCTTACTAGTGGTGCAAGCGCAGAAGTTGTTGGCCCACTATCTTTTAGCGTTTTAGCTATTGGACAAGAGCGTAAATGTTGCTAAGTGAATCTAATATTTAATTTTGTACTTGAGAAAAGCGAGGCGTAGTTATACGTTCTTGCTTTTTTATATGTACCTTTACTTTCTATTAGCTTTAATCATAAATTTTTTACGTTTTGATTCACTTATTTCATCAATTAACACATCAAACTTTTGACAAATCAAAAAGATTGAAATCCAATTATGAAACACGTAATATAGACTCTGACTCTAAAAAAGTTCGTATGAAAATAATACATAAATAAGGAGGTTTTATATACGAGTTTTTCATTTTAAAAGACGGAGAGGTTTTATGTTATGTGGCGTAATAAAAACGTTTGGATTGTTCTAATTGGGGAGTTTATTGCAGGTCTAGGATTATGGCTTGGTATTCTTGGTAACCTTGAATTTATGCAAAAATATGTCCCTTCTGATTTCATGAAATCAGTTATATTATTTATCGGACTATTAGCCGGTGTTCTAGTTGGACCTATGGCTGGCCGTGTCATCGATCAGTATGAAAAGAAAAAAGTTCTTCTTTACGCTGGATTTGGTCGAGTTTTAAGTGTTATTTTCATGTTTTTTGCTATTCAATTTGAAAGTATCGCATTTATGATTGCATTTATGGTTGCTCTTCAAATTTCAGCAGCATTTTATTTCCCTGCATTACAATCTGTAATTCCACTCATCGTACGTGAGCATGAGTTATTACAAATGAACGGTGTACATATGAATGTTGGTACAATTGCTCGTATTGCAGGTACTTCACTAGGTGGAATTCTTTTAGTTGTGATGAGTTTACAGTACATGTATGCCTTCTCAATGGCAGCATACGCCTTATTATTCCTCTCGACTTTCTTCCTACAATTCGAAGACAAGAAATCAACAACACCAAGTAAACAAGCTGCAAAAGATAATAGCTTTATGGAAGTATTTCGTATTTTAAAAGGAATTCCTATTGCTTTTACAGCACTTATATTAAGTATCATCCCTCTATTATTTATAGCTGGGTTTAATTTAATGGTTATTAACATTAGCGAAATGCAACATGATCCTACGATTAAAGGGTTCATATATACAATTGAAGGTGTGGCATTTATGTTAGGTGCCTTCGTAATTAAACGTCTATCTGATCATTTCAAACCTGAAAAATTACTATATTTCTTCGCAGTTTGTACTGCTTTTGCACATCTGTCATTGTTCTTTAGCGATATAAAATGGATGGCTCTTACATCATTTGGTTTATTTGGGTTTAGTGTTGGCTGCTTCTTCCCTATTATGTCGACGATTTTCCAAACGAAAGTGGAAAAAAGTTATCACGGTCGCCTCTTCTCATTCCGTAATATGTTTGAGAGGGTTATGTTCCAAATCGTCTTACTTGGCACAGGCTTCTTCTTAGATACAATTGGGTTACAATATATGGTTCTCATCTTCGGAGTCGTTTCATTATTGATTATTTCTATTTCCCTTTCTAAGCAGAAACATTATGAAAAACAGCATTCGCAATCTGCGAATTTATAAAATAAACAAAGAAGTATGGATCTAATATTGAATCCATACTTCTTTGTTTTATAATACGCCTATTTATTACGTTTATTGAAATTACCTAAAGGAGTATCCCCCTTTTATTTCGAATAGATTATAAAAAGTACTCTTTATAAAAGGAGTGGTAAAATGTCTGATGGCATCGAAGTATTTATTATCCTGCTCTTTGCAATTGTTCTGTTTAGCATCCTAAACTTTTTAGCCATTTCCTTATCTGGACATAGTTTAAAAAAAGAATCGTGGCAGGTTTCATATTTTTACTACTGACTCCCATTATCTTTTTGACTATCGCAACATTTGCTTCTATATTCGATAAAGCAGGATTTGGCGCAGGTACGTTAGCCTTTATGATCGCAAGCGTATATATATTAAATGGAATAGTAATTCTGCTTTCCTCTTTATTTATCCTCAAAAAAGACATAACATAGGCTATAGTACTAGCATGAATCTGACTTTACACTAGATTCATGCTTATTTAATTTCTCCTAAATTTTTATATGAAATTAAATAATTCTTTAAAAAAATTTAAACTTTATTTATTATAATATCCCTATCGCATTCGCACGTTTATTCAAATTTAAAAGAAAGGAGCACAAAATGAAAAAGGTTCTACTTACAATTCCTATACTAATTATCCTACTTAGTGGATGCAGCAATAACGATATATACGGTTCTTGGGAAGTCGTTGACAATAAAAAAGGTGAATGTCCTGTATATTATAAATTTGAAACAGTTGTCAAAAAAGAAAATAAAGAGAAAATTGTGCAAAATTTAGTAGAAATGCAAACAACAAAGAATAAAGACGATTTATATAAAGGCTCATTTGTAAAAAATTCTAATGTATATCACATTGATTATGGTAATTCATTTACATCGGACCAAACTTTAAAAGTTGCCGACGGTACATTAAATGTATACTTTTTGACAGCCGAAAAATTATGCACATATAAAAAGAAATGATTACATTTCAGAGGAGACGCAGAAAATATTTTCTGCGTTATTTCACTTTAGAAATCGTCCACAAAAATAGCCCTTGTTTTCGTATTCTTTTTCATTCAAAACATGAGAAATATGCTTAATAAAAACTAGAAAATACCTTAAGTTATATAAAATGAATCATATAATACACATTTCAATTAACACATCTACGCTATTTACATCGATACTTTTCAAAATAGGCTGATCCTTCCTCTAAATTTGTCAATCGTTTTAATTTTCATAAAAAAATGATAAAATATAAACATGTGTTTTCAGAATAATTAAAAATGCAGAATGAAAGCACTGTTTTAGGAGGGGTTTTGATGACTTACACGTTAGCAACTAGAATGAAAGCATTCCAATCTTCTATATTTAGTGAATTAGGAGCCTATAAAAAAGAAAAAATTGCAGCAGGTCATAACATGATTGATTTGAGCATCGGAAATCCTGATATGCCGCCCGCTGATTTTGTAAGAGAAACAATGGTACATACAGCGAGTGAAAAAGAGAGCTACGGGTATACATTATCCGGTATTCAAGAATTTCACGAAGCTGTAACTGAATATTACAACAACACTCATAACGTTTTATTAAATGCGGATAAAGAAGTTTTATTATTAATGGGTTCACAAGACGGGCTCGTTCATTTACCTATGGTTTATGCAAATCCAGGTGATATTATATTAGTTCCTGATCCAGGATATACAGCTTATGAAACAGGTATTCAAATGGCTGGTGCAACATCTTACTACATGCCTTTAACGAAAGAGAATGATTTCTTACCAGACTTAGAAGTTATCCCTGAAGAAATTGCCGATCAAGCGAAGATGATGATTTTAAACTTCCCAGGGAATCCCGTTCCAGCAATAGCTCATGAAGATTTCTTTAAAGAAGTAATCGCATTCGCGAAAAAGCATAATATTATCGTTGTCCATGATTTTGCTTATGCTGAATTTTATTTCGATGGTAATAAGCCAATTAGCTTCCTCTCTGTACCTGGTGCTAAAGAAGTTGGTGTAGAAATCAATTCTTTGTCAAAAAGTTATAGTTTAGCAGGTAGCCGTATTGGATATATGATTGGAAACGAAGAAATTGTTCGTGCACTTACTCAATTTAAATCTAATACCGATTACGGTGTATTTTTACCAATTCAAAAAGCGGCATGTGCTGCACTAAGAAACGGTGCTACGTTTTGTGAGAAAAACCGTGAAATTTATCAAGAACGTAGAGATACACTAATCGATGGATTCCGAACATTTGGCTGGAATGTCGATAAGCCAGCTGGTAGTATGTTTGTCTGGGCTGAAATTCCACAAGGATGGACTTCTCTAGACTTCGCTTATGCATTAATGGATCGTGCAAATGTCGTTGTTACACCTGGTCATGCATTTGGACCTCACGGAGAAGGCTTCGTACGTATTGCACTCGTTCAAAATAAAGAAGTGTTGCAACAAGTTGTTGAAAACATTAGAAATAGCGGCATTTTCGTCCTTGAAAAAGTAAATGAATTAGTTAAAAATTAGTTCCCACTCCCCTGCTTAACTTTAGCAGGGGTATTATTAATTGGAGGTACTTTCATATGCATATTAAAGACACACTTCCCCATCGTTATCCATTTTTAATGATTGATAAAGTAACAAATGCAAAACAAGATGAATTCGTTACAGGATATAAACTCATTACAAATAACGAATGGTTTATAAATGATAGTCAAAAACATATGCCTCATATGTTAATTGTAGAAGCACTTGCTCAGCTTAGTGCATTTGTACATACAAGTGATTCTGGAGGACTAGGATTCCTCTCCTCTTTAGATGGAGTTGAATTCCACGGAAAAGCATATCCCGGTGATAAACTTGATTTACATTATGAGCTAACGCGCAATCGCCGAGGTTTTGTTCTTGGTAAAGGTATTGCAACTGTCAACGACCAGCCTATTGTAACTATAGAAAAACTATTAATATATCAAGCAGATTAAAGTGTTCCTTATATCAGTTGGAAATATCTATTCTCAACCAATTAAGTAAATAGGAAAACATATTACGTAGTTAGGAGCAGGAAAATGGAACGTACTATCGGTATCGATGCTGGAGGCACATTAACGAAAATAGCTTATTTTAACGAAAAAAAGCTATTAACTTTTAAAAAATTTTATTCTCATGAACAACATAAAATAATAGATTGGATTAAAAACAACAATGGCATAAAACAAATATGTATTACGGGTGGTAAATCGAAATTATTACAGCAACTGCTTACAGGTTCATATAAAATAATAGAGCTAAACGAATTTGAATCTACTCTTGCAGGTGTCCAATACATATTAAAAGAAGAAAAACACACTATAAACAATTTTATTTTAACCAATATCGGTACAGGTACTTCTATCCATTATGTTTATAATGAACAATATATTCGCGCTGGTGGAACCGGAGTTGGCGGTGGGACTATTATGGGACTTTCAAAATTGTTAACAAATATAGATCATTTTGAAGATATAATACCTCTAACAAAAGTAGGATCTAGAAAAGAACTAGATATTACGGTTGGAGATATTTATGGTGGTATTCTTTCCCCTATCGATAATAACTTAACTGCTAGCAACTTCGGAAAAGCAGCCATTACAGAATCAAATAATAGTAGCTCCGATATACTAGCTACTGTGCAAGGACTTGTCGGTGAAGTCGTTACTGCATTAAGCCTTCAATTCGCTGAAACAAAAAACATTGAACATATTATTTATATTGGTTCGACTTTATGTAATAACGTACAACTTCAACATATTATTAGTAGCTACACCGAATATCAAAATAAAACACCAATCTTTTTACAAGATGGTGGTAATAGCGGTGCAATTGGTGCATTACTTCATGCTACGAAATAAAAAGCTGACTTTTGTCAGCTTTTTAGAAATGGCACTTCAAATTCAATAATTGATTCCCCGTTCTCTCCAATTCGCTCCACGCTTATTCTATCAATCACACAATTTAACTCCCCATGAAAACTAGGAATCTCCTTCACTACTTCAGCAGCTAATTCGGCACTTTCTTTTCTTCCGACTGTTACATGCGGGATGTACGGAATGTCTTCTTTCAAAAATTGTAATAAAGGTCCTGTATACAGCCTATCATGTAGTTCTTCTATTTGTTTTCTTCCTCCATCAACTTCTAAAAACAAATAGTTTCCTACACTAGTGATACGATTTGCAAACTCAATTTCAATTTTGCCTCCCCCTATTGATACATTAAAAATATGAGATTTTAATTCATCATTTGAAATATTACTCTTAAATGGGAATACGATTGTTATATGCGGTAGAATTAATCCAAATAAAGGATCATGTTTATGTCTAATGTTCTCTATTTTATCGATGGACATGTTGTTTAGAAAAAGTAAAATTGTACGCATTTTTATACTTCCCACTTTCTCGCGAAGTTTTTATATTTATCATATTGAATAGTAGCTTGCACTTCAACAAATTATTTCGCTTACACATAAAAACAAAAAACTTCTCAGATGAGAAGTTTTCATATAGCATGATTATTATTTTCCCGCCAAACTTTCCTAAACTTATACTTTGAACTGTTCCACCACCGGGTAAATGATTAACAATTGCAACCACATCTGAATTATTACCAACGTATGTCCCAGTATATTTCTTAAAATCATCTGAACTAACATCATATATATCTTTTATTCTTTCTCCGTCAGAACAAGCCGCAATGAATAAAAAAATTGTTAGCATAACGATCATGTTATGATGCATATATTTCATTTAGCATCCCCCATTTTTATCGATATTCGTTAATTACAATATTTACTTTCAAATCCCTTTTTAAATATACGCATTTTAATCAAAATTAAAAATTTTCATTTTTTATGTTTACAATTATCCATTAATTGTATATACTTACTAACGTAAGAAAAAAATTCTAAAAGGAGGTCGAAGGAAATGATGAAATTACAATTACATGCATTAACTTTAGCGTTAACTGCACCTGTGTTTTCTGGACAATTAAATATGAATTCGACCACCCTAATGGAGAATTGAAAATCGTACTTTATTTCATTTAATTCATAAATTCGCCACAGGAGGTCGTATACTTTCCTGTGGCTTTTTCACGCCCAGCCATAGGAGAACTGTATCTTCCTGTGGTTTTTTTGCGCGATTTTTTTAGTCTCTTACATTATTTTTCTAAGAAAGGAGCAACATTCAATGACTATTAGCGTATTGTTTTTAAGTATTACGATTCAAAGAAATACAATTTCCAAAGATGAAATTCTTCATAATCAGCAAATTGAAAAAGCTATGAATGATGTTAAGGAGCGCCAAGCACTTTACTGTGATCACCTGTAATTCCTTTTCGAAAGGAGGAATTCATTTATGACTTTTCATATTTTCTTTTTTACGACTGTGCTTCAAAAAAATACTTTATCTGAAACTGAAATCAATCGTAAACAACAGTTAAAACGACTGACTGATAAAATAACTGACATTAAAAGTTCGCACTACACTCAAATGTATTAAAAATATATTTTAAAGGGGTAATATATTCATGAAATTTAAAGCATTCTTTTTAACAATCACCATTCAAAAACGTAAGCTCTCACAGAAAGAGATTTTACGCGAGCAACACATCCAAAACATTATGGACGAAGTAAAAGAGCGCCAATCTTCTTATTACACTCGTCTTTTCTAAATCACTTATAAAGGGGTAATTATCTAATGAAATTTAAAGTATTCTTTTTAACCATTACCATTCAAAAAAATAAATTTTCCGAGTCTGAAATGCTCCATGAGCGACAAATTAATCAGGCTATGGATTCTGTAAAAGAAAGACAAAGTCATTACTGTAGTCACCTTTAATTTCTTATTACACTCGTTTTTTCTAAATCACTTATAAAGGGGCAATTATTTTATGAAATTTAAAGTATTCTTTTTAACCATTACCATTCAAAAAAATAAATTTTCTGAGTCTGAAATGCTTCATGAACGACAAATTAATCAGGCTATGGATTCTGTAAAAGAAAGACAAAGTCATTACTGTAGTCATCTGTAATTCCAATTCGAAAGGAGGAATTCACATATGAAGTTTCACCTTTTCTTTTTAACGATTACGATTCAAAAAGAAACAATATCTCAAAATGAATTAAAACAAGAAAGACAATATAAACAAGTTATTAATGAAATTCGAGATCGTAGAAGCAAATACTACACTCATCTTTAATCGTTTAACTATATAGAATTGAAAGGAGTAGATTATGATGTTAATAGCACGCTGTAAAGAAATGATTTGGATAGTTCAGAGGGATTCCACATAGTTTTATAGAGCTTATATCACACAAGTTCATCACTGAATTTGATATATAAAAAATATATAATAAAATCAAATCAACCCGCTTTTAATTTTTTTTTATAAACAAAAGATACACCACTTAAAAAGAGGTGTATCTTTCTTAGGTTTTACTATTTCCGATTACTTCTCTTCGTCTTAAACAATCTCACTAAGTTCGAAACAACTGTTTTTGTTACTGCATAAACTGGTACTGCTAAAATCATTCCGATGATTCCAGCAAAGTTACCTACCCCTAAAATTAGGATAATAATTGTTAATGGGTGGATGTTTAATTTTGAGCTCATAATACGTGGTGAAATAATATTACTTTCAAACTGTTGTACAATTGTTACGATAATAATTACGTATAAGGCTTGCATCGGAGATACGAACAGTCCTACAATAACAGCTGGTGCTGCTCCGATAAATGGACCTAAGTTAGGAATGATGTTTGTAAATGCTGCTATAATTCCTAAAACAAAAGCGTACGGTAAATCGATAATTAAATAACCGATAAAAGTAAAAGCACCTACAAATATACAAACGAGCGCTTGCCCTTGAATATATGCAGATAATGTTTCGTTCGTTTCCTTAATGATACGAAGCCCATCTTCACGGTAAGACTCTGGTAATAAACTTACCGCTTTTCCTGGAAAGGCATGTCCATCTTTAAACATGTAAAATAAAATGAACGGTACAGTAAATACAACTAACGCAACGTTCGTGATAATACCAAATAAAGCCGTTGCACTCGACGTAATTGTATTTGGTATATCTTTTAAGTATTCAATCGCATTTTTTTCAATTGTTTCAATGGAAACGTAGTTTTGTGTAGATAACCATTCAAACAACCTATGATGTGATAATTCTTGTATGTATACTTTTCCCTCTTTTATGTAGCCTGGCATATTTTTTACTAAGTCCATTAGCTGTTGTGAAATCGTAGGAACAACTACTCCAACGCCAACCGCAGTTAATGTTATGATAAAAAGATATAACAGCAATATCGCTAAATTTCTAGGTACTTTTTTATTCTCCAAAAAGATTAATACAGGATTAAATATGAAGTATAAAAAAAGCGCGATTAAGATTGGGAAAAATAATGTTGATATGAAGATACCAATCGGTTGAAATAAAAATGATATTTTTGTGCAAATAAATATGATTCCTACAACCATTAGCACTTCTAATGTCCAAAAGTGCACTTTTGATTTCAAAAAAATGGCCTCCTTTAAACTAGCACTTCTCTTCATTGTACCAAAATAAGTATGAATTTCACATAATATTTTCCTTTACAATATTCCAAAATACCGATAAATACACTACAATGAGATTACATACAAATTTGCAGGTAAAGGTGATAAAAATGACACAATGCATCATTTGCAGAAAAGATACGAAAGAACTTAGTGAACAATATGTCATTCCAGAAATATTATGTGGATATTATTTCACAAACTCAATTTGTGATACTTGCCATGAACAAATGACAACAAATATTGATCGTCCTTTAATTAGGCATAAATTGAGTCAATTTAAGATTGAACAAATGAAAAGACAAATTGATTCCCCACTCTATACGAATGAGCACGGCGAAGAACTTGCGGCTGCTGAGACTGATGTTGTCGAAGTAAGCGACGAAATTCTTTATTCTAATGCATTAATTATGAAACTATGTAAAAAGCACGATATTTCCTTACATAATGAAATTTGGAAAGAGGAACGTGTAACGAAAGTAGCAAGTTCTATTCAACGTGAATTGCTATTAGATAACCGTAAATATAAAATGAGTATATTAAAAATGGCTTATACATTCGCTGTACAAACAGTTGATGGCTACTTTGAAAATCAAGATGCAATTGATATCTCTACCATTCTCTCAAATGCAGATTTCGTGGAACTAAAAGAAAAAAGCATTGTACGTGATTTAAGCAAAAGTTCTTTATGGAATACGCTAAATACAAGTAGTGAAAATCATTACTTTATTTTACTTAGCGATAAAGACGGTTTGTTTTGCTTCATTCGTTTGTTTGACATCTTTGATGTTGTCGTTCATTTATCAGAAAAAAGATTTGACCTTCCATCACCCATTGTCGGTGTAAATAATGTGAATACACAGAAATTTCATGTCCAAAGTTTAAAACAGTATATGGATGGGCTGTTTAAAGAAAAAGCACCTACTATATAACAAGGACCAGAACATACGGTCTCCTTTCTTGATGAAAAGACACTGTGTTATAATGAGTATGAAAAGAACAATACAATCACATAAACCAATTATAAATTGTATATAAATAAAAAAGACTAGTGTGCGGCTACACACTAGTCCACGTAACTTAGCAGATTGGATTGTTCATTTATCCTATTTGTTTCTTACAAACAAAACAACCCACATTCTATAGGCATAGGTGGGTTGTTATTTTTTGAGCTTGTCTATTAAAACGACGACGAACGTTAACAATGCAACGAGAAACAGTCCACCCTGCAGTAGCAACGCTATTTCACTCACGTATTATCACCCCCCTCCTACTCGGAGAAGTGATAATTGAACAACCAACCGCACCTTAAGTTACCCTTTAATTTTACCATATTTTCTAATAATTTACGATGAAAACCCGCAAGCGAATAACTTGCGGATTTTTTATCCCGTATTAACAGGCAATAAACAAAATGAAGCAATAAATAGATGAAACTTTATTTCTGACTATTTTTTTAATGCATATGCATCAGCAATCATTTCACCAACAATTTTATTTGCTTCTTTCTTCTCGTCTTTCAATAATGGGAATAACAATTCTGCCACTTCATATGCTTCTTCTAAATGTGGATATCCTGATAAAACAAACGTATCAATTCCTAACGATTCATATTCTTTTATTCTTTCTGCTACTGTATGCGGATCGCCTACAAGTGCAGTACCTGCCCCACCTCTTACAAGTCCGATTCCAGCCCATAAATTAGGGCCTATCTCTAACGACTCTCTCGTACCTTTATTTAAATGTGCCATCCGTTTTTGACCAACCGAATCATATCTTGCAAATGTCTTTTGAGCAAGCTCAATTGTTTCATTATCCACATATTGAATTAAACGTTCTGCCTCTTCCCATGCTTCTTCTTCTGTCTCTCTTACAATTACGTGTAATCTAATGCCAAATCGTACTGTACGCCCCTTCTCTTCTGCAAGTTTTCTTACTTCTTCTATTTTCTCTTTCACTTGCTCTGGCGGCTCTCCCCACGTTAAGTATACATCACTATGTTGAGCTGCTACTTCTTTTCCAGCAGTTGATGATCCCCCGAAATATATTGGAGGATAGGGCGTTTGAACTGGTGGGAAGACAACTTTACTATCTGTAACTTTAATATGTTTTCCTTCTAAAGAGATCGTTTCACCCTGCAATGTCGATTTCCAAACTTTTAAAAATTCATCCGCTGCTTCATATCTTTCATCATGCTCAAGATATAATCCATCTCCTTGTAGTTCAACTGGATCTCCTCCAGCTACTACATTGATAAGTAGTCTCCCATCTGAAATTCTATCAAATGTAGATGCCATCCTCGCTGCAACTGTAGGTGACATTAGTCCTGGTCTCACTGCTACTAAAAATTTTAGTTTTTCTGTTTCAGCAGCAAGAGCTGAAGCTAACACCCAAGGGTCTTCACATCCTTGACCAGTTGGAAGTAAAACACCCGTATATCCTAAATAATCAGCTGCCGCAGCAACTTGCTTATAATAACCATATTCAGCTGCTCTTCCTCGTTTTGTCGTTCCTAAATATCGACCATCTCCATAAGCCGGAATAAACCATAATAATTCCATACCTTTACACACCCCTTATTTATTTTGAGTCGTATACTAACACATTCTATATAAATTACCCCTAATAATTTATATGTTAATCCCCTGTCTCACCTTTAAAGTTATCTCGCCATCTTAAAAACTTCACTTCTAGTAAACGTACTAGAGAGTCAGAAAACTTCCCAACAAATGCAAATATAATTATGCCGACAAATACGATATCTGTATTTGAAAATTGCCTTGCATCCATAATCATATAGCCAATACCTTCTGTAGACCCCATAAGTTCTGCTACTACTAAACTCACCCATGCAACACCTAACGATAACCTTGCTCCTAGTAAAAGGTTAGGCAATGCAGCTGGTAAAATTAGTTTCGTGATTAATTTTCTTTTACTAAACTCTAACACTCTCGCAACATCAAATAACTTTGAATCCACACCTCTAATACCTAAAAATGCGTTTACGTATAAAGGAAAAAATGCACCATCTGCAATTAATAACACTTTAGCTGTTTCACCAAAACCGAACCATAATACGAAAAGCGGTGCAACAGCTAAATGAGGTACAGTTCTTAACATTTGCATAGATGGATCTAAATATTGCTCACTTCTCGTTGAAAATCCAACAATCGTTCCTAAAATGATTCCTAAGCCTCCGCCAATAAAGAAACCAGCCGCAGCCCTAAATACACTAATACTTAAATGGCCGAATAACTCTCCTGTTTTAATAAGATCTTGGAAAGCTAGAAAAATATCTAATGGTGTTGGTAAGACTGTTTTAGAAACAAGACCGAATACGCCAGCCAACTGCCAAATTATTAATATAATAACCGGTATAGTAATCGCCCTTACTAAAATTTTTACATTTAACTTTCGCACCTTCTTGACGCTGTTTTTCTCAATCGTTATACTCGCTGGTTTCATAACAGCTTTCGTATTTTCCACTTTACAAAACCTCTTTTCACTTCGCTTTCAATGCTTTTTCTACGAAAGAATTATCTACAACTTTTTCCGTCTTAAGTTCTTTCTTTATAGAACCGAGCTTATATTGAAAATCCGCTGTCTTTTGTTGTTCTGCTATTATTTCCTTCGTTACCGGAACTAAAATTGGTTTGTCGTGATTAAACACTTCTTTTACGATCTCCGCATCTATCTTTTTTACAGAAGTATATACTTTTATTGCTTCATCTAAGTTAGCATCTTGCCATACACGTGCTTTCTCATAAACTTTGAGGAATTTCTCAACTAATTCTGGATGTTCTTTCGCAAATTTTGTTCTCGTAATTAAAAATTCTGGTGAAGAGACATTTAATGTTTCACCGTCTGCAATCACTTTCGCACCTTTATTTAATGTATGTAATGATATGAAAGGGTCCCAAATCGCCCATGCATCTACTGATCCTGATTCAAATGCAGGCTGCGCTTCGTCTGGTTGTAATTGAATGACATTTACATCTTTTGCATCGATACCTTCTTTATCGAGTGCTCGATATAATAAATTAAAGGCACTACTTCCTTTTGCTACTGCAATTTTTTTACCTTTTAACTCTTTTACACTCGTAATCTTGCTATCTTTTTGAACGAGAATTCCAGTTCCTTTTCTCGCATAACTTGTATTGGCGATTTCGGTAAATCCAATACCTGCTGCTTGCGCTGAAATGACTGGAGAATTCCCTACTTCACCAAAGTCTAATCGGTTTGATGCAATTGCTTCAAAATAAGGAGGTCCACTTTGGAACTCTGTCCATTTCACTTTAACTCCTTCTTTTTTAAACTCCTCTTCAAACCACCCCTTTTTCTTTGCTAGTAATAGCGGGCTTAATCCTTGCTGTATACCAATTTGTATTGTTACATCTTCTTTCTTACTACTTACTGTACTTTTTTCACATCCTAATAAACATACTGATATAGCTAAAGCAAAAGAAAGAACTTTAAATTTTTTATACATATAAAATCACCCTTTTCCTATATACTTGTTTGAATCAATCCTCCATATTCAAACTGCTGTAATACTTTCGTTCGAAGTTGTTGGAATAATTGAGAAGTTTTATTTCGCGGATAAGGCAAATTATTTTCAATTACTTTATGTATTTTTCCAGGCTTTGTACTCATAATGATGATTCGGTTTGAAAGATATATCGCTTCGTCTATATCATGTGTAACGAATATCATTGTTGTTTTCTTCTGCTCCCAAATATTTAGCAATACTTCTTGTAAATGACTTCGAGTAAAAGCATCCAGCGCTCCAAAAGGTTCATCAAGTAATAATATATTGGGATCTCTTAATAACGCTCTTGCTATCGCAACACGTTGTGACATCCCGCCTGAAATTTCTTTCGGATACGATTTTTCAAAGCCATCTAACCGAACGATTTCAACCCATTCTCTCACCTTATCTTTCACATACTTATCTTTTAACGACAAATCTGCCGCTATATTTTCTTCAACTGTTAACCATGGAAAAAGCCTATGTTCTTGAAAAATAAAACCTTGTTTCTTGCTGGTTTTTAAAATAGGCTCCCCGTCAATAACAACTTCACCTTCAAAATCATTATCTAGACCTGCAACAATTTTTAGTAATGTACTTTTTCCACACCCACTCGGACCGATTACTGTAACAAAATCCCCTTTCTCTAATTGAACATTAATATTCTCTAATACTTGAACAATACCAGTTTGTTTCAAAAAACATTTTGATACCCCATCAATTGAAACAGTCATTTCTTCCCCTCCTTAAAATGATTCATATAAATGAACAGATTCAGTATTTGTGCAATAAAAAAACCAAAGGCATTTTATCTGTTGATAAAATGCCTTTGGTTTCTCCAATCAGCAATATGTTATGGAATTAAGTACATATTATACAAATATTTCCGATAAGTCAACTAGGTTTTATTAAAACATACATATGATTTGTTTGAACATTTTACTTTTTTTTTATTTAAACGGTATCGTTTACTTACTATTTTTTATGATCTTTAATCCACTGTAACCAATAAGAAAACTCACACGCTAAATGCATTTGATGGGATTTAATAACTAAGCGACGAAATTTCTACAAAAAAAGAGTAATTTCAAGAAATATGCTACTAACCTTAGATTTATCAAAAAAGTTAGATCGTATAACTTAAGACTACTCATTCCTATTCAAAATATTTATGTAATTTAATTTTATTTCCTCTGCACCCTGGCTGTCTCCAAAACTATTGATGGAAGCTCTTTTTGAATGATTTCTTTTAATCCATAAAGAGCTTTCTTCACATAACCACCTTCGAAATTTCCTAATGGTTCTGGTACTTCATCCTCATCCAATATGAAGTATTCTCCATTTGGAAGTACCATAATATCGATGATTAAATCTTCAAAGGAAACCACTTCATCTTTTATTTGTGTGTTTTTTACGATATTAAAATATGAACCTAAATACTTTCCTTTTATATCTCTCCATACGTATAAATTGTACGGACGATCTTTCCAGTAATATGCGATTGTATAACTCCCTTTTGGGATTGTTAACTTAGTATCATTTGCAGTCATTGTAAATGAATACTGCACCTCGCGAAACAAAACGATACTTTGTGATTGTTTTTCAAGTAATAAGCAATTGTGATCTACTATTGTTGAGTTATACCGGATTTTTCTTTCTATAATTTCAATTTTCGATGTAAGTAACTTATTCATTATTTTGTTTCCCCTTATGCTAGTTCTATCCTCAATTATATCCATTTATGTAGTGATAAAGAAGTATATAGTTTTTTATATAATGATTTATACAAGTACATAATAAAAACTCCTTCTTATTTAGAAAGAGTTTTTCACTATCCATGTTTCATATTTTTTCACTTCTAACGGAAGCTCATTTGTTTTTATGCAACTAACAGCACTATTACTCATGTTTTAACTTTTCCTTAACCGCATCATAAAATTTTCGTTCTTCATCAACATTTAAGTAAACACGACTTACTGTTTTAGAAAAGCCGTATAACAACTGCGCTTTCACTGGCTCTTTTAATGTTATTTCAAAAGTAGCAGGTTCTTTTATGAACTCCATAACAGTTGCATCCAATACCTGTTTCCCTTCTTTTGCCGTTAGCAATTCCCCCTTGTAGAACGCAATACTATCTATTTGTGTAAATGGCATAACGATTTTCTTTCCTAATCCGATTTGAATGATTACTTGTTCTTCTGTTACGACAAGGGGATTTTTGCGCATCGCTTGTATTTCAGCTATAAAATAAATCATCGCGTATACATTTAAAATAAGTAAAATCCATGCTATTACTGAATTCCACTGATGTAGTAAATAATGAAAACCAATGCTTTCAATTACTGTTGCGTGAATAATCATGATATACACACCTATAGCACCAGTCTTTTTATGATATGAGTATACAGATTTACCTGTTGGTACTTTTTCACGCCACGATAAAAACGCATAATAGATTAACTTACACTCTGTTAGAATGACATCTACTAACTTACTTCTTTTCATAGTAGCGTCAAACGCTGCATCAATTGCATAAGAAAAGGAATAATTTTCTCTTCTATATTCTTTATATTTTTTTATTATTTTAGGAAGCACTCTAACAATTTTATAGAGAAGGAATAATTCTATACCTACAAATGCAATTTCAGCCGCAACAATAATATAAGAGATGAATGAAAAAGCTTGTAAATAGTCACTTGGAATAATAAATCTTGCAAAAATATAACCAGCTATTACAACAGGAACTATATACGTTAATGAGTATCTTTTTCGAATAATGAAGAAATACGTGATGATTGGAATGACAAACATGCAATCTAATAATGACCCAAGCACAACTTCTTTCGGCGCAACTGGTACAATTGGAAGGGCATACAATAAATAGTTTGATAGCATAATTAAAGAGACGAGTCCAATCCAAATATCTTTTCGCCTTTGTGATAGTGTAGCCTTCATACGTTCACTCCTTTATTTAAAAACCTCATTTAAATGGTCTTTATAAAATGAAATGGCACGTTCAAATTCTTTTACTTCCTCTACTTTCACGACAGTTTCAAGTAATAATTTCATCGCTGATTCGTGATCGTTTACGTTATATTTTGCTAATGATAAAAATACTTTCATCGGAGCGTTCTCTGGGAATTTTTTCACCCCAGCTTCTAATACTGTAATTGCCTTTTCATATTCCCCTATACAACGATATGTACTTCCTAAACCAATATAAGCACCGCAAAGCGATTCGCCATCAAGTCCATTTGCGATTGCCTGCTCATAATACGGAACTGCTTCTGTTTCTAGCCCCATTACATCATGTATCCACGCACACTGATACAGTACTTCTGCATCCTTTGTAAAGTTTGTTAATCCTATAAGCATCTCTTTAGACTGCGCATACTTCTTTTCGTTTCTAAGTTTAATAGCTTGCTTTAATAAATGTTCCATAGAATCCACTCCTCACCAATTATTCTGTGTATAGCTCTTGATTGATATACGCTTCACATTCGTGTAAAAGTAAAATTCCCACCAATTAAAGTTTCGCTTACTTATTACTATGCGGATTCATTCTTATCTAAAAACTTAATTTTAAAAAGCAGTGACACGATTACATAATATCTCTAAGCTTTTGACAATTTCTTTCGCTGTTTCATCTTTCCCATTGCACAACTTCCCTTTACCATTCTGTCCAATTACATAATGCACAGCTCCGCGCGAATATAAAGAATGTGGTGAATTCGCAATCATTACATTCGCCCTTGCTTCTTTCATTCTATTTTTTGCTCTTTCAAACAGTTCTTCTTCACTTAAATCACTTTCAAGTTTAAAACCAACAAGCACTGTTTCTGGGTCCCATTCTTTTATTTGTTTTAATACTTTTGGAGCCTTTTGAAAATGAATAATCGGTGCTATATCACTTGAAATTTTTCCGTTCATATTAAGAACATTACCATCTTGATCACAAATCTTCTCCACAATCCAATCTGATCCAGCCGCTGCCATAATGACTGCATCAACCTTTTCATGTGTGATGATACTTTTCATTTTATCTTGTAAATCAACGATTCCTTCAAACGGATGTAATTCTAACCCTCTATGTACATCACTCGGTTTCTCCGCAAAATAACCGTGTAAATATATAACATGTGCCCCTTTAGCTAGAAGTTCTTCTGCGATTATCCTTCCAATTGTACCTTTGGCCATATTCGTATGCCCGCGTACTTGATCCCATTTTTCTAGACAACCACCGCTCGTAATTAATACCTTTTTCCCCTTCATTGTAACCATCCCTTACTAATTTTTCTTACGAAACCATTCTGTTCCAAAGTCAACTATATCACGCTGTTTCATTAGACGACACGTTGCATTCCCTATCTTCCCATTTTTTACAGTTCCTTTTCGCTCAAACTCCACACCAATTTCTACAAACTTCTCAGATTCGTAATCCATTTCAACAAACTCTTTCCACACTCTTTCACCGTTTTCTATAATAGGTGCTCCTACTTGTATTAACTCACATGCACCAGAACGCACCTCGGATAAATGAACAGACGTATTGGAATCATATCCAACACCAATTAATAATACGTACCCGTCTAAATCATATATTTTTCTTAATGGAGATTCTTCTCCAAAGCTCATTGATAACGAATGGTTCATTGTTATTTCTACTGCATGTTTTCCCCATGCAGCAAAACTTCCTAACGGATGATTACTACGTACTACATTCGGATATGTACGAAAACATTCAACTATTTCACCCATTCCCCTTGTTGGGGTTATACGTGAATCAAATGCTGGGACGTTATCTCGGATAATTTGCCACCAGTCTTCCGGTACAGGTGGCCTTGACCAATGTTTCGGATCGGACAAATCCGAAGATTGCGTTGGCATTATTATCGTTCCTTCTTCCGTAACAACTTTCATTAATGCTTCTACTACAGCAACCGCACCACCAGATATCCACCCGATAGAACTTAGTGATGAATGAACGATAATTGTCATTCCTTTTTCGACTCCTAATGCTTTTAAATCTTTTGTTATTGTTTCGATTGTATTTGGAAATTGTGTACTTGCAACTATTTCATTCATTTTCATATTGGTTCCCCCACTAGCTACGTAAATTTAAACTTTTATATAAATATATTATCATATTTTTCTTAATTTTTAACTTAATCATATTCATTACTACAAAAATATGTATTACTGAAGCCTCAAAACTCTATTAAAATCGTAGATAATGATGAGCGAGAGTTTTTTTGAAATGAAGAAAAATGTAAATCCTATTTTTTTCAAACTATACTCCATATGCATTTTTTTATACTATTTTTCCATGTAACAATGAAATCTTTCTATCCCTGGATATTTTTCTCCTAAACTTTTAACTTGAAAACCAATTCTTTTATAAAATTCTACCGCCCCATCGTCTGTCTCCGCTTCTATATAAGTCAATTGGTATACTCTTACAATCTCTTTAATCATTTGCAGTGCAATTCCTTTTTGACGATAATCTGGAGCCACTGCTATATGACATATTCTTGCTTTAGTTTCTCCGATTATTTCAATACCTAGACAAGCTTTTTCTTCATATTTGTACAAAGTCCCTTTATTACTTTGATAAAATATTACTGCCTTCTTTAAGCTTATTTCATTTGGACCGACAGCATATTGTAGCACATTTAATATTGAATCTTTTTCAATTTGTTCAACGCGCTGTATATTCATACTTTCATCCCTTTCTATGAAAAAAGACTAGCTCTTAATAAAAAGAGCTAATCTCATTACGCCGTTATTTTTTCTTCTTTTTTTACAACGACAGCCACATAACTATGAAGTATCATTCCAATAATAACGAGACTCATACCAATCCAAGATAATGATGACGGAATTGGTGCAGATAACCAGATCAGCTCTCCTACTAGCGCAAATAAAACTTCACCAGACTGCGTCGCTTCCACTGTTGCTAATTTTTGCGGATCATCTTTTACAAGATCTGTCGCAAAGAAAAATAATACTGTCGCGATTAACCCAGAGCTAACTGCTACAATAAAACATTGAAAAACTTGGCTACTTGACGGTAATCCGCCAGTTGATACTTCGTAACCAGATAATAAAAACCAAAATGGTAAACTTGCTAATGTCATACCGAGTACTCGCTGAAATACATCTAATTCCCCTTTACAAACTTGCATCATTTTTCTATTTCCAAGAGGATACGCAAATGCTGCAATAACTACAGGAACTACACATAAAATGGTTTCACGAATACCTAATGAAGAAGCATGTTCTACTTGCATGAGAACAACACCGAATAAAATAATGCCCGACATAACTAATTCCTTCATCGGAAGTTTTTTATGTAGTGGATCCACCGCAAAAAATGGTGTTAACAAAATCCCTGCAACGATTGTAATTTGCCATGTTGATGCAACGAGCCAACCTGGTCCGAACGCTCCAGCAAAACTAAGCGGTGCATAAAAGAGACCAAATCCAACGATACTCCAAACTAACCATTCTTTCGGATTGTTTTTCATATATTGAAAGAGTTGCTTTAAGTTCCCTCTATACATAACAATAAGTAATAGCATTGGAACCATAAAATAATACCGTAATGATGCACTCCAAATCCAGCTTCCACCTTCTAAGTCCATTGCCCTGTTTAAAACAAAAGTAAAGGCAAAGAAAAATGATGCCAGTATCCCTATAACAATTGCTTTCATTGTAAAACCCCTTGTATTTAATTTTTAATCTCTATGACATATATTTTAGTATACGCGATGAAAAATCTACATACAAACTTACATTTCATTTTGGGATAATGAAGGAATTGTGGTAGATTTACATGGGAATAAAGTGCATTGGTATGAAATCGAGGTCATTACATACCAAAATTTTCAAGGGGCAAAATCTACTTTAATCTCGACCCACTATACTCACCATGAAAATATACGCATCCGCTATAAAAGATGGCTACCAACTATTGCACATTCAATTTACTGGTTTTCTATTGAGAAACCAGTAAATTGAATGATAGCTTGGGAAGAAAAGCGAACGAATAAAAACAAACGCCTCCTTTAATTATTATTTAGAGGCGTTCGTTCATTCAAAAATTAAAGAATATGTAGTTTATATTCTCTGTATAATTTCCTCAATTGACTTATATGAGCTTGATGATACCGATTATGATCTGCTATATGCCATATTCCCCATCTTATTGTCGCAGTTTCCCCTTTTTCATACAAAACTTTCTCTCTTAAAAGAACAACACCATATGTTCATCATCACTATACACACCATTCATTTTTATAGCCCTTTTTTCAATTCCGTACGTTTTAAATCCCATTGATTCATATAATCGTTTTGCTGGTTCGTTCGTTGACACAACCCCTAAATTGAATTGCTCTAGCTTCATCTCTTTTGCCCTTTCAATTGCTTTACGTATTAAATCACGTGCAAGACCACTTCTTCGATTTTCAGTATCTACATACATCGCAACGATATGTCCTTTATGCTTATATGCGTCCTTTTCTTCTGTTAATAAAGTAACAACCCCAACTAAACGATTTTCATTATTAAAAGCACCAAATGTAAAACTACTGTTGGATGAAAGATTACTAGCAACACGTTCAAGAGGTTTTTCTTGACGTACTGCTTCTTCATAAGTCGTTACAAATGCTTCTGGATTTACTTGTAATGCTTGTAAACGTAACTCCCAATATTGTTTTGCATCCGCTTTTGTAAGTAATCGAATCATTTTATCTTCCCCTTTTTAATTTACATAATATTTTTATAGGCTACTTTTTTTGATTCATACTCTTCTTTTAATATACTGTAACGATTGCGATGAATGAACTTCCCCTGTCTCAATCGATCATTTCTCATTAGCCCTTCGCATACAAATCCAGCATTTTCATAACTCTTTTTAGCTTGTGTATTATCTTCATCTACACGTAACCAAACTTTCTCCAATTCAAACTGGGAAAAACCTATTTGTAACATGCTGTTTAGAGCTGCCATTCCAAACCCTTTACCCCAATAGTCTTTATTTCCAATCGCAATTCCTAGTTCTGCATTTTTATTTGTTTTATCAAAATTTTTAAGGTCTACCCATCCAATATGTATACCTGTCTCAGTAACGATTGCCCTTTGTTCATAACCATTTTTTCGGCTTATACAAGCTTCAATCCAGTTTCTCGTATCTCCACGAGTGAACGGAGGATATTGATCTGGTACAACTAAATGCTTTGTTACATTTCTATCTAATGACCATTGATAGCGATCTTCTACATCATCTAGTGTCAATTCTCTTAATTGAACATATGGTACATTCATTGTTCTCTCCCCTTTTTATTTACCAATAGAAAATCCTTCGAACACTCTTCCACCATACTGCTCTAACGTCTTTTCTATAAAATGAATTAATTCATTTTTCTCTCCCGTTTTATAAAAATAATCAAAAGCCGCTACAAATTTGTTTGCATATTGCTCATCATATCTTCTTAGCACTCTAATAAACCATTTTGAACTCCCAAGCCACATACCATTTACTCTTAATACATATTCATGTACTAAATCCGCTAATAAATTAGCGATAAACAATTCTTCTTCTCTTTTCGTTGCACCAATAAAGTCATCTAAAGTATCCGTAATAAAATATCGCTTCTGCTTAATCGTTTCTTCGGTCCATTTAGCTGGTCCTTTATGTAGTAAATCATTCGCTTCTTTTTTTAATTTCTCAACAATTTCCTGTTCCCCTTTTAATGCAATCCCTTCTGAAACTAATTGTGGTAACGACGGTCTCCCTCGATCACAATCCATTTTGAAAAAAGTTTTATATGTTTCAAAATTATGAACAAACACCTCAACAGGCCATCCATTACTATAGAAAGATTCTCTATAACAAGAAGTTAAACTGTGGTCAACTATTACAATATCAAGGTCAGATGTTTTCGTCGCTTCTCCTCGTGCAACGCTTCCGCCGAGTAAAGCTACATCACAATTCGGAAATTGTGATGTAATTATGTTTTGTGCTGCTTCGATTGGTTTCATAACCGCTCCTCTTTTCTTATTCCACTTTCTTTTTTTTAGCTCTTTCTCTCGCTTTTTTTATATAGCTTTCTGCATCTGGTGTTTTACATGATGTTGCACCGTGATCAACCACTACTTTTCCAATTTCACTTGCAATTCCAATCGCTTGTCGCTCTAAGTCTTCATTACGAATTCCTATTGCGATTAAAG
The DNA here is from genome assembly GCF_015712745.1 of Bacillus sp. SRB3LM. Classification (NCBI taxonomy): domain Bacteria; kingdom Bacillati; phylum Bacillota; class Bacilli; order Caryophanales; family Bacillaceae; genus Bacillus; species Bacillus sp. SRB3LM. Next base: position 237,043 of record NZ_VWVQ01000076.1, read on the forward strand.
CACTATTCATCGCTTCTTTTTTTCTATTTTTTTCATTATGTATATTTTCTTTAATCTCTTCTAAGTACGGAGAGAAGAAATCATCATGTAACGTTTTATTTTTAATCGCTATATTTGCTAATAAAGACCAGCCAGCTCTTCCAATCCATTCATCATTAGACTTTGTCCACTCTTCCATTCTTTCTATTGCAATTGGCGAAGTACATATAGATGTCATAAGAACATCCATTAAACAGTAATAATCAACATCCTGAACCCAACTATTAAGCTGCTCTGTCGTTATTTTCTTCGGGTCTAAAATATAAGTTGCTAATGTCATCGCGTCCATATTTTTCGTTTCCCACAATTCAACTGCTAAATCGTGATCTTTTTTTATCATCTTTTTTAACAATTTTAAATTTGCAAAACTAACTCCAAATAACGGCTCTTTCGCTCCGTGGTTTTTATACGTTTTTCGATTTTGTTCTGTTCCATATCCTTCTAGTTGCTGCATTACTTCCTCAAGTAACATATACCCACCTCTTTATCTTTTATGTTGACTCTATATATGTATGTACGATATATTCTACATTACTTTTTGGTTTTCCTATATTTATTTTTAAAATACGGTATGTGAAATTTCTAAACATTGCACAACTACACTATCAAAAAACTGTATATTTAACATGTACAGTTTTTTGATGGTAACAATTTTCCGTAGAATAAGATATAAACTACGAAAGAATTTTTAATGAGAGGTGTATTTCCAACATGTTTAGAAAACTCTTTAAAATGGTTTACTATCATACTTTTATACCTCCTTCATAAATTATGTGTATTACATTTGTTCTTAGCCAAAATCTTTCTACATTTTAATAACTCTCTCAATAAGATTTTCTTATATAGAAATCCCTACAAACGCTGTAGGGATTTTTGTATAAATCATTTTGTTACACTCTTTTTCATATGATAATAGTTTCTTTATTCAGATGCATTCATAAGCACAATTCTCCAACCATCTGGATCCTCTATTGTGGTTCCTTTCTCTATCCAATACGGGTTTTCTGGTTCCACCTCATGATAGCCCATATTACTTAATCGATTTACTATCTTTTCAATTTCATCTTTATTAGGTATATAAAAAACTAGTAAATTATCTTTTGTCGGCGCTGGACATGGACTTCCATTAACATGTGTAGTAAACTCCAAATGATACTCTTCATCTGGTAATCCAAACATAACCCCGTCATATCCTTCGTGATTGTGAAATTCTCCTATACGTTTTAGTCCTAATCCTGTTTCATAAAAACTTATCACTTCTTCAAATTTATCTGTTGGTCTTGCAATTCTAAATTGAACCCAATTCTTCATGCAAATCTCCTCCTTTTCATTTTCCAAAGCTTTATAGTAATTAGTATAGGTTACATATATTTCCTTTAACATCCCTCATTAGTGTGAGCTTCCTAAGTTGAAAGACCTATTAGTTAATAAACAATAGGTCTTTCGTATAAAATTCATATAAAACTAGTTATATAAATGTAGAGATGAAATATAAGCTATTACGTATGAAATAATTCTCCTTGCAGAGCCTTTATATACCGATCAGCAAATCTTTGTACAGCTTCATTCGCATCTTCCACCACACCATGAAATGCATTATATAGTCGGCTAAATACAAATATTCGAATCAATAATTAGAACGAAAATGAAGTGATATGAAAGTATGATTAGCCTTCTTTCGGTTTTAAGACTTTAGTCTCATTCCTATAAATTTTTTATTTCCTACTTCCAAGGTAATAGTTTTTAATTTTATTAAAACTTTCTAATATATTTAACACTTTAATCGTTAAAAGAAAGCACAAATCTTCATAAAATAAACGAATCAATTAATTTTTTGTCACAACTTTAACACAACCATACCTACTATTACACATCAGGAGGGTATTAGGTTTAAATTAAGGAGAGAGATAATTATGCTGTATGAAGTATTTGATACGGAAGGCAGTAACAATATAAAGTTTGTTGATAAAACTAACAGGTGAATTTAATATGATAATTGAAGAGTTTGTAAAGAAAGATTAATATTGATTTCAAGCTTCATTTTAGGGGAAATAAACATTACAAACTATATGAATTAATAAGTAGCATTAAAGCAAAATTTATATCCACGAAATATTTAAATTCATATACAATTTTATACAACCACTTTTTATAAAACAAGAAAAGTGGTTGTATGTGTTAGATAGTATTCTTTTTTACAAAATCACGCTACATATTTCATTAAACTACAACTACTCGTTTTCTTTTTTCTTCTTTTGTTCCTCAGAAGGTTCTTCTGTTGGGTCTGGTTCTTGTTCATCCTTTTTGTTTAATTCATTATTTTTTTCTTTAGCAGGATCTTGTTTGTCATTTTTTTCCTCCTGTCTTTGTTCAGAAGGTTCCTCCGTTGGATCTGGCTCCTTTTCGTCTTTTGGAGCTGGATTACAACCAATTAATAATCCTACTGTAAATATGCTTGTCATAAATATTGAAAACATTTTTTTATAATTCAATTAAAACACCTCCTAAAATTAATATCCCTTATATTGTTTCCAATTAATAATTCAATTTATCCAATTATTTGTGACATTTCTTTAAAAATGACATTCCTTTAAAATCTTGCATACATTTGGCTAAACTTTTTTACACTTGTAAAAAAGTTTCTTTGCATTTCCCTACCTATAATTGCTAATATAGTAGAGTAGAACTTTTATAGAGAGAAGGAAAATTATGCACAATGGAATTCGAATGACAACTTTAGTAAAAAGGGCTATGTTAGTGTGTGCGGGGGTATTATTCACATACGAAGCGGCTTTTGGATCAGTACATACCGCTCTAGCTAGTACAGAGGATGAAGCAAAATCTGTTCAACTTGTAAGTGAGATTCAAACATCTCTTGCTCCGAAAGAAGCGCCAAAACATTATAACGGGCAAGTTAGAAAAGTCGCTTATTTAACATTTGATGACGGTCCTGGAAAATACACAGCTGAGCTTTTAGATATGTTAAAGAAAGAAAATGCAAAAGCAACATTCTTCCTAATTGGTTCAAACGTAAAAGCTTTCCCTGATCTTGTAAAACGCGAAGATGCTGAAGGCCACTACGTTGGGATGCACAGTATGACTCATAACTACAAGAAACTCTACACTGAAGGTCATTACGTAGATGAAATGAAGGAAGACCAAGGCTTAATCGCTGGTGTTTTAGGTAAATCACCAGTATTAACTCGTCCATCTTACGGCTCTATGCCAGGATTAAACGAAGCTCTTCGCAACAAAGTTGTAGAAAATGGCTTAAAAGTTTGGGATTGGACAATTGATTCTTTAGACTGGAAATATAACAAAATGCAAGTTGATGCTGCATCTGCTAAAATTGTAGAAAACGTGTTACATGGTGCTACAAATCCAACAGAAGTTATCCTTATGCATGATATTCATCCACAATCAGTAAAAGCAGTTCCTGGAATTATTAAAGGACTGAAAGAAAAAGGATATGAATTAGAAGCATATAATGAGAACGAACACTTCCCATTAAACTTCTGGCATGATAATCGTATGTAATGAAAAGACTTGATTTCCTCTAGTAGGTTATCAAGTCTTTTTTATCGTTTTTAGAATTTCCTTATAGAGAAAACCTATACATGCTTGCACCATATCAATATTATACGTCCCTTCCCTTTTATCAAATAAATTTAACTTTGAAATATCACATGCTATCTTTAACCTAGTTTAAATAAGTCGATATTATATGATCGTATTTATAGTACAAACTGAAGAAGCTTGGAATCAATTTAAGAAAGAAACGCGATAAGTAAAAAACTACAAAAGCGACTTATTCAAAATAAAAACATACATATCAGAATACAGACAAAAAAAGGATTGAATATACAATTTCAATCCTTTTTTTATATTATCAACACTTTAGCACATATTACTCTTAAGGAGTGATATGTATATGGATTTTCTTTCACCTGAATATTTGTCTGCCCTACTGGCCATCATTGTAATCGATTTAGTGTTAGCCGGAGATAACGCCATCGTAATTGGATTAGCAGCAAGAAGATTACCGAAAGATCAACAAAAGAAAGTTATTATATGGGGTACAGTCGGGGCAATCGCTATTAGAGCCCTCGCTACCTTAGTTGTCGTTTGGTTATTAAAAATACCTGGTTTACTTTTAATTGGTGGTGTACTCCTTATATGGATTGCTTACAAATTAATCGCTGAAGGCAAAGATCATGATATTAAAGCAGAAGAAGGATTTTGGTCTGCCATTAAAACTATTATTATTGCTGATGCGTTAATGGGCATTGATAATGTACTCGCTGTTGCAGGAGCTGCCCATGGTAACTTTTCTTTAGTAATCATTGGGCTATTAGTTTCTATTCCTGTAGTTGTATGGGGCAGTACATTGATTTTAAAATGGGTAGATCGTTTTCCTGTCATCATTACGATTGGAGCAGCCGTTTTAGCTTATACTGCCGCGAAAATGATTGTAGATGAGAAATGGTTCGCTGGATTTTTCGAAAGTAACCCTTTCGTTAAATGGGCATTTATCATTATTATCATCGTCGGTGTAATTTTCTTCGGAAAGGCAAAACAAAAAGCAAAAGCTGGTTCTGTCTAATAATGATGGTATATTTACAAATAAAAGGCACTATTCATATGAATAGTGCCTTTTATTATTTATTTAGCTTCCCCTTCCGGAGTCGTTTTTACTTTCGTTTTGTTTTTATCACGGTTGTTATAGTTATACTTCGAACGGTCTACTGGAGTAAATCCTTGCGGTGTGTAGAATCGTAATAAGTCACCATTTACGACTTGGTCAGAGTATTTTAGTGAGTTTTGAACCATTTGTTCATTTTTCTTTATTTCATCTGTAAATTCTACTGGTTTTCCAGTAGTTGTATCATAATATTTGCCGTTTAGTGCCGTAACTGTTGGGCTTACGTAATTACCGTTACGGAACGCAACGACTTGTTTATGATCTGGTGATAATAAATCAGAACCAAATTGAACATAATTCTTTGTATCTGTACCTAGTAAGTGTAATAGTGTTGGAAGAACGTCAATTTCACCACCGTATTGATGTTGTACGCCACCTTTCACTCCTGGTACACGAACGATTAAAGGTACACGTTGTAACTGTGCATTTTCAAATGAGTTCATTTCTTTACCCATTACTTTTGACATTGCTGCGTTATGGTTATCTGAAATACCGTAATGGTCTCCGTACATAACGATAATTGAGTTATCATATAAACCAGATTGTTTCAAGTAATCGATGAAGCCTTTTACAGATTCGTCTAAATAGCGTGCTGTTTGGAAGTACGTATCTACTGATGAATCACCTGTTGTTGCTGGTTCAATCGTTGCTTCTGCCTTATCGATTGGATAAGGGAAATGGTTTGATAACGTAATAAATTTTGTATAGAACGGTTGTTTCAACGTTTGTAATAACGGAATAGATTCATTAAAGAATGGTTTATCTTTTAATCCGTAGTTTACTACGTCTTTTTCATTCATATCATAGTATGACGCATCAAAGAATTTATTAAAACCAAATGATTTATAAATATCGTCACGGTTCCAGAATGTTTTGTAGTTACCGTGGAATACTGCTGATGTGTATCCTTGTTGTCCTAAAATAGCTGGTGCTGATTGATACGTATTATGAGATTTCGTTGTAAAGACAGAACCTTGCGGTAAACCAAACATTGAATTCTCTAACATAAACTCCGCATCAGATGTTTTCCCTTGTCCTGTTTGATGGAAGAAGTTATCAAAGTATAGTGTATTCGCATCTTTTGTAAATGAGTTTAAGAACGGTGTAACTTCTTGACCATTTAATTTGTAATCAATTAAGAAGTTTTGGAATGACTCTAAATGAATGTAAATTACGTTCATTCCCTTTCCTTTACCGAAATACTCAGGATTTGGACTTGCATAAGTTGATGTTAAATAATTTCGTACTTCTGTCATATTATCGCCATCAGCTAATGCTCGTTCTGTCGATGCTTTCGCACTTTGAATTCCATCATAAATTGTGTAGTTGTATGCACCTAAATATTTCACAATATAATTACGGTCAAACGTTCTAGTTAATAATTCAGGACGGTCAGACTCTGCAAGACCTAAGTTAACACTGAATAATAAAATACCTGCTACAAATACTAATGATAATTTATGCTTCGCAACACGAATTGGTTTCGGATTTGCAAATTTCGTTGCTACTAATCCAATTAAAATAATTGTATCTAAGAAGTATAGCGGATCATAAAGATGTAGCAACGCAACAATACTACCACCTAAATCTCCAAAGTTATTCGTTTGTGTTAATGTCGGGAACGTAATAAAGTCACTGAAAAAGCGATAATATACTACGTTTGCGTATAAAAGAATCGACAATAACAAGTTGATAACAATTAACCAAATATAAGATCGTTTCCCTTTTGCAAATAATGCAAGTCCTAAAAATAGAACTGCTGAACTAAGCGGGTTAAAAAACAGCAAGAATTTTTGAATTGTGTTTGAAATTCCTAAATTAAATTCCGTTACATAAGCTGCATATGTTTTGAGCCAAAATAAAATAACGGCAAACAGAAAGAATCCAAAATGATTGCTTAACACATTTTTGCTCTTTAATAAGAACTGTTTCATTTCTCCACCTCTTTTAATCATCCAAGGCTTATTTTTTATAAGTCTGTCTCTCTATTCAAATTTTCTTCTTCAAATAGATTATCTTTATTTAACTATATGAAGAATATTAGTAATTATAATTTGAAGCTAGTATTTATTCAACTATTTCTTTCTAGACATTTTGACCTTGGTTTCTATTTAACAAAATAAATTTGTAACATTTCCTGTTTTCTCCCAAGATTCATCCACTAATTATGACACCCCATACTATATACCTTTATAAACTCATTCGCAAACTATTCTATCTCCAAATTTGGTACATATTTCACATGATAAAATAATGCGATTTGATTATATTACTCCACTTACATTTCCTTTCTTCAACTAACTCTTTAAATCTTAAACTCATTACATCCCTTCCATACATAAAAAATTCTCATGTTCATTGATATTATATTTGAATAATTATTCATTTGATCTCCCAGCGATGTTACGTTTTCTCGACAAAAAAACTCGCTCTTTTTAGAGCGAGTTTTTTCATTATATATTATTGACCTTTGTACATTGCATCTACTTGTTTTTGAAGTTCCTCATTTTCTAAGAACTCATCATAAGTAGCCTCTTTATCGATTACACCGTTTGGTGTTACTTCGATAATGCGGTTTGCAATTGTTTGTACGAACTGATGGTCATGAGATGTGAATAAGATTGTACCTTTGAATGCGATTAAACCGTTGTTTAACGCTGTGATTGACTCAAGGTCTAAATGGTTCGTTGGATCGTCAAGTGTGATTACGTTCGCACCACTTAACATCATTTTAGATAACATACAACGAACTTTTTCGCCTCCAGATAATACAGAAACGTTCTTCTTAACTTCTTCACCTGAGAATAACATACGGCCTAAGAAACCACGTAAGAAGCTTTCAGACTCATCTTGTGGAGAGAATTGACGTAACCATTCAACTAAGTTGTAATCACTGTTCTCAAAGTACTTAGAGTTATCTCTTGGGAAGTAAGATTGAGAGGTTGTAACACCCCATTTGAATGAACCACTATCCGGCTCCATTTCACCCATAAGGATTTTAAATAATGTTGTCATTGCAATATCGTTACGGCCGATAAATGCAACTTTATCACCTTTATTTAAAGTGAAGTACACATTATCTAACACTTTTTCACCATCAATTGTTTTAGAAAGACCTTCAACAGTTAATAAGTCATTTCCTACTTCACGCTCAGGTGTGAAGCCAACGAATGGGTAACGGCGTGATGACGGTCTAATATCATCTAATGTAATTTTGTCTAATAATTTTTTACGAGAAGTTGCTTGTTTCGCTTTAGAAGCGTTTGAACTAAAGCGTGCAATGAAGTTTTGTAACTCTTTTACTTTCTCTTCTTTTTTCTTATTAGCATCTTGTGTTAATTTTAAAGCTAATTGGCTTGACTCATACCAGAAGTCATAGTTACCAACATAAAGCTGAATTTTACCGAAATCAAGGTCAGCCATGTGCGTACATACTTTATTTAAGAAGTGACGGTCATGGGATACTACGATAACTGTGTTTTCAAAGTTCATTAAGAAGTTTTCTAACCATTGAATCGCTTTTAAGTCCAAGTGGTTGGTAGGCTCATCTAATAATAGAATGTCAGGTTGACCGAATAAAGCTTGAGCAAGTAATACTTTTACTTTCTCTGCCCCAGTTAATTCTGACAATTTCTTATCATGAAGATCTTCACCAATACCTAAACCTTTAAGAAGGATTGCAGCTTCTGACTCAGCTTCCCAACCGTTAAGCTCAGCGAACTCACCTTCAAGTTCAGCAGCACGCATACCATCTTCATCACTAAAGTCTTCTTTCATGTAAATAGCATTTTTCTCTTGCATTACTTTGTAAAGTTGCGTGTGACCCATAATTACTGTTTCTAATACTGGGAACTCTTCATATTCGAAGTGGTTCTGTTTTAATACTGCTAGACGCTCACCTGGCGTAATATGTATGTCACCTGTTGACGGTTCAATTTCTCCAGATAAAATCTTTAGAAATGTTGATTTACCAGCACCGTTTGCTCCGATTAAACCATAGCAGTTACCTGGCGTGAATTTTATGTTAACATCTTCAAATAATTTGCGATCCGCGAAACGCAAACTAACGTTACTTACTGTAATCATTTGTGTCCTCCTACTAATACCGCTTATTTCAGCGTTTTCTCACCGATTGTCTTAAAAAATCGCATATTACGACTCAATTATTGTAGACTATAGCTATTATATAGTAGAAGCTGGATGAATAGCAACGGTTGATTACCTTTCTACAATGAAATCGGATAGTTTTTGTCCATTCCCCTAGCTATTGTATGTATATCATCGACCTCTTTCTCATATAACCTTTCACTGCTCATTCTGTAATATATCGGATTCATTTTCTTCTGAAATATTATATACCGAAAAAACTGTAGAGAAATCATTCCCTACAGTCTCTTCTTATTTCGTATTTATTATTTTCTCTTTGTAACTCTTCATTTTACTCGTTAACCCTATTAACGCTGGTAATAATATCGGCATCACAATTAAAGCTAATAGAAGAAGTGCAACGCCAACTACTGATGCAACTTGTATAAGTGTTAATACACCTGATGGAATTAATGCTGCAAATGTCCCGCCTAAAATTAGCGCAGCTGATAATACAACTCCTCCTATATGACGAGATGCAGTTACAATTTTCGTTACCGAATCCCCTTCTATCTCGTTATAGCGCATCATTACGAAAATACTATAATCCACTCCTAAAGCGACAATCATAATGAAGCTAAAGAATGGAACATTCCAGCTTAATGACTCTACATGTAATACATGTGCACTAATTTGTTCGCTTATACCAAGTGATGCAAAGTACGCCAATAGTAATGAGCCAATAATAAATATTGTGTTTAGTAATGAGCGTGTAATTACGATTAATACAATCGCAATGCCAATCAACATAATCGTAGCTGTACGTAAGAAATCTTGCCCTGTTACTTCTTTTAAATCCACGTTTCTAGCTGTTGTTCCGCCAATTGCTGTTTTCGCATCATGTAATTCCGTTCCTTTTACAGTGCCATCGATTGTTTTATTAATTTCTTGAATAATTGGCATCGCTTCTTTTGAATACGGATTTACATCTAAAATGATAGTCATTTTAGCAATTTTTCTATCCTGTGACATGTACGTGTTCAATGCTTTTTGGAAATCTTCTCCCTCTAGCACTTCTTTTGGAATATAAAACTTCTCAGAGCTTTTCGATTCATTGAGCTCCCCTAAATATTTCTGTGCGTCATGCAGGCCATTACTTACTTTTCCAAGCCCTTCTGTACTTTTAGATAAACCGGATTGTAATTGGCCCATCTTTTCTTGCAGATCTTTAAGGCCCGTTAAAAGTTGTCCTTGCCCATCGTTTATTTTCGTTAATCCAGACTGTAACTCAACTGATTTATTTGCAATTTGTTTTGAACCTGAAGAACCTTCATTTAATCCATTTTTAAGATCGGCTGCTCCCTTTTGTAACTTATTAACTCCATTGCTCATTTCTTTTAAGCCGTTATCCACTTTCAGTAACGATTGATTCGCTTCTTTAAATGAACTCATCGCCGTTTTGTGCTGTGTTGCTAATTGATTTAATTCATTTGAAAGTACGCTTAATTTCTTTTGAGCCTCTTTAGCAATTCCTATCGTTTGTTGTATGTTTGGATCATTCGCTAATTCTGGTTTCGTTTGAACGAAATTGGTCATTAACATTTCAATTTGTTCATATCCCTTTTTCGCACCATCAATCGCTTGAGAAATACTTCCGAAGTATTGATCGTAAGAGTTTAAACCTTTTTCTAACTGTGCATAACCAGCATGCAGCTGCGACGTTGCATTAGATAGAACATTTATATTTTCGTTTACTGAAGCTAAACCACTCTCAATTTGCTGTGCTCCTTGTGCACCGTCGTTTATGCCATTTGATAATTGATGTAAAGCTGTTCCCAATGCTGATACCCCGTTTTTCGCCTCGTTCGTTCCATCAATTAATTTTTGAACATTCGCAAGACTATTTGAATCATTACTTCCCATTTTATTTTTCGCATCTGTTAATCCATCATTAATTTCCTTTATGCCACCATCGACATCCCCTAATCCTGTATTCAATTCTCCCGCTTGCTTATTTAAATATAATTCTTTTATCTTCTCACCAGTTGGACGTGTTGGTGCATATACTTCTGACACACCTTTAACTTTCGAAATTTTATCAGTTAATTCGTCTAAAATTTGTAGAGAAGTTCCTTCATCCAGCTTTTTATCAGATTGAATGACTAATGTACTCGGTGAAGAGAAACCAGGCGGAAAATGATCCTCTATTACGTTAATACCCATCTTGGATTCATACTTATTATCCACTTCAAATAAATCATTGTAATTAAGTGTATTAGAGTATTTTAATACGAAAGGAATCGATATTACGACTACGATGATTAAAGCGACAAATGGTCTTGCTACTGAGTTTTTCGCAAAGAATCCCCATAAACGACTATCCTCATGACCTTTAAATGTTTTTACTGGATAAAACATTCCTTTTCCTAAAAGCACCATAAAAAATGGATTTAACGTAGTTAATACGAGTAATAATACTGCGACACCAATTGCTACGGCTGAAGTAGATTGATATAATTTAAAACTCGCTAAAGCAAGAGATGCAAAACCAATTAGTACTGCTATCCCACTATATAAAACGGTTTTCCCTGCCGATTTAAACGTTTCTTTCGTAGCTAAAAATGCATTTTCTTGTTTACTTAATTCTTCCTTAAACCTTGTATATAATAAAATGTTATAGTCTGTTCCAACCCCAAACAGGACAACAACTACAAACACTTGTGTAAAGTTAGAAAACGGAAAATTAAATTGATCTACTAGATGGGCAATAATCCCCATTGAAACTAAATATGATACACCCACTGTAAGCAGAGAAACGATTGGAACAATTGGTGAACGAAATACAATGATTAATACAACTAAAATGAAAATGATAGAAATAACTTCTGTCTTTTTCACTCCCTCTTGAGAGGATGTAAGAAAATCACCCGCTATTAAATCACTTCCTGTTAAGTACGTTTTAACTCCCTTCGGTTTAATTTTATTATGAAGCCCATTTGCAATTTTTGATATTTCACCATGTTTTTTATCTACAGAAATTTGCGTTAAAATGGTCGTATTGTCTTTAGATATCAATTGTTTTTCCAAGTCTTTATTATCTAAATGTGAAACAACTTCCTTAATTCCTAATTGCTCTTTTTCATTTTGTAAAGCGTTGATTGTTTTTATTATTTCATCTTTTTGCTCAGTTGTTAAAGCTGCTTTACTTCCACTATTAAAAACAGCTATAACATCATATTTTTCTGTCCCGTCTTTATCCATCTCTCTTATCATTTTGTCAGCGATACTACTTTGCTCTGTATTCGGAATCGTAATATGCCCTTTTTCTTTCACTAATTTATCCATATTAGGCATCGTTACGATCATTGTAATAGTAATAACTATCCATAATAGAAAAGATAAACTTCTCCAATTTTTTAGCTTACTCATTTTAATCATCTCCCGTTTTGAAAGTATAATGTTAGTTCCGGAATGAATATTCATTCCTATTATTTTGAAACTATTTTTAGGAATGAACGTTCATTCCTATCATTCTATTGATTTATTCTATAGACCCTATTAAACTAATCTTTTCCGGAATGAATGTTCATTCCTTTGGTTGCACAAATACCCTCTCCTACTTTCATTTTTTAAATCTATTTAGGAATGAATATTCATTCCTGTCCTTATAAAGCTATAGAATCAAATGATTCTAATAGCATTCCAAGAGCTTTCTTCCAATTCTTTTACTAACTCTTTCGAGTATTCTAATTGCCCTGTTGCAATTACTTTCGTTAATGCTTCTAGCGGCTGATATACAATAATAATTAAAGCAACTGGAGGCAACGGACGAAGAAAACCTTTTGCGATTCCATCTTCAATAATATTCATAAAGAAGCCTATAAAATCGTCAAATATTTTCTTACTTTGTTCATCAAGAAAATAACTGTCACAGTGAGAATTTGTAAATAAAAAAGCGTCCACATTGTTTCTCGCAAATTCAAATAAACGGTTGTACGTATGACTAAACTGTTCACGAATATTTGCTTCAACAGGAAAATCTGTTTTTATCATTTCAGAAAGCTCTAACATACTTTTTGAAAATAATGAGTTAACTAGTGCCTCTTTATTTTCAAAATAGCGATAAATAGTACCCGCACCGACTTTTGCCTTTTCAGCGATCATTGGAATTGTCGTACCATCGTAACCACGCTCTGCAAAAAGTTGCATCGCAGCATCAAAAATATCCTCTTGTTTGTTTTTAGCCATTTTTTCCACCTCTATTTTTAGGAATGAAAATTCATTCCGTTTTTAATTATAAATTACAGGGAATAAAAGTCAAGTGCCTGACAACGTATAGTTGCGATTCTATTCTCTTTTATGTGAATAAAATTATATCAGCGATTTTCAGGATATATCAACTTACCGACAAAAATTAATACGATGAGATGGAGTTATCCCAAAATTTTGTTCGAAACAACTCCATCTTATATGCAAATTAAAAGAAATCATAAATAAACGGCTTACGCACTGGTACTAAATTCTCAAATGACCGTATTACTTCGTCACTTCCACTAATGAATTCCAGTTCATTTAGTTCTAACGGACGTTTATATCCAAGCATTATTGCCGATAGCGCAGTTATATCCAGTTTAATTCCTTTTTCCGTTGTTTCTTCTACAATTGTTATTTCATGATTTGCAAGTCTCACTGTTATGTTATTCCATGGAGCAAATGCGTCTGTAATGTTTAGGATCACTTCTTGCTGTACATTGTTCCAATTCAACTCATATTGTTTTAAAAACTGCTCCACATCTACAATTCTTCCCATAAAATATGGTTTTATTTCTGTCTTCACGCGTGGCTCTTGCAATGTATATAATAATGGTTCGCTCTCACTTACTGTCATTTCAATTTCTTTAATCATAGAATCATGCTGACAAATAAAGTTCCACAGACCATTTCGTGCTTCATTATGCAGTGGTACAAATTCTTCTACTGTCATTTTATAGTTTTCTATTTTGTATAACATGTAACCTGCTGCCTTTTTATTTTCATCATAGTAAATGGCTAATGTTAAATCATCATAAACCGCTTGTAACCACCAGTTCTTCTCTCGAACTAACATACATGAAAAACGTTCTGCAAATGCTTCATAGAGCTTCTCGACTTCTTCTGGATGATTTTCTTTATTAAAACGTTTCACAGTACCATTTACTTGTTTTTTCATTACTAAATCGCTCTTACTCATATGACATTTGAGTAGATTCGCACAAAGTTCCCAGCCGTATTTACGATAAAATGAAACAGCAAATGGATGTAACATAGAGACTGTATAGCCATCTTTTTTCATTGTTTGAAGTGAATGTTGAAGTAGCTCTTTTACATACCCACTTCTTCTGTACTCTGGATACGTCGCTACTCCTGCAACGCCACCCATTTTAAATTTTTCTTTACCTATGTAAATATGAAACGGAATGAGATGTAGTTTTGCAGCTAAGTCTTCCCCTTCCATAATGCCGTATATTTCATGACTTTCCTTCATTTTTGTAAGTTGCTGCTGTAATCGTTCCTCATCTACTTTATATTGAAAAGCGTATTCTGATAAACGTAATGCTTCTCTGAACTTATCTTCTTTTAATTGTATGACATTCATATAAATCTCCTCCATTCTCTGTTTGAATTGTATCATAATTCTTACTATTATAGTTCGGTAAGTGAAACTACAAGAACGTTTTAACAAAAAAAGCAGATACATCACGTATCTGCTTTCCATCCTTTTTATTTAGCTAATTTTTGAAGTTCGTCAAAGAATGTAGGATATGATACACCTACTGCTTCTGCATCTTCAATAATTGTTTTTCCTTCTGCTAGGCAGCCAGCAATTGCAAGCATCATTCCGATACGGTGATCACCATAACTATTTACTATATTGCCTTTTAGAGCTGATTTTCCGTAAATGATCATACCGTCATCAGTTGCTTCTATTCGAGCTCCTAGTTTCGTTAACTCAGCAACGACTGTATCAATACGGTTTGTTTCTTTTACTTTTAATTCGTGTGCATCTTTAATTACTGTAATTCCTTCTGCTTGCGTTGCCGCTAATGCAATAACAGGAATCTCATCAATTAATCTTGGGATAATATCCCCGCCAATTTCAATTCCTTTTAATGAAGATGTTTCAATCGTAATGTTTGCAGCTGGTTCTGATGATCCTTCGTTAATTGGCTCTACAGTGAACGTAGCACCCATTTTCTCTAAAACATCAATAATACCTGTACGAGTTGGATTCATCCCTACATTTTGTAATACTAGTTTACTATTTGGAATGATTGCACCGGCTACTAGGAAAAATGCAGCTGATGATACGTCACCTGGCACTTGAACATCTGTTGCTGTTAGCTTTTGTCCACCTGCAAGTTTCACTGTTTTTCCTTCGCGCGTTACTGTAACGCTAAATGCTTCAAGCATTCTTTCCGTATGATCACGGGAAATATGTGGTTCTGTAACAGCTGTTACACCTTCTGCGCGAAGTCCTGCAAGTAAAATAGCTGACTTTACTTGTGCGCTTGCTACAGGCGAAGTGTATTCAATTGCTTTTAAATCTCCGCCCCGTATTGTTAGCGGTGTAAACGTTCCTTCTTCCCGCCCATCAATGTTTGCACCCATTTGTTTTAATGGATTTGTAACACGTTTCATCGGTCTTTTTGCGATAGATGCATCACCTTGTACGCAAGAGAAAAATGGTGTATTTGCCAAAATCCCTGACATTAAACGTATAGTTGTACCAGAATTACCAACATCTAATACAGCTTTCGGTTCTTGTAAACCTTCTAATCCTTTGCCAACTACAGTGACTTCATCACCGTTTTGCACGATGTCTACTCCCATTTCTTTAAAACAAGAAATCGTACTTAAACAATCTGCACCGGGCAAGAAACCTTTAATTGTTGTTTTTCCTTCTGCAATCGCACCGAACATGACAGCGCGGTGTGAAATGGATTTATCTCCTGGAATTGTAATGTTACCATTTAATCCGTTATTAACAGGTTGTATCGTTCTTTCCTTCACGTTTTCACCTTCTCATTTAAATTGTTTCATAAGTTTGGTATTTTTCTTCTCCAAGCGCTAGCTTTGCTTTCATACGATCTTCTTCTCTTTGGAAGCTAATGCGTAATACCCCAAGCAATCCTTCACGCGCTTCTAATATTTGCAAGTTCGTAATACTAATTTCTTCGCGCGCCAAAATACTCGTAATATGAGCCAATGCCCCTACTTTATCTAAAACATCGACGTATAAGTCGTGATAGGCAGGAATTGCCCCTCTCTTTCGTACTGGTAAAGAGTCACGGTATTCTTTCGCGTCTGCAAAATAGTTTTGAATCTCGCCTGCATCTCCGGTCGAAACTGTATCATATAAATCTTCCATTTCAGAGATCCACTCTTTTAATAATACCATTAAATGCTCACGATTTTGTTTAACAATATCACTCCACATTTTTGGGCTACTAGATGCGATACGTGTAATGTCTTTAAATCCTCCGGCAGCTAGTTGATGAATGAGCGGATTATCTCCTGCATGTTTCTCCACTTGCTTTACTAACCCAGCTGCGATAAGATGCGGAAAATGACTAACGATCCCTGTTACATAATCATGTTCTTCCGTATTTAAAACGAGAAAATGAGATCCCGTTCCATTTAACCAACGCTTAAGTTCTTCTACATGTTCATTTGGCACATGATTCATCGGCGTTAAAATGTAAAATGCATTTTCAAATAAATGCGCTTTTGCACTTTCAACGCCTGTTTTATGAGAACCTGCCATCGGATGTCCGCCAATGAAAGAAACTTCTTTTGAAAACAAAGCTTCCGCTTCATTCATAATCGTCCCTTTTGTACTACCAACATCGGTTACAATCACATCTTCTCGTAAACGAAATGACGCTAATTTGTGTAATAACTTCTTCGTTTCTTCAACTGGAGAAGCAAAAACAATTAAATGTGCCTCTTCACATGCATGCTGTAAATTAATTGCTATTTCATCTACTACATGTAATTCTTTTGCACGCTCTACTTGCTCTTTAAATATATCGTACCCTGTTATCGTTACATCGTGCTCTTTCTTAATTGCTAATGCGAGAGAGCCTCCTATTAAACCTGTTCCAATTAATACTACCTTTTTACGCATTTTCCTCATCTCGAGACTTTCTTTTTTTATTTTCAAAGTGTTGTTGTAACACTGAAATCACCCCTTCATTTTGCTCCCTTGTTCCGACTGTAATACGGATACCATTCGGGAACGGACGAATAATAAATCCTGCGTGTGCACAAGCTTCATAAATCTCTCCAGCATTCTCAACTGGCAAGAAGATGAAATTTGTTTGCGATGGATAAAATGGAATTTCATTTTCCTTACAAAAGCTTTCATATTGTTGTAATCCCTCTGTATTTACACGAACTATTTCCTCAATAAACTCATCGTCACCAAAAGCAATCGTCGCTGCTTTTTGCGCTAATGAAGATACGTTAAATGGCAAACGAACGACATTTAATTTTTCGATTAACTCTTCCTGTCCAACCGCATATCCAACGCGGAAAGAAGCTAATCCGTACGCTTTAGAAAATGTTCTAAGTACAAGAATATTTTTATGTTTTTCTAAAAGCGGTAATGTCTCTGGGAAATCTTTTGCTGTTACGTATTCATAGTACGCTTCATCAATGACAATTAACGTATTTTCACTAATACCTTCAATGAATTGAGTCAATTTTCGGTCATTCACATATGTGCCTGTTGGATTGTTCGGGTTACAAATCCATACAATTTTTGTATTGTTATCTACTACTGAAGAAATTTCTTCTAAGTCGTATACACCGTTATTTAACGCAACTTCCTTCACTTCGCAACCTTCTATAATTGCATGATGACGGTACTGCGGGAATGTTGCACCTGCTGTTACAATGTTATCTCCCGCTCGTAATACGGCGCGGCTTATTATTTGAATGATTTCATCTAAACCACTACCACAAAGTACTTGTTCCATTTGCACATGCAACTTATCTGCGATTGTTTGACGGAGCGTTGTAGCGCCTCCGTCAGGATATAAAGCATGTTCCAACCAAGAGTTTTGCAACTCTTCTAAAACTCTCGGTGAACAACCAAATGGATTTTCATTCGATGCTAATTTCACAAACAAATGATCTCCGTACACTTCTTTCATTTGTTCTGGTGATTTACCTGGTTTATATGGTTGTACTGATGATAGTTGATCTTTTACTTGCACGTTAAACCCACCTTTTTATTAAAATTCTTTTGCGTAGTTATTGTGTTGCATAATATTTTGTTTTAATAATTCCATACGATCTTTTCCGAATTGTTCGACTAGAGCATCTGCAAGTTCCCATGCCACAACAGATTCAGCTACTACACCCGCCGCTGGTACTGCGCAACTATCAGATCTTTCAATACTCGCTTGGAATGCTTCTTTCGTATCAATATCAACGCTTGCTAACGGTTTGTATAAAGTAGGAATCGGCTTCATCACGCCTCTTACGATAATTGGCATACCTGTTGTCATACCGCCTTCTAGACCGCCGGCATTATTCGTTTTTCTCGTGTATCCTTTTTCTTCATCCCACAGAATTTCATCATGCACTTTGCTTCCTGGTTGTCGTGCCGCTTCAAAACCTACGCCAATTTCAGCACCTTTAAATGCATTTATACTCATAATTGCACCAGCAAGTTTTGCATCTAATTTACGATCGTAATGGACGTAACTACCGACGCCAATCGGCATACCTTCTGCAATGACTTCCACAATACCACCGATTGAATCTCCACTACTTTTTGCGTTGTCAATCGCATTCATCATTTCTTGCTCTACTTCTTTATCTAAACATCGAACTGGTGAGTTTTCAGTAATTGTTTGAATTTCTTCAATCGATAAGTTTGAAATATGTTTTGCTTTTACTCCACCAATTTCAAGAACATGTCCTGCAATTTCCACGCCTAATTCGCTTAAAATTTGTTTTGCAACTGCACCAGCAGCTACACGAACTGTCGTTTCTCTTGCAGATGACCGCTCTAATACGTTTCTTATATCACGATGACCATATTTAATTGCTCCATTTAAATCTGCATGTCCGGGACGTGGTTTTGTAATTGTACGTTTCATGTCTTTACTTTCTTTTTCCGAAATTGGCTCTGCACCCATTACTTTCGTCCAATGTTTGAAATCATCATTTTTTACAATTAACGTAATCGGTGATCCAAGTGTCATCCCGTGACGAACACCACTTACAATTTCAACTGTATCTGTTTCAATTTGCATACGTCTTCCGCGTCCATGACCTTTTTGTCTTCTTAATAATTCTTTATTAATATGTTCCGCCGTAAGTGTCAAACCGGCTGGTACACCTTCTAAAATAACTGTTAACTGCGGTCCATGTGATTCTCCAGCTGTAATGTATCTCATTTCTCTTGCCCCTTTACTATTTTTTTGTACAAAAAAGTCCCTACTGAGCGCTCAGTAGGGACGATGTTTATCGCGGTACCACCCTAGTTGTAGACTTCTTTCGTCTACCTCTCTTCTTCTTTAACGATCGTTTGACCGTCTTCCCCTCCAAAAGTTGTCGGGAAAGATGCTCCAAGGCTGTAATTCATGCTTACCTTTGTACTGATTCACACCGACCATCAGCTCTCTTTAACAGTGAGATAAGCACTACTGTTTCCTCTTCAACGCATATATGATATGGAATTAAGATAATTTATTTTTGAAACCTTTTAACTCATCAATGAATCTATGGAATTCTGGAATGTCCATTTGTTGTGCAGAATCTGATAATGCAACTGCTGGATCTGGATGAACTTCAGCCATTACTGCATCTGCGCCAATTGCAAGTGCCGCTTTCGCTGTTGGTAATAATAAATCTCTGCGTCCAGTTGAATGTGTTACATCAACGATAACTGGTAAATGTGTTTCTTTCTTTAAAATTGGTACTGCAGAAATGTCTAATGTGTTACGTGTTGCTCTTTCGTATGTGCGGATACCGCGCTCACAAAGAATAATTTGATCGTTACCTTGCGCAATGATGTATTCCGCTGCGTTAATGAACTCATCAATTGTTGCTGCTAATCCACGTTTTAATAATACTGGTTTGTTAACTTTACCTACAGCTCGTAATAAATCGAAGTTTTGCATGTTACGTGCGCCAACTTGAATTACATCAACGTAGTCTAATGCCATTTCAACATCGTTCGGATTTAAAATTTCACTAATAATTGCTAAGTCAAACTCATCTGCTACTTGACGTAAAATTTGAAGTCCTTCTACTCCTAAACCTTGGAAATCGTATGGAGAAGTTCTCGGTTTGAATGCACCACCGCGCATTAATTTTAAGCCTTGGTCTTTCATCGCTTGCCCTACTTGGCGAACTTGTTCTAAGCTTTCTACCGCACAAGGTCCCATGATGAATGTTTGTGTTCCGTTACCAATCAATTCACCTTTTACATCAACGATTGTGTTTTCTTGTTTCTTTTTACGTGATACTAATAACGCTTTACGGTTATCATCTTCTTGTAACTCTAAGCTAGCTTTGAAGATTGTTTTGAAAATATGTTGAACTGTTGATGTTTCGAATGGTCCTTCGTTATGCTCTGCGATCATATCAAGTACTTCACGCTCACGTACTGGATCAAAGCGTTTCGTACCTTGTACTTGCTTTTGCTCTCCAATTTTTTGAACGATTTCACCACGTTTGTTTAAAAGGTGTAATAGTTGTAAGTTAATTTCATCTACCTGTTTACGTAATTGATCTAATTCATGATTTGCCATTTGGAAATCCTCCTCTAATGTTTTAAAAGTATAGTAAGAGAATAAAA
Source organism: Bacillus sp. SRB3LM (assembly GCF_015712745.1). Taxonomy (NCBI): domain Bacteria; kingdom Bacillati; phylum Bacillota; class Bacilli; order Caryophanales; family Bacillaceae; genus Bacillus; species Bacillus sp. SRB3LM. The sequence goes on from NZ_VWVQ01000076.1 coordinate 257,727, forward strand.
AATTCTCTATTTTCTGAACTGACTAATTATACAAATTTATAGTGGAATCGATACCTCTTCTTATCTTAAACTAATAATTCGTACAAAGACATGAACTACTAGTTAGAAACCCACTTTTTTGTACAAAAAAGCCCTACTGATCCAATCAGTAGGGACGATATTTATCGCGGTACCACCCTAGTTGTAGACTTCTTTCGTCTACCTCTCTTCATTGTTAACGATCATCTGACCGTCTTTCCCTTCATAAAGACAATACTATCTTTACTACGAAAAAGATGCTCTAGGACTGTAATTCGCTCTTGTTTATGTACTGGTTCGCACCAACCACCAGCTCTCTGTTACAGGGAAACAACAACTACTGCTTTTCCTTTCAATGCATGACTATTTTATTTTCAAGTTGGACCACTAAAATACAAAAAGTCCCTACTGAATAAATCAGTAGGGACGATATTTATCGCGGTACCACCCTAGTTGCAGACTAACTTTCCGTCTACCTCTCTTCACTGTTAACGATCAATTGACCGCTTTTTCCTCATAAAGACAAACTATCTTTATTACGAAAAAGATGCTCCAAGACTGTAATTCATGATTATCCCTGTACTGGTTCACACCAACCACCAGCTCTCTGTTACAGTAAGATTAACCACTACTGTGATCTCTTCATTGCACTTTGTTTATTCAAATGTTTTTTGAAATTGAATAAGTATGATTCGTATTATAGAACGCTTTTCAAAACACTGTCAACAACTTTTTATATATTTTTTAAAATTCCACTTTCGTCCTATAATTCTTTTTGTAAATCACCCATTACAATTCCTATGCGAATCATTTCATTTTCTAGTAAATGTAAAACATATTCCTCTACTTCATACTGAACTAATAATTCTTTTATTTGTATGATTTCTTTTTCAAATAAAACGGCTTCGTGACATGTTTGTAGTAAAATAAAAAACACATTTGCAAATATTTCTTTATGCGCTTTCATACTTTCTTTTTTATGAAGCATTTCAATCAATAACTGCTTCATTTCCTCACCTGTACATTTACCATGTACACTTGAAAATGCACGAGACATAATACATAATCCTTTTTCTAATATTTCATCCATGTATAAAATAATACGTAAAAGCATTACATATTCTCTTGCAGTTATCTCACCCATTTTTGGTCGTTCTCGCAAAAATACACTGAGCCAAGCTGTCCAAAATTTTTGTTGTTCTTTTACACTTAATGTTTTGACGTAATAGCATAAAAACTGCATAAACTTAATTTTATTTTCTTCATTTTCTAGTATGAGTAACGGGTATAACCAATCTGTTTTTTGCTCCCAATATAGTACACATTTAATAAATACAAAGCTAAGCCACTTCAAGAAAGCTTCTCTCGTATGCGGATGTAATACTTCCAAATGTTCTATCGCATACTTAATAAATCGCTTCATTTCTGTAAATAAAGGTAAATTTATTTGCGTGTAACATAAGCCGGCCCATGCATATTCCGTAATCTCATTTTGTTTTTTTAAATCTAAGTATGGTAACAAATATTTTCGGCACCATTGTTTTTCAATATGATATAAAAATGTAATATCTGCTATTAAACGGGCAAACATAAAGTTTGTTCGTTCCGAATTAACTCTTACTTGTTCTTCAAATAAAAATAAATATTCATATACATTACGATCGTATAAATGATCATATGATAACAACTTTAATAATACAGCCGTCATTTTTCCAACTGGATGCTGAATTGATTCATTATAAAAATCTTGTTTCCCAAGCTTAAAATCTGTATCACTCTTCATAACTTGAGGAAACACTGAAAAAGCAAATCGTTTTACAACACGTATACTATTCTCTTCTAACTCTTCTAGTCGATTACTAACTTCATATAGAAAACTACTAATTAACCAATGAAAAGCGGTATTTCTAACAAATTTCTGCAATAGCGGAATAATTTTTTGGATTTGCTCATTCGTCAATCCTCGATTATTTCGCCATTCTCTAATACAAACAAACCATACTTCATTACTTATTTCTTGCACTCCTACTAATCGGTATGCAAATGAAATACTCCACTCTGTGTTTAATTTACATGCTTTTGATAACATCTCTAAAAAATGGCGTTGTTCAAAAACACCATCTTGCGAAAATTGCTGAACTTGCTTCATAATTTCAACATCTTTCAGCTGCAATAATCCGTCAGCAGTTACATTGCAAGTAATGCTTTCTGCTGTATCTTCTTTCTTTTGTACACTGTATCGTTCAGAATGAAAATGAGGATGCTTTTGCTTCATTAACTCATACCCATTTGCCGTAGATGGGCTACTCGAATCACACTTGAATAATAAGTCTAATACGAGACATGCATCAAATACCCTCTCTTCTGTAAGATGCTTTATTACAGTTCGAGTGACTTCTTCTTTTGTTTTTTCTAAACAATGTGCATAATGCCTTTTTAAAAGTTGAAAAACTTCGTGTTTATAAGTGAAATCTAAAAGAAGTCCTTCATGTAACAACCATTTCATTTTGTCATCTACACGAACAAAAATATTTTTATTCATCGCATCAATTGCAATTCGCTTTTGAAGTACACTATTTGCTTCTATCATTTCTGTAATATAATAATCCGCTTTTTTCTCATTGTTTTCGCATAAATAAGTTAGACACTCTTTTACAATTCGTATTAAAAATGCAAGATCATTTTGATGAAACTCTTTCTCTACATTTTCCTTATTTCTTTTTTTCAGTGCCGTTTGTCTTAACGACAACATTCTCAATTTTTCTAATCCAATCATCATAATTGGAACAGCATAATAAGCGATATATGGCCTCATCTTTTCGTTCCAAATTTGCTCCACATGAGAAAATGTAGATACTGGTAAGCGACTCGATTCCTCGAGTTCTATTGATTCTTGCGTATCATTCCCCCATTTTCTTACACGTTTCAACTTCAGTTTTCCGTCTAAAATAAAAGTTAGTAACAATAAGGCAATTTCTTTATGCTCAGGAAAAGAACATTTTTGCAGTAACTTAGAAATCTTTTCTATAGAGCTACTATCTTTTTCAGCTGTTTCTAATAAAAGGAGTGTCCACCTTGCAAACAACAGCGGGTCCATCTTACTCTTCGTTTCGTTTAAGTAGTTACAAATTGTTCTCCATAATAACGGTGATATTTTAGAATAGTTTTTATAAATTAATTGAAATAATTCTTTCTGATGACTAAAAAGAAATTGTTCCACTAACCATTCTGCAAGTAATTCATCTACTTCATTATAGTTTGGCGTAAGCATAAACAAATTTTGTAATTTACCTTCTGCTTCTAACCATTCGACCCATTCATAATCATGAGCAAATTCCACAAAGTAACGTACTGTTTCAATTTTTTTAATCGATTGCTTTATGTATGATAATTGTTCCTGTTCTACTGACGGGGGAACCGTTACAATATCCCGAATACGCATTCTTTTCGTAATATAATTATCACCCATTAATTCAGCCCAGCGTTTTACCGCTTTTACGAGGGATTGATGATTATTCACCTTATTCGGATACACAATTGGTCTTATCCCTAAATGTTCCCAATGGTACGTATTTTCTCCTTGTGCGACAAAAGCAAATCGTCTTGTACTTGGTGGTAAACCAGTTGCTAAATATTTCATTACTGGGTCATTATGACTATATCCAACGAATAAAACGGTGTAATTTGAGAATAGATCAACTAAAAATCTTCTTGCCCATCCTTCTGTTAAGTAAGCCCTTCCAAAATCACCGTCTGTTAAAATTAAAGCCTCTTTCTCCTGTTCTACATTACCATGTATATAAGCAAGACCTTTAAAAGCTCTCCCAGTCGGTAAAGCTGGAGCGTAATAAACATTGATATCTCTATTTATTTCCTTAATTGCTGTTGTAAAATGTTGATCAAAATTTGTTGTTACAATGCGGATATCTGTATCTAAAGGAAATAGCCTTGGAATTGCATAATGCAATGGATTCGGTTTTGATTTCTCTATATGAACAAGATCTCTTGCGACTTGATGTACATCTTTTGTTTTCGCAATTTTACCAAGATAATAATCATGTGGTTCTGTTATTTCGCGTTTTTCGACATATAACGTTTTTGCAATTTCATCAACTAAATCATCAAAATTCGGTAAGTTTGATTTCCCTTTCATAGAAACTCCCGCTCCAACAAATAACACTAACTTTCCTTGCTCAAGGTGATCAATTAACTCATCTGGAATTTCTACTTCTGAAGTAATCCACATCCTGGATTCCCCCTTACCTAAAAATGTCATACACTCTCATTTTACTATAACATTTTTTCAATGTTTTTATAATATTTAGACTAAATTCCGAACATGAAAAAGTTTTATATAAATAAATCCGTTACAATGTATGAACTTCAGAATTTATTGAAAAACTATGTATAAATCGGAGGTGTAAATTTTGAATGATTTCACAGTAGTGCTTATCAAGTTTATATCGTGCATTATCGCATTTAGCATTGGGCTTGCTTTATTTTTCCCTGCAACGTTTGTTCAAATTATTTCATTCAGTCTCTTTGTTACAATCGTATCCTACATGTTCGTTGATAAAATTATTTTAAATCGAATTGGCAATACTGGTGCCATTATGTCGGATTTCTTATTAACATATTTAAGCGTATGGATTTTCGGTAATATTTTATTAGACAACTATATGCAAATTGCATGGGGCAGTATCCTTTCTGCCATCGTCTTCACTTTATCTGAAGTAATCGTTCATCGCTTCTCTAACTCTCATACAAGGCACAACAATGATAACATTCGTATTAATCGCCGCTTTGCATATGGTACGGAGTTTGCTGAAGAACAAAATATATTGGATAAAGACAAGAAGAAGTAACATTTTAATGCAGGAGCACCCTTTTTAATTATGTGGTGCTTCTTTTTTGTATATTTTCATTATGGTACGTGAAATTATATAAACGATTATTTCAAAATATCGACTTACCGACAATATTTGACGCTTTTTTCTAATAAAAAAACTACCTCTTATTTAGAGGCAGCCACTTTCAAGTCTTTTAATGCAACAACATCCGCAAACGCTCCCAATACTGCGTTATGATGTTGCACAATATCTTCAGCACGTAACACTTCTGTATTAAATGTACTATGCGCATCACTCACTAACGTTACTTTATATCCTTCACTACATGCTCTGCGCGTTGTCGTATCTACACAATACTCTGTTTGCATTCCCGAAAGAATAACGTGTTCAATTCCTTTCTCTTGTAACACTTCGCTTAAGTTTGTATTATGGAATGAATCTGGAGTCGTCTTTTCAACTATATTATCTCCTTCTTGCGGAGCGATGGCCGCATGGATTCGCCATCCATCCGTACCTTTTTCTAACGGATGATCTTTAGGACCGTTATGTTGGATATAAATAACTGGAATATCATTTGAACGACATTCCCTAATAAGCTCTTGCAATGTTTGTAAAAACTTTCCCCCATTATGTACTGGCATTCCAGCTGTATACATACCCGCTTGCACATCAATTACGATTAATGCTTTTTTCATTTCACACATCCCCCTTTGTTTGTATAAGCCATTATTATTGTTTATATTCCATCATCCAACAATCTTCTAATTTCCCCTCATGCAACTCATGTTCCTTTAAAATCTTTACTTTTTTAAATCTACTTTTTTCATAACACTTTATTGCTCGTTCATTATTTACTTTCGGATCCATTGCAATTGCTTCTGCTCCCATTTCACCCATAATATATGTAATTGCTGCCTGAACGAGTTTTGTTCCAATTCCCTTTCCCCAATAGGCTGGTTCACCGATAAATTGGTCCATACCCCATACATTTTGTGATTCTTTATAGCCATATAACGCTTTCCACTCTGAATCCACTGGGTACATTTGTATGTAACCAATCGGAACCGTATCAAATTCTATTAAACATCTTTTTTCATTACTGTTTGGACTATGTATAAAATGATCAAGCACCTTTTCTACAGATTGCGGATTATCTCGTCCTTCGTAATACCGCAGGACTGCTGGGTCCGTTAACCATTTAGAAATGATAGATGCATCATCTTCCATTACGTATCTAATCAATAAACCTTCTTTTTGAAAAAGCATATTATACCTCTATTATTCCTTTATATTTTTTCTTGCTGTTACATCTTTCATTGCACCTACTAATGCATATGGTAGTAATGTAATCGCAAAAAATGCTGTAAATACGTTAAATTGCGGGATTGTATAGAGTGTGAACCATTCAGTGAAAAATTGAGAATTTAATATTCTATTAAAAAACTCTCCGCCTGGCCTAAAGTTTGGTGCCCACCCAGTGATTTCACACAAAATAAAGTGAAACTTTAATCAGTGGGGGTTTTGTTCATCCCCCACTGATTATCAGCCCTCACCAATCGGGCTTTTACGGGCAGTTGATCCCCCACCTAACTTCTTCGCTTTCGCTGAATTTTGAGGTGGGGGGCTTACTGCCCGTTAATGCGGGATAAACAGTAACTGAACAATAAAAAATGCCCCTAGATAACGAAACCAAGTCCGTTTCCATATAGGTTGTGCATTTTTTAATATATCCCCCATCTTACCCCCTCCTTAAATATCCATCATATTGATTATACACTTTCCTCACTTTATTTGTTAAAATTTTCTATATAATTAATGCTGTTGGGGGGAATACATTATGTCTAATCCTATATTTACATCCACTTTAATCATTCTTAGAGGAAACTCCGCAAGTGGTAAAACAACGATTGCAAAACAACTACAAGAACATTTCGGACAAGGGACACTTTTAGTATCACAGGATGTTGTACGTAGAGATATGCTTAGAGTACACGACACAATGGGTAATTTATCACATGATTTACTATTTGAAATTACGAAGTACGGAAAAGGAAAATGTGAATTTGTTATTTTAGAAGGTATATTGAACAGTCATAGGTATGGTGAGATGTTAAAAGAATTAATTCGTTATTTTGATGAAAATGCATTTGCATATTACTTTGATTTATCATTAGAGGAAACTATTAGACGACATAACACAAGGGACAAACGACATGAATTTGGTGAAGATTCCCTACAAAAATGGTATAATCCGCACGATACTATTAAGGTTGCCAGAGAAACTATTTTTACAGATAACTTTACGCAAAAAGATATATTTGATGCAATTCTTAATGATGTTGCGATCAAAAAACAAGCCTAACATAATATGTTAGGCTTGTTATGTATTTTGTATTTCAGTTTTTATAATTAAACAATCTATACATAAATAATAGTATATATTCATTTCCCCAAACTGGAAATCAACTACTGAAATAAGTCCACGTTCCTCAATATCTTGAGTAATTGTAGCAACATATTTCATCTCTTTCGCACAAGTTGGACACGCCAAATCCTTTGGAAGATCATCATATAACGGTACCCCTAATAATCTACATACATATTCAGAACCGAACAAGTTAAAAGCTTCCCAGTAACTATCTTCATCTGTAGGTATATCTTCATTTTTCATATTTATAAGCTTTACCGTTGTTTTTGGTAATAAAACTGGTAACTTATATTCCTCTTCCATTATCCATTCTTCTGTATTTTGCTGCTGTATGATTTGAACAGTTTTCCCTCCATCACTTAACTGAAAATATTGCGGTTCCCATACCATCGCGCAGTTCAAGCATGAAACGAATGGTAAAATATTTAGTTCATTACTTTTAAGTTCAGCAAGTCTCCCATCTTTTAAATCAAAACAGAGAATTTGATGCATCTTTTCACCGCATAACTTACATACTGGCAAATTACAATCTTGACCGCCAAAATAATGATTATATGAACCTCTTCCTTCAATTACTCTATACCCTTTCCTTTCTTTGCAATGTGCACCATATAATTCTGTTGTCATATTCTATCCTCGCCTTTTATAAGAATGATTCACAAAATGATAATAATTAAGACTAAAAAACATCGTCTTCCTGAATAGTTTCCATAATAAATTCTTTTAAACTCGGAGATATTTCTTCCATTTCGTCATCCGCGTGATACCAAATGTATATTTCATCATCCATTTTTCCATTATTTATTTTAAAGCACAATTTATCCCCTGAACCATCGTCACCAATTATGATAAGGTTTTCTGGCATATACTCATCTCTCATGTCAACATTTTGTCTAACTATATCATCCCAAGTTTTCGTTACATTTCTATTATCTTTAATCGGATATAGTATCCATTCCCCTATTTCAGCATTATTAACTAATTTAATAAGATCCCTATATTGATTTGGGAAAGCAGCACCTAACTTTTCTTCAGTTTCTTTTATTTGCAGCTCCAATACACCTTGTTTCTTTGTTTCAATATATTCTCTTACTTCTTTCATGAAATACACCTATCCTTTGAACTTAATTACACTATTATGAGTGAAAGTGTTTAGTAAACGATTTGATCCAATTTATACATTTCATTATACGTTAATCCTTCGTTTTCAACATACTACTCTTCTCTACTTCTCAATAACCTTCTGTTCTACTTCCTTACCTCATTCTTAATAGTTTTATTTTCTAAACATCATACAATTTTTATGTTTTGTTACAGGTTTAGTAATAAGCCATTTAAAAATCCTATTATACTTCCACTAAAAAAATAAAAGCCAGCCTCAATAATGAAGTGACCCCCGAAAGTTAGACAGGTCGTTTCATTAGGCAGCCTCTAGGGTATGAGCCCGGTATTGTACTGGGCTCATACCCTTTAATTTTGCCTTAATTCTTTTATGATTATAGTATTCTATATACTTTGCTAACTCTTGTTTGAAATGTGTTATACTTTCAAATTCTTTTCGATACAGAAATTCCGATTTCATGATACCGAAGAAATTTTCAATAACGGCATTGTCATAACAGTTTCCTTTGCGAGACATACTTTGAGTTATGCCACAATTCTTAAGAGAATGACGGTATTGTTTCATTTGATAGTGCCAACCTTGATCAGAGTGAATGAGGAGTTTATCCGGATCGGTTACACAATAAAGGGCTTGGTCCAACATCGTTGAAACAAGGGAATAGGTCGGTCTTGAACCAATTGTATACGTGATAATTTCACCATTAAATAAATCCAACATTGGTGATAGGTATAACTTCTCCCCAAATAACTTAAACTCCGTAATATCTGTAACCCACTTTTCATTTGGTTTTTCAGCTTGGAAGTTGCGATTTAAAATATTTGGTGCAATTTTCCCAACTGTCCCTTTGTAAGAGCGATATTTTTTCATACGAACCAGACATTTTAACCCTAATTCTTTCATAAGACGATACACTTTTTTATGATTTACTTTGTGTCCACGATTCATAAGTTCATCACGAATACGACGATAACCATAACACCCATCGTGTTCATTATAAATAGCTTGAATCAGTTCTTTTACCTCCGCATTTGGATCAGGACGATTAAAATGTTTCATCCAGTAATAGTACGTACTACGTGGAATGTTTGCGAGTTGAAGTAACTCCTTGATAGGAAATTCATGCCTTAACTCGTAGATTACTTGCGCTTTGTCTTGTTTGGTGATTTTTCTTTGTTTTGAACTAAGGCATTCAACTTTTTTAAATATGAATTTTCCATACGTAAACGCTCATTTTCCGCTTGTAAGGCTTCGATTGATCCTTCATCTACTGGTTTTATTTTTTTATCTTTCATGGTTGGACGCCCCTTTTTCTTTGATTGTAGGGCATCCAATCCTCCTGTTTCATAAGCTATTTTCCATTTCCGAAGTGTTTCATAAGACGGTATATTGAAAAGTGCCGCTGTTTCTCTGATAGATGTCCCGTGTTCATTCATATAATAAAGTACATCTAGTTTATACTGGGCTGGGTAGAATGTATAGCACTTTTCAAAGGCCTTTTCACCTGAAGACTCATATCGTCTAATCCACTCACGAAGTACGCTAGGGTTAACTCCTATAGATTTAGCAATTGTTTTTCCACTTTCTGTACCATCTAAATATCGTTTCACCGCTTGGATTTTTTCTTTTGAAGAAAATTTAGCCATAAAAAATGCACCTCCAATTGTTAGACTGTGTCTAACAATTGGGGTGCACTTCATATAGACTAAGGCTTTTTTATTAACCTCAAAAATACCCTTACCCAGTATTTTTATTTTCGACAAAAAATAGCCGGGGGTATATTTCACTATCTCATCGTTAAAAGTTTGCTCTTCGCATTTATAGGAATATTTGCAACCTCAATCTCTTCAATCGATTCACCGTAACGTCCTTTTGCAAAAACCTTTAATGCTTCATCTCTCTTTAACATATGCTTAACCGTTTTCTTTATTTTCTGCTCTCTACCACGTTCATCGAATGCAATAAATTCATATTCATACCACTCATCACCAATATGCTGACCAATTGTATTCACAACCGTATAGTATTCTTTCGTCTTATAAAATGGATTATATTTATCGATAACCGGTCCAAGTTTCGTAGGCAGTAACATTACTACTATCACTATCATCGCTATTATAGTAGTGATCATTTTTTTCCTCATAATAAACATTCCTCCTCTGCAGGATATATATACATCCATTTTAAAAAGGGGGAATAAAATCTACTATTGAATCTCATTACATTACACTTACATTTTTGTAAGAATTAAAAAAGGTGAACGAATTTACTCGTTCACCTTTTAGCTTGCTTTAAAGCCACCGCCAAGTACATCACGTACATCATGTATAACAACGAAAGCATCTTCATCTACCCGGCTAATAACTTGTTTTAACTTAACAAGCTCTTGTTTATTAATAACAACATATAAAACTTCTTTATTTTTACCAGTATATCCGCCGCGCCCTTCTAATACAGTAACACCGCGTGTCATATTTTTCGTAATAGTTTCACGAATTAAGTCTGGTTGATTCGAAATAATCGTAACAGCCGTTTTTGTGTCCATTCCTTCTACAATGAAATCAATCACCTTCGCTCCAATGAACACAGCTACAAGTGTATACATTGCCTTTTCTTGCCCTATTATAAATACTGAACCAGCAATTACAACAATATCAATAATTAGTACGCCTTTACCTACACTCCAACCTAAATATTGATTTGCTAACTGAGCTAAGATTGCCGATCCTCCCGATGTACCTCCAGCTTTGAACATACAGCCTAATCCAATACCCACAAATAAACCAGCAAATAAAGCTGCTAATAATGTATCACTATTTACATGATACTCAATATGTTCTGTAACGTATAAAAACAAAGATGTTTCTACAATCCCTAAAATTGTATAAATCATTGTTTTCTTATCAAAAAATTTATAACCAATAGCTAGTAAAATTGCATTTATAGCAAAATTCACAATCCCTGGTGACCAATCAAATAAGTAGTACGTAACAACCGTTAAACCAATAATTCCACCTTCCGATAAACGGTTTGGAATTGCAAAGTAATTAATACCAATTGCGAATAATAATGAACCAATTGTAATTAGTGTTATTTCCTTTATACGTTGATTAACCATAGTTCATACCCTCCCCCCATTTGACATTGTATCACTATCTCCTAGAGGTTTAGAAGTGGTTTTTATTCCGCATTTTCCCTCTTAAAAATTGAAATATTATGTTTAAACAGAGGGTTGATTAATTATTCATATTTGCTCTAACTGCATGGATAAATTGCTCCACATTCCCTTTCTGAATATGCTTAGCGCGAATGGTTTCATGATTATAAGTAAACTCAAAGTACGAATGAAAATCTATGCTATCTATATGCAAATATGAGTACTCTTCAAATGTTGAAGGATAGTACGGAAATTTCCCGTAAAAAAGGAGACGTCTAGTAGTGGCAACAAAAATTCCATGTTGATAACATAACATGAAATTATCCTTCTCAAAGATCCCTACCACAAAAGCCAGAATCTTTTCATCATCATCTACATACTTTTTCATACTCGATAAAAGTTCATTCATGCATATTCCTCCAAATTCTATTCATTGCATTAACACTTGAAAAGAATCCATGGATTATTACAAACCGGTTTAACTCCTTTATAAAGTATGAAACGCGTTTCCTGTCAAAGATATTTCAAAAAAATAATCCGTTATGCGATTATACACATAACGGATTAAGATTAAACTGTAGAGCGTTCCACAAGTTCGTATGGAATTTCCAGCTTTTCTTGTTTAGAACTCTCGTCATTCACTTTTCTATGCAACATTTCAAAAGCAGTTTTCCCTATCTCCTTTAAATTTTGATCAATAGTTGTCAATTGTAACACTTGCGAGATAGGTTGATTATCAAAGCCAATAATCGCTAAATCCTCAGGAACTTGAATCCCTAGTTTTTCAACCTCTGTCATAACCCCAATCGCAACTTCATCACCTGCTACTATTAATGCTTCAGGAAGATCCTGTATCTCTTTTAACTTATGAGCCACTTTTACACCATCTTCTAGTGTAAAACATTCTGTAAAAATCCATTCTTCATTAACCTCTTCGTCTATAGATTGCAATCGCTGTTTATAAACATCAAAACGCTTTTGACTACTCGGCCCTAATTTTCTTCCCGTACAATAACCAATTTTTTTATAACCTTTCTCAATCAAATAATCCATTCCTAATTGAAAGGCCGCTGAATGATTCGTATATACACTTGAGATGTTTGAAATATCATTATCTTCACAAGCAATTATTGTGCCGTAAGAAGCATACGGTTCTATCGTTTCCCAATCATTTGCACGTGAACAAATAATAAGACCATCCAATTGTTTTGTTTTTAACATATGTAAACTTTTTATTTCTTCTTTTTTATTATAATTCGTTTGGCAAAGTAACACTCTGTAATTATGAGTTAACGCAATCTCCATCATTCCGCTCACCATCGCATCAAAACACGGATGATTAATATACGGTAAAATCACACCAACAATATTCGTCTTTCCTTTTGATAAATGAACAGCATTTGCGTTTTGCGAGTAATTCAATTTCTCAACTATCTCTATAACCGCTTTCCTTTTTTCTTCACTTACATATGGGTGATCATTCAACACTCTCGAAACAGTCGTAACTGAAACTCCCGCTATCTTTGCTATATCTTTAATATTAGCCATACACTCACCTCTATCTTTAACTTAATGAATCTCATGAACATATGTCAAATCTTCTTATCATTACACCTTCATTCGTTTCTCTTACAAAAGTGTAATTTTTCTGTAAGCTAATTCGATAGTGACTTTCCGCAACATTTCATACAATTAAGTCAGAAACAAGGTAACAACCATTCGAAAAGGAGCGGATTAATATGATGAACAAAATGAAAACGAACAATTTCTTACATACAATGGGCATGGTATTTTCCACTCTTATCGACGCAAAAGCTGTTGCTTCTACATTAAACAAGTAAGGAGAATATATTATAAATAACATCACTTTTAACAAATTAGATTTTTTAGGACTAGCTAGTGGCTCGCTTCTTCTTACTGCTTTTATTTACGCCGCTACGCTTGTATAACTTTGTGTCCCCTTTCCCCTTTATTATAAATAGTAATAGAAAAGACGACCGTCTATGCCCGGTCGTCTTTTCTTATTTTTGATTTGATTGCAAAGCTTCTTTTAACTCCTCAAACTTCTCATTTAATTGATCTGTCATCATTTTCATAGCGGTTTTTCGATCTATTTGTTCTCCAGCCTCAATTTGAATCGGATCTCCAAAAATCAATTGTGCCTTTTTCCCCTTTATTAATTCTTTTACACTTGATGGACCAACATAAGCTGCCGGCACTAAAGGTACATTAGAACGCATCGCAATTGTCACAGCACCCGCTTTTAATGAAACATCTTCCGCTGATCTCGTTCCACTCGGAAAAATCCCTACTACCTTTCCTTCTTTTAATAAACGTGATGGAATTTTAAGTGTACTCGGTCCCGGATTCGCGCGATCTACAGGGAATGCATTTACATTTTTAAAGAACCAATTTTTGAATTTCCCTTCAAATAATTCTTTTTTTGCCATGTAATGAATCTCTGTTGGGTACATCCCTGTAGCTAACATTAATACATCCATAAAACTTGTATGTGTACACGCAACAACATACGGACCACCTTCTGGTAGCTTTTCTCTTCCTTGCACTTCTACTTTCCCAGCTGTTTTAAATATATATTTCAACAAAAATGTAATTGGTTTATACATTTATTTCGTTCCTTTCTAAACATCCGAAGTATAATCATATTCTTACAACAATTATAACACTAAGTTTTAGGAGTTGGTAATAAAAATAAGTATGAATTGTTAAATTTCAATTCTTACAAAAGTGTAATTTTCTTGTAAGCTAATTCGATAGTTACTTCTCACTATATTTCATACAATTAAGTCAGAAACAGGGCAACAACTATTCGAAAAGGAGTCGATTGATATGATGAACAATATGAAAACGAACAATTTCTTAAATACAATGGGCATGGTATTATCAGCTCTTTTCGACGCAAAAGCTGTTGCTTATACATTAAACAAGTAAGGAGAACTCATTATGAATAACATCACTTTTAACAAATTAGACTTTTTAGGATTAGCTAGCGGCTCTCTTCTTCTTACTGCTTTTATTTACGCTGCTACGCTTGTATAACTTTGTGTCCCCTTTCCCCTTTATATAGAAAAAGACGACCGTCTATGCCCGGTCGTCTTTTTAATTTTTTCTTTCTTTCAATTCTTTTAAAAGCTGTATCAGCTCAGCTTGTTGTTTTATCTTTTTACGACCATTTCGATTAATTGCTGCAAGCTCACAGGCAACTCCCACGGCGAAGAAAAACAATAAACTTTCTAACATGTAAAATCCTCCATTTGCCTATTAAACAGCTTGACGTAATTGTTCTTCTTGTAAAACTCTCTTATTTATATTTTCTTCTTTTCTCTGACAAACGTTATTGCGAATAAGCGCTGCAATAACAAGTACAGTCCCTATAATATCAAACATTGTGATTTGATACCCTTGCATCATAATAGCTAAAGTCGTAATTGGTACAAAATTAATAAATAAAATTCCATTAATGGATGATAAAATTTTCACACCATAGTTCCAAGCAAGTAGCGCTACAATACCTGGCAATGTCATCATAAATAACAAATCATATTTCACAATAGAAATCGTTCCCATACTCGGAACTGAAATATATCCAAGCGACGTAATAATTACCGTTATAATCGCTGTAACAGTCGTACCGAATACACACGTCAACGTAGAATAACGTAATGTTGACCAATCACTACAAGTTTGACCACCCATCGTATAAATAACCCAGCCTACAACACCAATAAATATAAATGCTAATGGGAACATATTATCTTTCAATGTTACAAAGAAACTCATGTCACCTTTTGTAATAACAAACACAGCT
Source organism: Bacillus sp. SRB3LM (assembly GCF_015712745.1). NCBI lineage: Bacteria > Bacillati > Bacillota > Bacilli > Caryophanales > Bacillaceae > Bacillus > Bacillus sp. SRB3LM. Next base: position 273,129 of record NZ_VWVQ01000076.1, read on the forward strand.
CCTACAAAACCAATAACCATACTCGTTATCATATACTTCTTCGGTTTTATATGCTTATATCCCCATAAAATACAAATAGAAATCATCGGCATAAGTGCTTCCATAATGGAAGCTACCATTACACCCGACTTACCCATCAACATTTGCCCTAAAAATATGAGGACATTATATACTGTAAATGCCATCGTTCCAAAAAAGACGAGTAACTTTCCTCTTCCCTCTAAACGAAATGCCTGTTTTCCTTCTTTCATTAACAACAATACAATCAGCATTATCGCCACTGCTCCATAGCGAATAAGCGAAAAATAAAATGGATCTATGTATTCTAGCGCATGATCAGCAACTGGAAACATCGCTCCCCATGACATACTCGCAATTAAACACGCTAAAGCCCCTATTATCATTTGACCTCTCCTCACCGCAATCCCCGTTTCTTTCTATTTGCACAAAGAGAATTGTAAAAGAAAAAATATATCACGTAAAATGATTCAAAATGATGTTAACTATCATTTATAATGATAGTTAACATCAAGGGGGATTACAAAATGGAATTACGAGACTTACAAATCTTTAAAAGCGTTGCCGATCAGGGGAGTGTAAGTAGTGCAGCAAAGGAATTAAATTATGTACAATCAAATGTAACTGCACGTATTAAACAACTAGAAAACGAATTAAAAACCCCACTCTTTTACCGCCATAAACGAGGAATGACTTTAACAGCTGAAGGAAGAAAAATGCTCGTTTATGTTAGTAAAATTTTGCAAGATGTCGACGAACTAAAACAAGTATTTTTGGATAGCGAAACACCTTCTGGTATATTAAAAATCGGTACAGTCGAAACAGTAAGTACACTGCCTACCATTTTATCTTCTTACTATAAAAGCTATCCGAATGTCGATTTATCATTACAAGCGGGTCTAACAGAAGAATTAATTAGAGAAGTACTTGATCATCAATTAGATGGCGCCTTTATATCAGGTCCTATTAAACATCCACTAATCGAACAATACGATGTTAGTACAGAGAAATTAATGCTTATAACACAAAATAAAGCCTTTCATATAGAAGAATTTACAACAACGCCTCTACTCGTTTTTAACCAAGGATGTGGATACCGCTCCAAACTAGAACGTTGGCTTAAAGATGAAGGTTTGCTACCAAAAAGAATTATGGAATTCAATATATTAGAGACAATATTAAACAGTGTTGCACTCGGTCTCGGAATTACACTCGTACCACAGTCTGCTGTCCATCATCTTTCTAAAGCAGGTAAGGTACATTGTCATGCAATCCCTGAAAAATACGGCAGTATTTCAACGGTTTTCATACGCCGTAAAGATAGCTATATGACAAATTCAATGCGTAGTTTTTTAAAAACAATTGAAGACCATCATCATATCAATATGCTGTGAAAGACATTCTTACATGAATGTCTTTTTTTCTTACAAAAGTGTAAGTCTTTCGTAAGCTAATTCGATAGTTGCAAGTAGCCATATTCCCTATAATTAAGACATAAGCAGGGCAACAACAATTCGAAAAGGAGCGGATACGCATGATGAACAATATGAAATCAAATAAATTTTTAAATACAATGGGCATGGTGCTATCCGCACTTGTCGATGCAAAAGCTGTTGCAACTACATTAAACAAATAAGGAGAGATTATAATGAACAACATTACTTTCAACAAATCAGACTTTATCGGACTTGCAAGTGGAGCTACTCTTCTTACGGCTTTCATTTATACACTTGCTCAAGGTCTTATTTAACACTTTGTTTCCCCAAACCCCTTTATATATAGAAAAAGCTGCTCGTCTTATAGACAAGCAGCTTTTTAGTTTGTCCCGCTTTAATGGGCAGTAAGACCCCCACCTCGAAATTCAGCGAAAGCAAAGAAGTTAGGTGGGGATCAGGCTGCCCATTAAAGTCCGATTGGTGAGGGCTAATAATCAGTGGGGGATGAAGAACCCCCCCACTGATTAAAGTTTCACTTTATTTCATATATAATTTGACCCGTTTTCGTAATATCATATCCGCCAATCGCATTTAATTCATTATGAAATTCTTCCGATTGCAGAATGTCTTTCACAACTTCAATCAGCTCTTCATTTTCTTTATTCTTCAAAATTACTAAATCATACTGTTCTTTCATGATCGGAATAAAGTCCACATTTACAATTTGCGAAAACTTTTCTGAACCTACTCCTACATCAGCTTTTCCATTTGCAACTTGCGTGGCAACACCAAGATGATTCGATTCTTCCCATTCATATCCACTAATATCAGCTTTATTTAATTTTTGGATTCGTAATTGTTCATCCACTAACACTCTAATACCAGAACCCTTTTCTCGATTCACAAACTTTATAGTGGACCCGGATATGTCAGCCCATGTCTTTATTCTCTTCGGATTTCCTTTTCGGACATAAAATCCCACATTTCTGGACAATAAATTAATCATAATACATGGCTGTCCTACTAAAATGCGTTTTACGTAAGGAATATTATATGTACCCGTTTCACCATCAAACAAATGCAAACTAACGATACTTCCTTCTCCTTGATACATTTTCACCAAACTTGTTAAGCTACCTTGATACGCTCTTAAAACATTAGAACTTGGCAAACGATTTTCTATACGTTTAGCTAACATATCTAACGTTAGTTCTTGACCACTAATAATACACGTGTTCAAGTTACTACTACCATCGTTTTTTACAGGATTAACTTGTACCTTTCCTGTTTTCATTTGCTTTATATATTGATCTAAATCTGCTGCATCAATGCGCATCTGTCTACCAACTCTATAAGAAGGAAGTTCTCCTTTTTTAATTAAGTCGTATACAGTTAATTTCGATACTTTTAATCGCTTTGCTACTTCTTCCGTTGTGTAGGAATGATGATCCATAGACGATTCCTCACTTTCTCCTTTCATTGTAACAAAGAAAAGAATATTTCTCCTATTTTTAAAAAATAGATATATGTTCAAATTATATTCAATTATAACTAGTTATATTTAGTTATATTTAGTTATAATTAAATGTATCAAAATGAAAGGGTATTTTTTTATGAATAAATTTATATTACGTTCCATCGGGGCACTTATACTTTCTTTCCTTCTTATATTTAGCGCTGCTTGTACAAGTGGGGAAAAGCATACAAATTCAGCTGCTAAAGAGGATAAAACAGTTGAACTGACTATCTCAGCTGCTGCAAGCTTACAAGATGCATTAAAAGAAATCGAAAAACAATATAAAGAAAAAGAGCCAAATATCAAACTTTCTTTTAACTTCGGTGCTTCTGGAGCACTTCAACAACAAATTGAACAAGGTGCACCTGCTGATTTATTCTTCTCAGCAGCAGAAGATAAATTCCAAACCCTTGTAAAAAAAGGATTCATTAATGAAAAAGAAGGGAAAAATCTTCTTGGAAATGAACTAGTTCTAGTCATTCCTAAAGATAGTTCTCTTACAAAATTTCAAGATTTAAAAGATGAGAAAATCAAAAAAATTGCACTTGGTACACCTGAATCTGTACCTGCTGGCAAATATGCAAAGGCTTCTCTAACACACGAAAACCTTTGGAATGATGTTCAAAATAAAGTCGTATTTACAAAAGATGTTCGCCAAGTGTTAACATATGTAGAAACAGGGAATGTCGATGCTGGTATCGTATACAAAACAGATGCTCTCATTTCGGATAAAGTAAAGATTGGTGAGACAGCAGCAGCTACTTCTCATGAGCCAATCCACTATCCTTTAGGTGTTATAAAGGAATCTAAACATAAGAAAGAGGCGACCTCATTTTATGAGTATTTGCAGTCAAAAGATGCACAATCTATCTTTAAGAAATATGGATTTACAGTCCTGTCGTAATTACTATGAGCATTGATGCTATTTTATCGCCTGTCTTTCTATCTTTAAGAGTAGCTGCGTGTGCCACTATTCTCGTTACAATTTTAGGGACAATTGTCGGGCGAGCACTAGCTCGCTCCTCATGGCGATATAAAGTACTATTAGAAACCATATTTTTATTACCAATGGTACTTCCACCAACTGTTATCGGCTTCTTTCTCATTATCATCTTTGGAAACAACAGCCCGATCGGAAAGTGGATTGAATCATTATTTCAGCAGTCTATTATGTTCACATCTACTGCTGCGATCATCGCTTCTACAGTTGTTGCATTTCCGCTTATGTACCAATCAGCGAAAACAGGGTTTTCTATCGCAAATGTACAAATTGAAGAAAGTGCTCGTGACCTTGGCGCAAGTGAATATCAAGTTTTTCTACACGTTACACTTCCACTCGCATTTCCCGCATTACTAAGCGGGATGATTTTGAGCTTTGTCCGCGCACTCGGAGAGTTTGGTGCTACACTTATGTTTGCCGGGAACATTCCTGGTAAAACACAGACAATCCCAACTGCAATTTACATGGCTATTGATGCAAGTAATATGCAACTCGCCTGGACACTTGTAGTTATTACTATCGGTATGTCACTCGTATTTCTACTATGTATTCAACTTATTAATAAAAGAATCACTAACTCTTAAAGCAGCTTTTGTCAAAGCTGCTTCTTTATTTCTTAGGAAATAAAATATACCAATGGGAAATAACTGAATTTTACCTCTTATTAAAATAGACATTTTATTTGAATTCACTTTCTAAAATAGGCAATTTCCTGTTATTATATGGAGGTGTTTCAAAAAATGAAGAAATGAAAACGCATTTATATCGTGAATTCTTCATCCTGTTTTAGCGATCGGTAATCTTCTACTCTATTAGTGGTGCATTACCGATCGTTAGAACGATATGTAACTATATTGGTATAGCAAACCGAAGGGAGTCTTGTAATGGACATTTTATTAGCGCTTCTTCCTGCAATTGCATGGGGAAACATCTTATTAGTAAGCGTAAAAATGGGCGGTGGTGCATATAGCCAAACGGTAGGTATGACAATCGGTGCTCTATTCTTCGCAACAATTATGTATGTATTTACTCAACCAGCTTTAACAATGACAATCTTAATTGTTGGTTTTATCTCAGGTTTATTCTGGGCTTTAGGACAAGTAAACCAATTAAAAACAGTTGAAAAACTAGGTGTTTCAACTACTGTAACGATTTCTACTGGTATGCAACTTGTTGCAACTTCTATCTTTGGGGTTATCGCTTTCCGTGAGTGGACTACTACGACAACAATCATTCTGGGAACGATTGCAATCCTATTAATCGTAGTTGGTGTTGTATTCACATCATTAGATGATAAAGAAAATGCTCAGCCACCTGGACAATTGAAAAAAGGACTTCTTACTTTAATTGTTTCTACTTTCGGCTATCTTGTATATGTAATAATTATTCGTTGGTATAATATTGATGGTTGGTCTGCTATCTTACCACAAGCAGTTGGTATGTTTGTTGGTGCGGTTGTACTGACGTCTAAACATAAACCATTTAACAAATATGCAATCCGTAATGCTTTGTCTGGTTTACTATGGGGAACTGGAAACTTATTCTTACTTCTTTCATTACCACGTGTTGGAGTAGCAACAAGCTTCCCATTATCTCAAACTGGAATCGTTATCTCAACATTCGGTGCGATTGTATTCTTAGGTGAAAAGAAAACAAAACGTCAATTGATCTTTATTGCACTAGGTAGTGTTTTAATTATCGGCGGCGCTGTATTACTTGGTATGACAAAAGCATAATCTTATATTCTATTAGTAAACCCCTGAAGCATATATGCTTCAGGGGTTTTTCAATTCTAATTATTTTCTAGATATAGTTATTTTTATGTTCTTGTCCCTTATAATTGCTCTTCCACTCTAGCAAACCAGCTACACATATAAAGAGATTAATAACAGTTAATATTAGCATGATGTATAAACCAATATAAGGAATAGCTCCTTCCTTTACCATGAATTTCCGCCTTCTCATTATCCATTCCATCTACGGTAAGTCTTTTCTTTTTACAAAATTCTCTTAAAGATGATATCGTTTTTATAACATATCTCTACTAGAAAGGAATAAAGGATATGCTAACTAAACATCGAATTTTATTTATTGGTGCTGGTCGTATGGCAGAAGCTATATTTTCCGGATTACTTAAAACAAGCAAAGAATACATCGAAGAAATTATCGTTTCTAACCGAAGCAACGTAGAAAAGCTAAAGCAATTACAAGGGCGATATGATGTGTCTACTACAACAGATTGGAAGCAGCATGTTACATCTGTTGATACGGTTGTTTTAGCAATGCCACCTTCTGCTCATGAAGAGTTATTAGCTGAGCTATCTCCGTTACTATCAAATCAACTAGTCGTAACAGTAGCAGCTGGCATTGGACCATCTTATTTAGAAGCTAGACTCCCAAAAGGCACGCCTGTTGCTTGGATTATGCCTAATACAGCTGCTGAAATTGGAAAGTCTATCTCCTTATATACAATGGGACAATCAGTAAACGAGATACATCAAGAAACCCTGCAACTACTTTTAAAAGGTATTGGTACTTCGCAACTTTGTACTGAGGAAGAAGTTCATCAGCTTACTGCAGTTACTGGAAGTGCACCAGCCTTCCTTTATTACTTTGCTGAAAGCTTAATTGAAGCAACAAAAAGTTATGGAGGCGATGAAGAAACCGCAAAACATCTTGTCATTCAAATGATTTCTGGCTCTGCTTCTATGCTCGAACAAACGCAAAATCCAGCTAACCTCCGCGAACAAGTAACAACGCCAGGTGGTTCCACAGCTGAGGGTCTCAAAACTTTATACGAGTATAATTTTTCAGAGGCAATTCAAAAAGCAGTAGAAGCAACAAACAAAAAAGCTAGGGGGAAATAATATGATTTTAACAAGTTTAAAAGACTATACAACATTACATAACGGTGTAAAAATGCCTTGGTTTGGTTTAGGTGTTTTTAAAGTAGAAGATGGTTCAGAAGTAATTGATTCTGTAAAAGCAGCAATTAAAAATGGCTACCGCAGCATCGATACTGCAGCAATCTATCAAAATGAAGAAGGCGTTGGACAAGCGATTCGTGAATCCGGTGTTTCACGTGAAGAATTATTTATTACCTCAAAAGTATGGAATAGCGATCAAGGATATGAAACAACACTTCAAGCATTTGAAACTACATTAGAGAAATTAGGTCTAGAATATTTAGATTTATATTTAGTACATTGGCCTGTAAAAGGGAAATATACTGAATCATGGAAAGCATTAGAAAAACTTTATAAAGATGGTCGTGTTCGCGCTATCGGTGTGAGTAATTTCCACATTCACCACTTACAAGACGTATTTGAAATTGCTGAAATTAAGCCAATGGTCAACCAAGTGGAATACCACCCACGTTTAGCACAAGAAGAGTTACATGCATTCTGTAAAGAACATAATATCCAGCTTGAAGCTTGGTCACCATTAATGCAAGGACAACTACTAGATAATCCAACGTTACAAGAAATTGCGACAAAATATAATAAATCAACTGCGCAAATTATTTTACGCTGGGATTTACAAAACAAAGTTGTAACAATTCCTAAATCAATTAAAGAACATCGCATTATTGAAAATGCAAACATCTTCGACTTTGAATTAAGTGCTGATGATATGAAAGCAATTCAAGCTTTAAATGAAGACCGTCGCGTTGGTCCAGATCCAGATAACTTTAACTTCTAGTAGAAAAACCACTGCCATATGCAGTGGTCTTTTTATTTAAGAAAACTGAAAATTTAAACTATATTCCATTCAGTTGACACTTCATTATTCAAGGTGTAAGATTTTGAATTATCAAAGAAACACAAAAATTAATAAAATTTATTCGTTTACTCATTGTATCAAGAGAGGTGGAGGGACTGGCCCTTTGAAACCTCGGCAACAGGTTCATTTTGAATACTGTGCCACTTCCTGCAAGCTTTATGCTTGAAAGATAGAATGAGGGACTTCGTTTATATACGGGTGCATAACTTGTACGTAAAAATCCCTCTTTCTCAATATGAAAAGAGGGATTTTTTATTTTTCATTTCCCTCATCATCATCCAAACTTAATTATTTAGGAGGAAAATCAAATGAAAAAGAAGTTTGTACCCGGTATTGCATCAGTTGTAGGAGTAAGTATTTTATTAACTGGTTGCGGTAGTTATAAAAACGAAGCAAGCGGAGCAAATGCAAAAGACGAGGCACCTAGTAAACAGGTTTTAAACTTATCTTCACCTACTGAAATACGAACAATGGATACGGCTCGTGCTACAGATACTGATTCTGGTCAAGTAATGAGAAACGTATTTGAAGGTTTGTATAATCTTGGTGAAGGTAACAAACCTGTTCCTGGTGTTGCAAAATCTCATGAAGTAAGTGGCGATAAAACGAAATACACATTCCATTTGCGAGATTCAAAATGGTCAAACGGCACTCCTGTTACAGCTAAAGATTTTGTGTTCGCTTGGCAAAGAGCCGTAGATCCAGCAACAGCCTCTGAATATGCATTTCTATTCTTTGATATTAAAAACGCAACAAAAATTAACAACAAAGAACTTCCAGCCGACCAACTTGGTGTAAAAGCAGTTGATGACCATACGTTTGAGGTAGAATTGGAGCGTCCTGTTCCGTATTTTATTAGCTTAACAGCATTCCCAACATTTCTACCAATTAACGAGGAATTCTTTAAAGCACAAGGTGATAAGTACGCTTTAGAAGATAATACAATCTTGTACAACGGAGCTTTTACACTAAGCGATTGGAAGCACGAACAAAGCTTTAAATTCAAGAAAAACCCTACCTATTGGGATAAAGATACTGTCAAACTAGAAGAAATCAATTTTAACGTCGTAAAAGAAAAATCAACAGAAGTAAATTTATTCGAGTCAAAACAATTAGATCGTATAAAACTAACATCTGACTTCGTCGATAAATATAAAAAGGATGCTAACTTTAAAGAACGTCCAAACGTAGGCGTACAATTTTTACGTATGAATCAACAAAACAAAGTGCTTCAAAACGTTTCTGCACGCCAAGCAATTGATCAAACAATTGATAGAAAATCCTTTGTAAATACGTTATTAAATGATGGATCTACACCAACATTTGGTCTCGTTCCAAAAAACTTTGCAAAAGGACCTGAAGGAAAAGACTTCCGTACTGCAAACGGCGATTTAACAAAAGTTGATACAAAATCTGCACAAGAGTTATGGAAAAAAGCTAAACAAGAGCTTGGTTCGGAAAAGATAACATTAGAATTATTAACGAGTGATGCTGACCTTGATAAGAAAACTGGTGAATTCTTAAAAGGACAACTAGAAAAGAATCTAGATGGATTAACAGTAAATATAAAACCGCAACCGCGTAAGCAACAAGTTTCGCTTTTATTAAAAGGTGACTACGAAATCGGAATTGATGGCTGGAGCCCTGACTTTACGGATCCAATTACATTCCTTGAGCTATTTACAACGAATAACCCTTATAACTTAGATCATTACTCTAATAAGGAATTCGATGAAACAATAGCAAAAGTGAAAACAACTTTAGCTGGTGATGAAAAAGCTCGCTGGGAAGCATTACTAGCATCCGAGAAAATATTATTTAAAGACTCTGTTATCGCTCCTCTTTACCAAAAAGGCGAATCTTATTTAGAACGTTCTTATGTGAAAGGAATTGTGCAAGTAGACTTTGCAGGTCAATTAAACTTCAAGTGGGCAAAAATTGAAAAATAAAGTGAAACTTTAATAAGTGGGGGGTTCTTCATCCCCACTTATTATTAGCCCACACCAATTGTTTTTTTAGCAAAATATATTAAAAATAGGTTCTCTCACACATGAGAATCTGCTTTTTTAATATATTATTCTAAGAAATTAACAATCTATTTTTACTATTGGCATATAGTTCTTTCCAGTGCTAATATTCTAAATAATCAAAGAAACAAAATATTTCACCATCAAAATATAATGTCTACTACGTTGAAACACATAACGATAGATTATAGTTCAACATGTATATACATATAGAACACATGATTACCTATAAACAAATATTTATAATAGGTTTTATCTCCTTCTATAGCCACTTCAAGACACGGACATTATGACGTTACGAACAACACATTTAGGGAGGAACGAACAATGAAGAAAAAAGTTGTACCTGTTGTTGCATCTGTTTTAGGGGCAAGTCTATTACTAACTGCTTGCGGGGGAAATAAAGATAATGCAAGCGGAGCGAAAGCAAACGATAAAGCACCTGATAAACAGGCAATTAACTTATCATTCGCTTCAGAAATTCCAACAATGGATGTTGCAAAAGCAACGGATGGGGAATCCATGAACGTAATGCGCAATGTTTTTGAAGGGTTATATGCAATGGGAGAAGATAATAAACCGGTTCCTGGTGTCGCTGAGTCGGTTGACATTAGTCCCGATAAAACAAAATATACATTCCATCTGCGTGATTCAAAATGGTCAAACGGTACTCCTGTTACAGCAAAGGACTTTACCTTCGCTTGGCAACGTGCCGTAAATCCTGATACAGCAGCTGAATACGCATTCTTATTCTTCGATATAAAGAATGCGAAACAAATAAACCAAAAACAATTGCCAATTGATCAACTAGGGGTCAAAGCTGTTGATGACAAAACGTTAGAAGTACAACTAGACCGTCCTGTTCCCTACTTCTTAAGCTTAACGACATTCTCAACATTCTTACCAATTAATGAAGAGTACTTAAAGTCTCAAGGCGATAAATATGGTTTAGAAACAAATCATTTAATTTACAACGGTGCTTTCACATTAGAGAACTGGAAACATGAACAAAGCTTCCAATTGAAGAAAAACCTTAACTATTGGGATGCTAAAACTGTAAAACTAGAAGAAATCAACTTCAATGTCGTTAAAGATAAGTCTACAGAAGTGAACTTATATGATTCAGGACAAATTGATCGTGTTGCTTTAACTGCAGAGTTTGTTGATAAATATAAGAGCGATCCAAACTTCAAGGAACGCGCTGAAGTCGGCATTCAATTCTTACGATTAAATCAAAAAAATGAAACATTAAAAAATCAACATGCACGCCTTGCTATTAACGGCGCAATGAATAAAAAAGCTTACGTAGAAACAATTTTAAATAACGGTGCTATTCCAGCTGAAGGAATGGTTCCTGCGAAATTCGCAAAGAGCCCAGAAGGCAACGACTTCCGTAAAGAAAATGGAAATCTAGTCAAGGATGATGTGAAAACAGCGAAAGAAAACTGGAAAAAAGCAAAACAAGAACTTGGTACTGACAAAGTAACAATCGAACTATTAACAAGTGACAATGCTTTAGCTAAAAAGACTGGTGAATATTTAAAAGGTGAATTAGAAAAGAACTTAAACGGATTAACAGTGAACTTAAAACCACAACCACGTAAACAACAGCTAAAACTACTATTAAGTGGTGACTATGAAATTGGTATTGACGGCTGGGGCCCTGACTTCGCTGATCCAATTACATTCTTAGATCTATTTACAACAGATAGTGCTTATAACTTCGATAAATACTCTAACAAAGAGTACGATGAGCTAATTCATAAAGTGAAAACAGATTTAGCTGGCGATGAAAAAGCACGCTTTGAAGCAATGAAGCAAGCTGAAAAAATTCTATTACAAGACGGCGCTGTCGCTCCTTTATACCAACAAGGTCGTTCTTACTTACAACGCTCTTTCATTAAAGGACTTGTAACAACTGACTTCGGTGGTGAATTTAACTACAAGTGGACAGAAGTTGCAAAATAATAAAATAAAAAGGTATCCAATCACAGGATACCTTTTTATTTTATACTTCTTTAACTACATGACTTCTTCTCTTTACTATTCCTTTTATAGATACAGTAATTACCGCTACCAATTGCGTAACTAATATAATGACTAATAATGAAATAATATTTTTCTCTAGACTAACTCCCCCAAATATTATTGTATAATAGCCATTTGCTGCATATGTTGCGGGAAATACTTCACCCATTGTTTGATATGTTTTAGAAAGCATTTCATGCGGTACAATTACACCCGAACTTACAAGTTGTAGTGATAGCGAGATAATATTAAAAATCATACCTGCGTTTCCAAACACAGTTAGAAACATTTGTGTTAATGAAAGAAATGCGAAGAAGACTATTTTCAATAATCCTCTTTTCCTTCTTTTTGCATTGAACCAAAACTCATCATAAATATAAACACAAACATTAAATATGTTCTCCACGTCAAAGAAGGTATATGCCCTGACCAAAGATAGCTAACTAAATAATTAATTCCCATAATACAAGACGATATTACTATACTAATACTTATTAGTTTTACATATTTGAACATATCTTTTCTCCTTGTTTTTATTTTTCTACTTCTTCAAATTGTAGATTCACCGGTTCTTCTAAAAGTGTTTCATAAAAGTTCTCTGCCAAATCTGTTGAAGGAATTTTTTCATCTACTTCATCAAATCGAATACTATCTAGCCACACACAACCTTCCCCTGATAATAAAACACCAAATGCAATACCAAGCGCTCCTTCTTTTATATCTAATACAACCGAGTACGATTGCCAGTTATTCGTATTTTTAATTGGGCGATTTTGCATATTATCCATAGCGAGCGGTTCTGTATCTTTTCCATCTACTCGCATCCACAATCCTGCCCAATCTCTTACGCTTTCACTCTTAACAAATGCTGTAAAACGTAATCTCTTCCCTACATATTTATCCGCTCTGAACATTTGCATTAATGTCGAAAATCCTCCGTGCGTAACATTCTCTTTTGCTTTTATGTATGCAGATACTTTTCCTTGATGGACAACTTCATAATCTAAACCCATCTCATATTCAGCAGGATGACTTCCACTTAAGATCCATCCTTTTGGTATACCTTTTTGCATTGAAACACCCTCTCTTTCTATATAAAATGACTGGAAGTACTTTCGATATTTCTTTGGTGGCAATTGAAACATTCTTTTAAAAGCTCTCGTAAATGCCTCTTGTGAGGAAAAACCGTATTGCACTGCAATATCAATAACAGCTCTCTCCGTTGACACTAAAACTTGTGCAGCATGAGTTAACCTTCTCTTTCGAATATAATCCGTTACACTCATCCCAACATATCTTTGAAAGATGCGATGAAAATGGTACATCGATACTGCACTGTGAGATGCCACTCTTTCTGTTGTAAGCTCCTCATGTAAGTGATTCTCTATATATTCAATTGATTTTTTTATTATCTCTTTATATTCTTCATGCATTTTAGTCCCTCCCTCACAACTTCAATTTACCATATACATACAAATCGTTTTTGATTTAAATTGCGGATTAGCCCTTGTGACTGCAGAATAATAATTTATTTTCAACACATACATAATTACATGTTTTTGGGAAAAACTTGTATAGAACGAATTTACATAAGGAGGAATTTATAATGAGAATTCTACTATCAGTTTTATTAGCTCTTATGCTAGTACCTGCATTAACAGGATGTAAAGCTCCTGCAAAAGAAGACACAACTTCTAATAAAAAGACGACTGAAGAAGCAAAAAATGAGGCTCCTGCAGATTTAAAATTAAACTTTAATGAATTTAGTTTAGATGCAGACTATGAAGATACGAAGAAAGACTACGAAGCTGATTATAAAAATGTAGCGGCTGATAAGAAAATGGAAGCAAAGCTTGAAGATCATAAAACAAATGCAAAGTTTACAGGTGACGAGGCTATTACAAAATTAAGCCCACTTCTACAAGAATTAAAATTTGATAAAGACACTCCTGACCAAGAAGTAATCGATCAAGTAGTGAACGTGTTCAAACTTGATAAAGACTATCAAAAATTCGATTTAGAAGTTGTCTTCTCTGATGGAACGAAAAAAGAATACAAAAGAGAAATAAAATAACCTTGCACAGGCAAGGTTATTTTTTCGTTTCTGCTTGAAAACGTTTATAGTATGTCGATGCTGTTGCAAAATTAATTTCTATATCACGAATCAACGATGAATCTTCTTCTTTAGCTAACTTCTGTAATTTTTTCATCGCTTGCTCCGATTCATTCAAGAAACCAATATATACTTCATGTTCTTGCTCTTTCGACTTCGGCACACGAATTTCTTTACGTATATGATCAATATCTTCTAACATGCTCGTTGTTACCTTTTGCACATCTTCTTTATATGTAGCAGTCGTTATTTCCTTACCGCCCTTTTCTTTTGCTACTTCAAATAACTGCAGTGCTTTATTAATTTCTTTATTCATTTTCAAATCATATTTTTCATGTACTGCACGGTATTCATTCATCTCTTCTGTTTGTTCTGTAGATTGCTCTACCTTTTCTTTCAGTTCTTTCGTATCTTTATTTCCATTACACCCTGCTAGAAGGAGCATTCCTCCCATTACGGCAATACCCAAAACCTTCTTCATCTCTTCTTCTCCTTTTATCTACAACTATTACTCATTATAGTTTCTTTTATCTCCACTTGTTATTATACCGAGAACATCCTACTTTTTACACTTAAGACGACATCGTAATATATATACCAACATGTTTGTCACAGTATCGTCACTTTATACAAATAACTTTTGCAATGCTTTACTACATCACCTTACAAAACTGTATGAGGTATTTCAAAGAAATGAAAAAAAGAACTGATCCAAACATTCCCTTTGAATCAGTTCTTTTTTGTTAAGCCTCTAGATTTTGTTTTTGTTGCAGTTCAAACTGCTTCTCACTTCTTCTAGCCATAAATAGATAACATAACACTGCTCCTACTTCACAAAGCGCAATAACAACACCCATCGGTAATGCTGTATTACTTCCACCGATACCTACTAGCGGAGCAACAAGAGCTCCTGAAATAAACTGTAATAAACCTAATAAAGCTGATGCTGTTCCTGCAGCTTGCTTCTGATTTCTCATCGCTAATGAGAACCCAGTTGTTGATACAACCCCGACACTTGATACGACAAGGAATAACGAACATAAAACACCAATTAAACCTATTCCTAATACAATTGTCAGTAGTAAAGATAGACCACCAACAGCTGCGATAATAATACCCGCAACAAATAATGTCTTCTCATTTACTTTCCCCGCTAAACGACCCGTTACCTGACTAGCAATAATAATACCGATGCCGTTAATCGCAAAAAATAAACTAAATTGCTGTGGTGATGCTCCGTATATGTTCTGCAACACAAATGGTGAGCCCGAAATGTATGCAAACATTGCCGCTGTTACTAATCCTTGTGACAATGCATATCCCATAAACAGACGGTCCTTTAACAATTTCCCGTACGTCGCCAAAGTCCCTGACAAACCACCCGTTTCTCTTTCTTCAGGAGGTAATGTTTCGCGCAATACGAAAGTAGCTGAGATTAACATGAATATGCTAATTGCCCCAAGGACGATGAAGACACCGCGCCACGTTGTAAACTGTAACAATTGCCCTCCAATAATTGGTGCCAAAATAGGTGCTGCTCCGTTTACTAACATAAGCAGTGAGAAAAACTTCGTCATTTCAGAACCTGAGTACATATCTCTTACCATTGCACGTGATATAACAATTCCGGCTGATCCTGAAGCTCCTTGTAGGAAGCGCAATAACACTAATGTCCAAATAGATGGCGCAACAGCACAAAGTAAAGAAGAAGCTACATAAATAATAAGTGCAATAATAAGAGGTTTGCGCCTTCCGTAAATATCACTAATCGAACCGACAAATAATTGTCCTACTGAAAGCCCAAGTAAACAAGCTGTCAATGTAAGTTGCGCAAGGGATGCACCTGTTTGCAAGTCATCCGTTAACTTCGGTAATGAAGGCAAATACATATCAATAGATAATGGCCCAATCGCCGTAAGTGTTCCTAATACAAGAATCATCCATAACCTGTTTGCTTTTACAGGTTTATATATTTCGTGATTAACTTCATTCACTTTTCCAATTCACCCTTTCCTATACACACCGAATCGTAACAATTATAGTTACATCATAAACATACGTCAAGTACATTGCATTTTCCTCTTTCATAATGTAAAAAAAGCGATAGAAATTCTATCGCTTTACTTTTTCACATTGCTATTCGTAAATTTAGATACTGAGGCCATCGTCTCTCCCGTATCTAAATATGTAATTTGAATTGGGTCTCCTACTTCTGTAAACATAGCATATGGGAATTTCTTCACTGGTATCATAAATACCTTTTGTTCATTCTCTAAAAGTACGTACACGATTGTATTTTCACCTGATTTTTCTTTATATACACGTTGTACAATACCTTCTTTTTGCGCTTCTTTTCCTGTTGAGGTTGGTCTAAATGTATCACCATTACCGCTCATTACGTTTTTATAATTCTCAAGCGCTTCTTTCTGCGAAGAACCTGTTGCAAATATTTTTGCATTAGCAGCATATACAACTGTATGCGCACGTACTAGGCCTCCGTCATCAACAACCGGAATAATCCAAGCTGGTTTACCGTATACGTTATAAATGACAGGCATTGTCCCATGCCATTTCTCTCTCTTAAAGGAATTATCTACTACTTCTGTAGCTGCTGAACCATCCATAATCCCCTTTACTTCTTTTCCATTATAGTAATATAGCTTGCCTGTGCGTGCATCTACTAATGAATAGCCTAGAGCTGAATCTACTCCTTCTTTTGGAGAAGTAAAGTCTGTAAAATAATACAGTGTTCCATCTTTACCAAAAATCGGGGTCACGCCTTCTTTCGTTCCCCACTCAGTCGGAATTTTCATATCTGTTTGTGAGAATTTCGTATTCCAAAATCCGTGAATATATTTACCAAAGTACGTATTTAACGTAGATGCAGTCTCATGATTTAATACACCATCAACAAATTTAGGTGCCTTTCCTTTATCATATCTTTTCACTTCACCTGTTTGTGCATCTACTACGACAACACCTTCTACCTCAAATCCAGATCTTCCTGAAATAAATTCACCATACGTCATTGTATAATATGGTTTTCCTTTATCATCAACCTCAAATTTAGGTTTTCCTTTAAAGATTAAATTTGGTTCTGCTTGCCTTACCACACGCTCTAAATTATTACCAAAAAACATGCTTGGCACATATTTCATTTTATAACCGAGGTGCAGTTTCGCTTCCGCATCAGGATTCGTACCTGACATCGTTACGTACCCTGGAATTGTCTCAGCTTTACGCGCTTTAAAAAATCCTGAAACTTCAATCGGCGCTACATATAAAGCCTCGCCGTTTACCATTTGTGGCGTTAATTCTCCTAGCTCAAAATAAGCTACTTTTGGAATATCACCAAATACTTTTTTCATCTTATTCTCCGCTGTCTTTGGCGGCACTGTAAACGGCTGGTCATTTTCAGTAAATGGCTCTGAAATATCTTTCTCTACCTTAACAACAGAATCATATTTCTTTTGCGAGATTACTATATCGTGCAAATAACCAAAGTAGCCGTAACCTGCGAGTAAAATAAACATTAGAAGTCCTTTTAATGTACCTTCTAATTTCCCTATTTGATCTTGTGAAAATAAAACAAGCCCAATTAAAATTGCTACTGCAACAGAATAATGAGTAAGAATCGAATCTACTCGATCATCAATTAGCCAAAAGTATTCATAGATTGCAATACCTATCCAAAATAAAACAGGAATAACTAAAATAGATGATTTCTTACCCTTTACAATCTTCTTATCTCCCTTCTTATCCACTGCTCGAAGCTTACTACTACTTCTTGTCCATGGAATCAAAAACAAAGTAAGAATAGCTAAAACTACAAATTTCATCAAAGGCACTGTCCCCTTTTCTTTTGTATTCCCTTTTAGTATAACAAATAAAGGGTATTAAGGTGAAAATAGGAATAGTTATATTTTTTTACTACTTAATACAATCCCGCTCACTACATATAGAATAGATGCAATATAAAAAATTGTACCAATCGTAAAGAAATCTACTAAATATCCCGTGGCAATAACCGCTACTGCTCCGCCAATGGATGTCCACACATGGTATTTTCCAATCTCATAACCAGCCTTTTCCTGCGCAACCTTTCGTGCTAACGAAGTCTTCTCAGTATTACGCTGCACAGCACCTAAAACGCCCATTACAATTTGAAGAATATACACATGCCAAACTTCCGTGGCAATTGGAAAGCAAAGCATTAAGATTGCCATGGACCAAGCGTATATGATTAATAATTTTTTATCACCTACTTGATCAGATACCTTCCCCACTAGTGGATATACAAGTGCTGATGTTAAAGCAAATAAGCCATACGCCCAGCCAAATTGCGAGAAGCTATTTCCAACGTTTCGAAGCAATAATATATAAAAAGGAAATACCATACTTCCTGCCATCATGATGATACTTTGCGAGGCCACAAATCTTCTATATGTCATTTCGTATACTCCCTATAAAATAAATTCACAAATCTCTCTTCTGAATCTACTTCCTTCTTTTTCTTGAGAAATTCTTCAATACGAGGATATGCCCTCTTTAACTGCTCTTTCGTTGGATAAGAATAATACGGCAAATAGTAACTACCGTTATGCTTTAAAGTAACATCAATCATCTTGCGAATGACATCCTCTGTTTTCTTTATCTCACTCTCTGAGCGTCCCTGGTTAATCAAAAGAACCAGCGCAAACATATCATCTTTCGCATAGGACAAAACTGCATTTTCATTCTTTTCCACGTAACGAATCGTAATGTTGAGTAAATTAAACTCTTCTTCATTTAATACGTTACGTAGATCATCTATATACTCTGTGAAAGCATCTATAGGCACAAAGTATTCTTGTAACACTTCGGTCCTATTTGGATTTTCATATTCCATAAAAGCACTATCTGATCTCATAACATTATTACGCGTCTCATACTTTCCATCTGTACGTTCAAAATAACCTCTTTGTATATCCCAAAATGTATTCTTTCCCCAATCACTATAACGTGATAACCCAAGTAAAAATTTCGGTACAGCTATAATATTTTCTTCCTTTAATTCACTGTACTCTTCTCTCATATTTTGATTTTGTGCCAAAGTATAATCTGTCACATACATCTCTTTTAAAAATGAATTTGGAGCAACAGAAATACGCGCTAAGTGCATACGAACATTCTCATCTCTTTTCACTTTCTCTTTGAAATAAGATACGTATTCTTTATAATCTATCATTCTCGTGTGCATTTCATATAATTCATCATCTGTTAACTTCAGCGTCACATCTAAAATAACTCCAAATAAACCGTAACCCCCAATGACATATGGAAATAACTCTGCATTTTCTTCTCTACTTACATTACGTACCGTGCCATCTGCCATTAACAATCTAAATGAATCTACTGTATCAATCAGTGCCTCATGACGAATATCACGCCCGTGTACATTTACACTTAATGAACCGCCAACAGTAAAAATATTTTGAGACTGCATGACCTGTACCGCAAGGCCATAAGGATTTATTTTCTTCTGAATATCATTCCAGGTGACACCACTTTGCACTGTAATCCGCTTCTTCTCTGGATCAAATTCTAATATTTTATTATATCCTTTCATATCGAGCATCGTGCCATTCGGATAATATGTCTGTCCTCCTTGGCTATGTTGCATGCCTGCAATGGAAATTTTCTCTCCTGAAACTTTTGCATCTCGCACTAATTTTATTAACGAGTGCTCTTCCGTAGCACTTTCAACACGTTTTATTTTTGTCGGAAGCAATTTACCTACATCACTCATAATAGGATGATCAATTTGTTTTTTATACGTATGTACAGACGTTGCAAGCAA
This sequence comes from Bacillus sp. SRB3LM, assembly GCF_015712745.1. NCBI lineage: Bacteria > Bacillati > Bacillota > Bacilli > Caryophanales > Bacillaceae > Bacillus > Bacillus sp. SRB3LM. Next base: position 292,889 of record NZ_VWVQ01000076.1, read on the forward strand.
AACCGTATATGCGACAATGACCACTGCTATCTTTCTTTTTTTCAAAGGACACTCTCCTTATTAGCAACAAAAAGAGATACCCGTTCTTTCAGGTACCTCTCTTGACAGTGATTACTTTGCTGCTGGCAATTGTATTGGATCAAATTTATCATACGATGTAAACTTTGCATCCGTAATAATATGCGCTTTATCCTCACCATTGCTACTCATAACCATATCTATCTTTGCTGATTCATATTTAAATTCTTTTGTAATAATATATTCCCCATCTATTTCTTCTATCTTTGCATTTTGGCCTTGTAGCATTTGTTTCTGCTTTTCATCCATACTAGCTAGCATACTCTCTGTCTCTTGCCCTTTTAATGCAAACTTCAGCTTATAATTATCTCCACTTTTCTCCATCTTCACTTTATTTAAAATTTCCGATGGAATCTCTAAATTATCTACCATTCCTTGAGTCGCGTTCATTCCGTTAGCATTCAATTGTTCCTCTGGTACAGACATAATTTCACCCGTATTAGGATTTTTTAACTGACCAGCAATTTTGCCACCCACATCATAAACAACAACCTCTGTACCAGAAACATTCATTTCAGAACGAGAATTTTTTTTCTTCGGCTCTAGTTGCATTTTAGCCTTTATTACATTCATCTCTGTTCCTTCAGCCTTTATTCCCACATCATATGTCATCGTTACATTTTCTTCGTTTTTAAAAGCTTCATTCGCTTTATTAAAAACATCCTTCGCTGTTAATTCCTTTTCCTTCTGCACAGCTTCTTTTTTCGGTTCGTCAGTCTTTTTTGTTTTCTCATTACTACACCCTACTCCTAGACCGACTGCAAGTACTAAACTTGAAATTAAAATAAGTTTTTTCATAACGTCCCCTCCTTCCCAAAAATAATATCATCTCTTTTCCTATGAAATCTATATAATTCGTAATATTTATCTTTAAATTTATTTTCTATATAGCAACATGTTTGAGAAAAACTTTAAATATGTTGTAAATAATAACAACTCATTTCAGGAGGTCATTATGAAAGCGATTATTTGTACAAAGTACGGACCACCTAATGTTCTCCAGCTTCAAAATGTAGAAAAGCCTAAACCTAAAAAAAATGAAGTATTAGTTAAAATTCACGCAACAAGTGTATCGACTGGAGATTGTAGAATACGTGGCTTTAATAGCCCCCCCTTATTTTGGATTCCTATGCGGATCATATTAGGTTTCAGAAAACCGAGAAAACCTATACTTGGCGTAGAGTTATCCGGTGAAATCGAAGACATTGGAACAGATGTAACACAATTTAAAAAGGGAGATCAAGTTTTTGCATTAACAGAACTAAACCTTGGTGGTTATGCGGAATACACATGCGTGCATGAAAGTGGATTAATAGCATTAAAACCTACCAATGTGACATATGAAGAAGCTGCCGTTATTCCTTTTGGCGGAACTTCAGCATTACACTTCCTTAGAAAAGGACAGATAAAAAAAGGGCAACGAGTACTTATATACGGCGCCTCTGGGTCAGTAGGGACAGCTGCCATACAACTTGCTAAATACTTCGGGGCGACTGTCACAGCCATTTGTAGTAGTTCGAATTTCGATTTAGTAACAACATTAGGGGCAGACAACGTAATTGATTATATGAAAGAAGATTTTACTAAGCAGGGCGAGCACTACGATATTATATTTGATGCAGTTGGAAAATATAAAAAGTCTCTTTGTACAGATGCATTAATGCCTAATGGAAAATATGTATCTGTGAACGGAATGATGGCAAAGGTCAGTAAAGAAGATATGAACCTGCTAAAACAACTAGCTGAAACAGAAAAGCTAAAACCTGTTATTGATAGAACTTACCGATTAGAAGAAATTGCTGAAGCTCATATATATGTAGAAAAAGGACATAAAAAGGGAAACGTTTCGATTACCTTAAAATAAAATATATTCTGAAAATATTATTGACAATTCTTTTTGTACGATTTACTATTAGTACCATATTCAAAACTACATACACATACTCTTATCAAGAGTGGCGGAGGGACTGGCCCGATGATGCCCGGCAACCGAGCTTATGACGTATAAGCTAAGGTGCTAATTCCTGCAAAACGATTTTTCGTTTTGGAAGATAAGAGAGGAATCTATTTCGTCTATTCGGCACCTCTCTTATTTTTGGGAGGTGCTTTTTATTTTGGAACGTATATGAAGGGGGATTTATAGATGAAAAAGGTATTATTAAGCATTGTAAGCGGAGCAGTATTGTTATTAGGCGCATGTAGCGTGAGTTCAAATAAAGAGGTAAAAGCATTAGACGAGAAAAAGATTACTGTCGGTGTAACAGGTGGACCACATGAACAAATTTTTGAAAAGGTAAAAGAAGTTGCAGCAAAAGATGGTCTCGAAATTGATATAAAAGTATTTAATGATTATGTAGCGCCAAACGTATCATTAGATGAAAAAAGCCTTGATGTAAATAGCTACCAAACGAAATCTTATTTAGATGTATTTAAAGCTGAACGCAATATGAAATTAACTGAAGTATTTTCAACAGTAACATTCCCTATGGGCGTATATTCTAAAGATGTAAAAGATTTAAAAGATTTAAAAGAGGGCGACGCAATTGCTGTACCAAATGACCCAACAAATGAACTTCGAGCTTTAAAATTATTTGAAAAAGCAGGGGTTTTAAAAGTTGATCCAAAGGCTACAGAAAAAGCGACTGCAAAAGATGTAATTGAAAATCCAAAAAAATTAAAGATTGTCGAATTAGAGGCATCTCAATTACCAACGCAACTAAGTGAAGTGAAAGCAGCTGCAATTAACACAAACTTTGCATTAGGTGCAAAATTAAGTCCAGCGAAAGATTCTATTTTCCGCGAAGGAAAAGATTCACCATATGTGAACTGGGTTGTTGTTCGTACTGAAAATAAAGATGATGCCGTTGTAAATAAATTAAAGAAAGCTTATCAATCTAAAGAAGTAAAAGAGTTTATCGAGAAAAAATTTGATGGTTCAGTTTTACCATCTTGGTAGGAGCTGACGATAATGATTGAATTACAAAACATATCCAAAGTATTTACAACAAAAAAAGGGAATGTTGAGGCTCTTAAGTCTACTTCCCTTAAAGTAGAAAAAGGCGAGGTATTTGGAATCATTGGGTATAGTGGCGCTGGTAAAAGTACATTGATTCGATGTGTAAATTTATTAGAAAAACCAACGACAGGAAATATCATTGTAAACGAACAAGACTTAACAACGTTATCGACAAAAGAACTAGCAAAAGCGAGACAAAAAATCGGAATGATCTTTCAAGGATTCAATTTACTTAAAACTGTTACCGTTTATGAAAATATCGCATTACCGTTACGGCTTGCTGGCATTCCAAAAGCAGAAATTGAAAAAAGAGTAGAAAAGTATTTACGCATTGTCGATCTTTTTAATCGAAAAGATGCGTATCCAAGCGAACTTTCTGGTGGTCAAAAACAGCGTGTTGCAATTGCTCGTGCGCTATCACATGAACCTGAAGTGTTATTAAGTGATGAAGCAACGAGCGCATTAGATCCAGAAACAACCGATTCTATCCTTGATTTGCTATTAAAGATTAACGAAGAAATCGGAATTACGATTTTACTCATTACACATGAAATGAATGTCATCCAGCGTATATGTGACCGCGTTGCTGTTATGGAACATGGATCTGTAGTCGAAAGTGGAACTGTAAAAGATATTTTCACAAACCCACAACATGTAACAACGAAGAAATTTGTAAATAGCGCATTTGCAGCGAAAATTCCAGAAGAGGTACAGAAAGAACTACAACGTACTGGAGAAATTGTAACACTTTCATTTATTGGCACTACTTCAGGAGAACCTGCCTTAGCCGTTGCCACAAAACGTTTCCAAGTGTATCCGAATATTTTATCCGGTAATATTACGCAGTTAAAACATGAAGCATATGGGAAACTAGTCGTTCATATGCAAGGGGAACAAAATGAAATCCACCGTGCTTTATCATTTTTACAAGAGCAAGGAATCATCGTAGAAGGAGGTAGAACAGATTATGGGAAACAAGTCCTTTTTGGATGAATGGGGTAAAGTCATATGGGAAGCCACAATCCAAACCTTTCAAATGACATCTATTTCATTACTCATCTCGATCCTTATTGCACTGCCACTTGGCGTCACACTTGTTTTAACGAGACCTGGTGGGCAGCGTGAAAATAAAATCATCTATCCTATTCTTAATACGGTTATTAATGTTATTCGCTCTCTTCCATTTATCATTCTATTATTCTTTATCTTGCCTTTTACAAAGTTTCTAATGGGAACATCCATTGGCGTGCAAGGTGTTATCGTACCGCTTGTCGTCTTCACAGCCCCTTATATCGCACGTTTAATGGAGACAGCTTTACTAGAAGTCGATCGCGGTGTCATTGAAGCCTACCAAGCGATGGGAGTCTCTACTATAAAAATCATTTGGCACGTCATGGTGAAAGAAGCTCGTCCCTCCCTTGTACTTGGATTAACAATTGCAACAATTGGCTTAATTGGCGCAACAGCAATGGCTGGCCTTGTAGGTGCTGGCGGATTAGGGGATTTAGCATACCGCTTCGGACATTTACGCTACGAGCCTGACGTAATGTATGCAACGGTCTTTATTTTAATTATCCTCGTTCAAGGATTACAATCTTTAGGGAATGGTGTTGCACGAAGACTGAAGAAAGATTAAAAAAGAAGGTATCTCACCAAGGTGAGATACCTTCTTTTTATCTTTTAAATCCACCTTCTGAATGAATAACTTGCCCAGTAATCCACTCAGCTTCTTCACTTACTAAAAATTTAATGAGTCTAGCTGCATCCCTTGGCTCACCAATTCTGCCAAAAGGAAACATCGGCTTTAACCCTTGTTTTATCTCTTCAGTCATCCATCCTGTATCGGTTGGTCCTGGATTAATTGCATTCACTGTTATTCCTAAATGAGCTACCTCTGCTGACAACGTACTAGTAAGAGCATCAATAGCTCCCTTCGTTGTCGCATAAGCTAGTTCTCCTGCCATAGGACCTTGAAATTGCCCCGAAGTCATATTCACAATTCTACCACCAGATTTCTTATCAAATCCCCGGGAAAATTGACTACTGAGCAATGTAGTCGCACGAATATTCACCATATAATGCCTATCCAATTCTTCAGCAGTCAAATTAAAGAAATCATTATTCGTAGAATACGCTGCATTATTAATTAATATATGAGGGTATCCAATTTGTTCAGTAACTCTATTTATAAGCTCTCTCGGTGCATCATTCTGAGTTAAATCTAACTCCATACTCGATACTCTAACACCTTTTTGTAATAGCTCTTCTTTTAATTGTATTTGTTCATTTTCATCAATGCCCCAAGGCATCTCTTTATCGTAAGCTGTCCAATACGTAAAAAATATATCGTATCCTGATTCAGCTAATTCTTTACAAATCGCTGCGCCTATACCATCTAGACGACTTACCCCTGTAATAACTGCTACCTTATTTTTTAATTGGTTTATCATATACTCCTCCAAATTTAAAGGACGCATATTTTATATAAGAGATATAAACTTTCCCACAAAAAAGACAGATACATAAAATAGGTATCTATCCTTACAAAAAGGATATACAAGCCAAATATGCATTCCTTGAATGATTTACAGATAACTAAATAAACCCTCGCTTATGAGAGAAAAATTCATCTATCTAGTAGTTTCTAATCATTACAAGTTCATCCACATATTGAGTCGTTGTCTCCTCTCCATATATCTCTATTCTTAGTTTACCAAAACAGATAAAATGTTACAAAAAATAAAACAATTACTCACAGCCTATCCTTGTTCACATTATATCCATTGTGAATTTTTTCACAATGGATATATAATAAACTTGTAAATACAATATTGGAGGGATTTCAATGGTTATCAATTTTTTAAGAACTGATAAACGTGCTACTTTCATATTATTACTTTTACGGCTTTACATAGGATATACATGGCTCGCTGCTGGGATAGGCAAAGTCTTCGGACAATCTTTTGACGCAAGTGGCTTTCTAAAGGGTGCTATTGCTCAAGCATCTGGTGACCACCCTGCAGTACAAAGTTGGTGGGCAGATTTTCTTCAACATTTTGTCCTTCCAAACGCAGACCTATTTAGCTTTTTAGTTCAATGGGGAGAAATTTTAGTAGGTCTAGGTTTAATTTTAGGCGGACTAACAAAAACAGCTGCATTTTTCGGAATCATAATGAATCTTTCATTTTTATTAAGTGGAACTGTTAGTGTAAACCCAAACCTGCTTATTTTGACTATGTTCATTTTAGTTGCAGGGCAGAACGCTGGACGTATTGGATTAGATGGCTCTGTTTTCCCTAAACTTTTCCGTAAAAACAACCAAGAAACATATAAATTAAGTAAAACTGCGTAGTAACAGTTTACTTTTAAAATATAAATAAGAAAAAGAGCCTGAATATAGGCTCTTTTTCTTATTTATCCTAATTTAAACTTTTAACGAGCCACGAAAACCTCTGGCAGCATAGTAAGAGTCTGCTCCATTGTGGTACACGAAAACATGTCCAAAACGATAATCGCAAAATAGAGCACCACCGAGTTCTCTAATATCTGAAGGTGTTTGTACCCAACTTGATGATTTCATGTCAAAATCGCCAAGTTGTTGCAATTCCCGATATTGTTCTTCCGTTAATAGTTCAATGCCCATAGCATTGGCAACATCAATAACGTTATTTTCTGGTTTATGTTTTTTTCTTGATTCTAACGCTTCAAGATCATAACAAAGACTTCTGCGACCTTTAGGACTCTCCTTTGAACAATCATAGAAAGTATATTCGTCCTTTTCTTCATCATAACCGACAACATCCGGCTCACCGCCAGTTACTTCCATTTCGTTAAGTGACCATAATTTTTCAGCATTACCTTCTATCTTCGCTTCAACTTTAGCCCATTCAAGACCTTCATGGCGGTTCATGTTTTTCTCAAAACGAACTTGCAATACTTTCAATAACTCTTCACGTTTTTCTACTAGTAAGTCATTTTTATTCCCTGTCATATTAGTCCTCCCTAATGTATGTACTGATAGTAGTTTAAGTATATATTTTATAATAAATCATCTCAATATGAAGACCGTTTCAACCTTATGTCTTGTACAAACACCCATTACAAAGTCCTAAAACCCTCCATACTCTCTCCAAGAATATAGTGTGAAAACCACATCAAGTTCTGCTTCATAATAGCTACATGAACTCCTGGTTGGTCAGAACTATATGCCATTCCTTTAAATATAATTAATTCTGTATCAACTTCCATATCCATTAATCCTTGATATAGATCATATGCATTTGTAATTGGAATTCTTGCATCCTTTTCCCCATGTTGAATTAAGGTAGGCGTACAAGCTGATTTAATATACGTCATAGGTGATGTCTTCGTATATATCTCTGGATCATTCCATGGAGTATTTCCTAAATACATTCTAATAAAGTAAGGTATATCTGTATTTACATAATGGGTACTCCAGTTAGTGATTCCACCGCCAACTGAAATAGCTTTAAATCGACTACTAAATGTAGAACAGAAAGCTGATACATATCCACCGTTGCTCCATCCCATAACTCCTACCCTATCCTTGTCTACCATCCCTTTTTCTACTAGTTCATCCACTCCAGATATAACATCATCGTAGTCAGCAATCCCCTGTTTTCTATAGTTAGCTTTTAAAAATTCATTACCATAACCTGAACTTCCTCTGTAATTTGGTTCTAAAACGATAAAGCCTTTTTCAATAAACTGTTCAATTGGATATTTCTCATTGAAGCAGTCTGAAAATATCGGAAAAGATGCCCAAGCCGGACCGCCGTGAATTACTACTAATAAAGGATATTTTTTATTAGTGTCAAACTCTACTGGCGTTGATAAAACACCTTCTATTTCAAGATCATCGCTACTTTTCCATGAGATGATTTCCCTGTTACTTCTAAGTTTCCCTTTGAAAAAGCTATTTTCATTCGTTATTTTTTTATCGTCTAAATAGATTTCAAAGGTTTCATTTGTTATTGCCTTATTGTAGGATATATGTTTGCCATCCTTTGTTATAGAAGCATCCATTATAAAGCCATCTACTTTTTCGCTTAATATTTCCACAGTGCCATCTTCGGCTAGCAATCCAATAAGATAATTCGTTTTATTCTGCCACCTAATTAAAACCCCTTTAGCTGTCCACTGTAATGGCATAACTGTACTATCAAAATCTGTTAAAAGTTGAATTAGCTCTCCGGTATTTATATCATATATCTCTAACGTACTATCTTGTATATGGTTTCTATAGTAATCCTTCTCTCTTATGCTTGCTGTGTAACATATTTTACTGCCGTCAGGAGAAAAGCAAACACTCCCTCCCAACAACTTATTCACATTCAGCTTTTGTAGCTCTCCAGCTTTAATATGGAGTATGTATAGATCTCCATTTATATAATCTTCCATATTTGAGCTTGGTGTCGCCATAAATACAACCTTTTTACCATCATTTGAAATATCAAATTCATGGATATGAAAATCCTTACCATCCGTTAATTGATAAACAACTCTGTTCTCGTGTTCATCTGTATCACTTTGTATCACCTTTTCTATTTCAATGTAATATAAACAATTATTCTGGTGTTCCTTACCTATATGTTGAAAATCTCCATATAGGTCCTTACGTTTCTTTATCTCCTCACATTCTTTTGACTGCGTAACATAATAAAGACCCTTGCCAGTAGGACCCCATTTGAATGTACTGACTCCTTCTTTCTCATCAGTAATTTGAACCTCTCTATAACCATCTAGTGACTTAACAAATATCTGATTTTTCCCATCACCAACTGGACTAAGATATGCGATACACCTAGCATCTGGAGACCATAATGGGTGTGTACTATCTATATCCCCATTTGATAATGGGTAACTCTGCTTCTTATCTTTTTCATATATCCATACATGATTCCTATATGTATTTTCTTTCCAATCAGCCGTCTTCTTAACAAATGCTACGTTTTTACCATCATCACTTATGTTTGTACTTGATAAGGTTGGTAATGAAATAATCTCTTCTATACTTAAATATGTTTTTTCATTCACTTTAATCAATATACCCCCTTGAAATGTCCATAAATCTCTCGTCTCTTTTTGTCGTAATAAAGGAAATTGTTCACGAATACTTAAAATGATAATGGAAAATTCAGATAAATAAAAGTGAATTCGATAAAGTAAAACTTTAATCTATAGGGTTCTATCCGCTTACCAATTCTAGATGTTCTTTTTCGACACAAAAACACCCCTTTTAGATACAAATTTGTAAGTTTATTTTAAAGCTATAACTATATGTTGGTTTGGAATAAAATTTGATAAAAATGAAGTCACAAATCTTTATTTAACAACAAAAAAATCCATTTTGAAAAAACGATTGATCAAAATAGAATTACTCTTTTTAACTAAGTATGAGATTTTTATAAAAAAATTTTAATCAAAACTCACTTAGAATCTTTACTTGAAGGAATAAAGCTTCGCATCTTTTTTATGAACATCGTTAAACTAAGATAAACTTTGACTGCATCTGTAATTAATTGTAAAATATTACACATAGAAAGGTATTATAAAATAAATATAGAAGGGGTATGTTTTTTAGTTTTAAAGGGGCTAAAGCACATCTATTTTATGTTTTTAGAGGGAGAATTGAAAAATCATATGAAGAATTTCAAAAAGAGTACAGGTAAAATTTTACTAGCATCCGGATTAGTAGTTTCTATGTCAGCTTGTAGTGTAACTAGTTTATTTGGAGAAAAAGAAAAAACAAATGCTGAATCTGGTAAACAAGAAAGTAAAGAAACTACGACAGAAGGAACAAGTTCAACTAAGTCAGAAAGTAAATCATCTGAAACAAAGGAAAAATCAACTAACTCGAAAGAAGAAAGTAAAGATGTTAAGATGATTATGGTTTTACCTGAGGATTACCCACAACTTATGGTAGACATTGAAGAAGACTTATTAAGACGTCTAGATTACTATGATGCTTCTGTAAGGGATAATAAAAAGGGAAGTAAGTCAAATGAAGAGGTACGAGATAGTATTAAAGACTTAGATAAAGTATTTAATAAAATAGAGCGTATAGATGCACCAGGAAAATACAAGGAAGACCATAAGGAAATTGTAAAAGCTGTTCAAAAGTTAAAAGAGTCTTTCAAAGAAGTATCGAAGTTATTTGATTACTCTAAAACACTTAAAGATACGGATGATGCAATCATAGATAAAGCAAACAATAAATTAGATGAAGCAAAACGCATTTGGAAACCTGTATTTGATAAGTTAAAAGCGGAAGCTAAGGGTGGTTCAACAACTACTTCTACAACAAGTGGTACTAGTTCTTCTAACTCACCGAGTTTATCTAGTGGTAATACAGTTAAAACATACAGTACCCAAGATAAAACTGGTATATTCAAAGGAAAAATTGATACACCAGACGAGGATTCCGCTAAGTTTAAGAATGTACAGAACAACTATAAAGACGGTACAGAGCTTGTAGGTAATTGGGGTATTGATTACGGAGACGGAGTCAAAACTACGTTAGTCCTAAAAGCAGATAAGACATTTGAAACATATGCAAATGGTTCTTATCCAAATAAAGATAATTACTTAACAGGAACATACCAAGCAGACGTTTCTTCCCATCAGTTAACGCTAATGGTGGAAAAAGGAACTCAAAATGGTCAAGAAGTGAAATTGGAAAGACCTATTTATTCATCATATGAGGTTAAAAATTTAGATGGTAAAGCATTACAGATTTTCCACATAGACGAACAAGTAACAATTTGTTATGTAAAACAATAAATAACTAAAAAAAACTCTGTAAAATGATTTTTACAGAGTTTTTTTCTTAGTTTTAATTTATTATAAACGATCAGACTTTTTTATAAACTATCAAAATTTATTTCAAACGCATACTATATTTATTAACCTACCAACGTCCTACTCAACAGTAACAGACTTAGCTAAGTTACGTGGCTTATCAACGTCACACTCGCGGTGAAGTGCTGCGTAGTATGAGATAAGTTGTAATGGAATAACTGCTACTAGCGGTGCTAGTGCTTCGTGTACAGCTGGTAATACGAAGCTGTCACCTTCCATTTCTAAGCCTTTCATTGAGATGATACATGGGTTAGCTCCGCGTGCTACTACTTCTTTCACGTTACCACGAATTCCAAGGTTTACGTGCTCTTGTGTAGCAAGTGCAATAACTGGTGTACCATTTTCAATTAAAGCGATTGTACCGTGTTTTAACTCTCCTCCAGCGAATCCTTCTGCTTGGATGTAAGAGATTTCTTTTAGTTTTAACGCGCCTTCTAATCCTACGTAGAAGTCTACGCTACGTCCGATGAAGAAACAGTTACGCGTTGTTGCTAAAAATTGTTTTGCTAATGCGTCCATTTCTTCTTTTTGATCACAAAGTTCTATCATTGCATTTGCTACAAGTCCTAGTTCGTGTGTTAAATCGAAATCAAGAACTTCACCTTTTGCTTTAGCAATATCAGCTGCTAAAATTGAAAGTACTGCAAGCTGTGCTGTGTAAGCTTTCGTTGATGCAACTGCAATTTCTGGTCCAGCGTATAACGGAAGTGTATAATCAGCTTCACGAGAAAGTGTAGAACCAGGCACGTTTGTAATTGTTAAGGCTTTATGGCCCATTTCATTTGTTTGCACAAGTACTGCACGGCTATCAGCTGTTTCACCACTTTGTGAAATGTAAATGAAGAATGGTCTTTCTGTTAATAATGGCATGTTATAAGAGAATTCACTTGCCACGTGTACTTCAACTGGCATTTTTGCAAACTTCTCGATAAATTGTTTTCCAACAAGACCTGCATGATAACTCGTTCCACATGCAATGATGTAAATACGATCGCTATCTAAAATCGCATTGCGGATGTCTTGATTTAATTCAATTTCGCCATTTTCATCTTGATACTTTTGAATTATATTACGGATTACAAGTGGTTGCTCATCGATTTCTTTAAGCATGAAATGAGGATATGTTCCCTTTTCAATATCACTTGCGTCTAATTCCGCTGTAAACGGTGCACGTTCAATCGTTTCACCTTGTAAGTTTTTAATTGTAATACTTTCTTTCGTTACAATTACGATTTCTTTATCCATTAACTCAATAAATTGATCTGTAACTTGTAACATCGCCATAGCGTCGCTTGCCACAACATTAAAGTTGTCACCAACACCTACTAATAGCGGGCTTTTGTTTTTAGCAACATAAATCATGTTTGGATTTTCAGCATCAAGTAATCCGATTGCATAAGAGCCATGTAAAAGAGATAGTGTATTACGGAACGCTTCTTCTACACTTAATCCTGTGCTCACTTGTTGTTCCATAAGCTGTACGATAACCTCTGTATCTGTTTCACTTACGAACGTTACATCTTGTAAATATTCCTTTTTCACTAATTCATAGTTTTCAATTACACCGTTATGAACTAATGTAAAGCGTTTTGATGTACTTTGATGCGGATGCGCGTTTACTTTACTTGGAACACCGTGTGTAGCCCAGCGTGTGTGTCCGATACCTACGCTTGCTGCTACGTTCTCATCTACGATTTCACGAAGTTTTGCGATACGGCCTTTTTCTTTGTATACAACAACACCGTTCTCTGCTTGTACTGCAATACCTGCTGAATCATATCCACGATATTCTAGCTTTTCTAAACCTTTTAATAAAATTTCCTTTGCATCTTGCTCTCCAATAAATCCTACGATTCCACACATGTTTAGTCGCCGTTACAAATGCTTACACTGCTCTGCGAACATGTAACGACATAGTCCGATACCATTTTTATTTATACTAAAAAACGGATTACATATTGCTAGCCCTGTAAGCTTGTAACGGCTTTCACCTTCCTCTCGATTGGGTTTAAGTCCGTATATACTTATACAGCTAGTTTTCATCCGTTCCTCTTCTCTCATCACACTTTCACCTTTGTCCACTAAGTCACCTTAATGATTTAAGTAAAAGCTTGCGGTTGTGATGAACAACCGGGAGTCATCCGCCGAAATCTCGATAAACCCCACCTCGTCAACTACACTATTTGTAGTTCTGGCGCTTTTATAATTTACAATATTTCCTTTGAGAAAAAGAACAAGACCATCTTATAACAAACATGGATAAACCGTCAATGAAATTTTTTTCATTGTCTATAAAACATATGAAAAAGGAACACTTTTTGTGCTCCTTTTTCATATAAATTCAGCTAATTATTCAGCGCCAACTTCAGCTTTCACAACTTCTACAATGCGATGTACATATGCATCACAAACTTCTTGTGTTGGTGCTTCTGCCATTACACGAATAAGTGGCTCTGTTCCAGATGGACGAACAAGAATACGGCCATCACCGTTCATTTCTTCCTCTACAACACGAATAATTTCTTTAATTTTTTCGTTTTCTAATGCTAATTTTTTATCTGTTACACGAACGTTTACTAGCAATTGTGGGAATTTCGTCATTTCTCCTGCAAGCTCAGATAATGGCTTTTTCGTCATTTTCATGATGTTTACAAGTTGAAGTGCACTTAACATTCCATCACCAGTTGTAATGTAATCAAGTAAGATAATATGGCCTGATTGTTCTCCACCTAAGTTGTAACCTCCGCGCTTCATTTCTTCCATTACGTAGCGGTCACCAACTGCTGTTTTATCACTTGTAATATTATTTGCTTCAAGTGCTTTGTAGAAACCTAAGTTACTCATAACAGTTGAAACAACTGTATTATGTTTTAATTGACCAGTTTCTTTCATATACTTCGCACAAATGAACATAATTTGATCACCGTCAACGATGTTTCCTTTTTCGTCTACAGCAATTAAACGGTCGCCATCGCCATCAAAAGCAAGTCCGATATCCGCTCCTTTTTCTTTTACCAATTCAGCTAAGCCTTCTGGATGTGTAGATCCTACACCTTCATTAATATTCATACCATTTGGAGAAGTTCCCATTGTTGAAATATCAGCTTCTAGGTCTGCAAATAAGTATGGAGCTAGAGAAGAAGTTGCACCATGTGCACAATCTAAAGCGATATGTAGGCCGGAGAAATCTTCTTCAACAGTTTGTTTAATGTACTGTAAATATTTTTGTCCACCTTCAAAGTAATCGCTCACTTGTCCAAGATTAGTACCTGTCGGACGTGGTAGTTCATCAACTTCTTTGTCTAATAAAGCTTCAATCTCAGCTTCTTGCTCATCTGTTAATTTAAAGCCGTCTGAACCAAAGAATTTAATACCGTTATCTTGTACTGGATTATGAGATGCAGAAATCATAACACCCGCTTGTGCGTCTAGTGCTTTTGTTAAATAAGCAACGCCCGGTGTAGAAATAACGCCAAGGCGCATTACTTCTGCTCCAGTTGATAATAGCCCTGCTACTAAAGCTCCTTCTAACATATGGCCAGATACACGTGTATCACGACCGATGATTACTTTTGGACGATCTGTATCTTTTGTTAATACATAACCACCAAAACGTCCAATTTTGAAAGCTAATTCAGGTGTTAACTCCTTATTTGCAACTCCGCGTACTCCATCTGTACCAAAATATTTACCCATTATGATTCGCTCCTTTTTCTTGCTCTTTTTGATTGTGATTATCTACTGTTGGTTCTTGACTCGTTTCTTTATCTTGATTTTGATTTTGGTTTTGGTTTTGATTCTTTTCCTGTTCTTTTTCTGAATCAGGTTCAGGATTTTTTGGTTTCTCATTTTGATTTTCTTGATCGGTGTTTGAATCCGGTTGTTGACCGTTACCCTGTACTTCTTTATCTGGTTTTTCTTTCTTCACAATAGTAACTTTAGCACTTTTTTGTTTTGGTTCTATTGAAATATTACCAGGACCACTCACTTGAATGGAAATATCTTTCGTTCCTGGAGATACATTTTGCAGATTAATTACCGCTGTTATTTGAGCAGCTGTTATTTTATCTACTATACTTGCTTCTCCTGAAATATCAACACTTATCTTTCCATCTTGCGGCGAAAGTAGCTGAGCAGTAACATCTTTAGAAAGTCCATTTTTCTGGATTGGGATACCATCAATCGTTTTTGTTTTCGTTTGTTTTGTTTTTTGCACTCCCACCGAAACCTTCACTTGATTCGGTTTTGCACTTGTTACACCCTTGGGTAATAAAACAGAGGCATCGAATGTTGTAGACTCTGTCAATTGACTAAGATCTACTTCGACCCCCTCTAGCGATTGTATATTATCCAAAATATCTTTTGGACCTGCTATCGTTACTTCTCTCGGCTCAACACTGATATTTGTAACTGCCAATCCTTCTGCTAAACTCCCCTTCTTCGTATACGTTACAGGAACAGTTTTTTCAGTATTATTGGCTGTAGTTTGCATTGCCACATTCAACGTTACACTAATCTTAGATGGACTTGTTCTTACATTTAAACGTTTTCCTTCTTTATTGTATAATGTAACTTCGGGCGTTTTTGTAACAGTTTTATTAACACCTTTTAAATCAACATACGCTTTGGCAGATGAAATACTTTCAATTTCTTCTTTCGTCCCAACTACCTCAACAGTATCCGGTTTAAGGCTTGATTTTTCTAGTGTAGCCCCCGCTGGCATCTGATCCTCATTTGATAATTTCAGATCTACATGAACATATTTTCTCGCCTTTTCATGCAGAGTAACTTTAATTGTTGATGGCTGAACTGTTCCTTTCACATCATCTGGAAGCCCGTTCGTTTTTAAAGAAATCTCATAAGTTCCTTTTGGACTATCTCGCAAATCAATCGGTATATCAAATTGTTTTTTTGCTTTTGCTGTAGCAACTGATGCTTTTGGGCCTTCTAATTTCACCTTAACGCCCTCTGCTGGAATACCACTTACAATATATTTCTCCTCATCATACTTAAGATTAATAGCATAATTAGTTAATGTTTCTTTCGTATCATTTGCAAAAGGTAATATACCTGATGTCGTATTTTTTTCAGTTAACGTCGCTGACATAAAAAGCATACACGCCAATAGTAATGAGATCCCTTTTAAAAACCAATGATTCTCCATTAACTTATCCATGACGCTTTCTCCTCCAATTCCATAAAGACGAAGAAGTCGTTTTTTCGTTTCCACTAAATTCAGCTAATAACATATCCTTCAGCTGTTCTGTCTTCAAATCACGATGCAACTTACCATTTTTCGTTAAAGAAATTTGACCAGTTTCTTCAGACACAACTACTGTAATACTATCAGTAACTTCACTAACTCCCATTGCAGCACGATGTCTAGTTCCTAATTCTTTAGAAATAAACGGACTTTCTGATAATGGAAGATAGCATGCTGCTGCTTTAATTGTACTTCCTTGCATAATTACCGCTCCGTCATGAAGAGGTGTATTTGGAATAAAAATATTAATAAGTAATTCCGATGATACGTTTGCATTCAGCGGAATACCCGTTTCCACATAATCACCCATACCGGTCTCTTTTGACAAAGTAATTAATGCACCAATTCTACGTTTCCCCATATATTCGGTTGCTTTTGCTATCGCTGTTGCAACCATTTCAGGTTCATCATCCTCATGCGTTCCAACACGCGAAAATAAGCTTCCGCGCCCTAGCTGCTCAAGTGCTCTTCTCAATTCTGGCTGAAAGATAATAATAACGGCTAAAAATCCCCACGTTAATACTTGTTCAGTTAGCCAAGATAGCGTACGCAATTCAAGGAAAATACTGATCATCTTAACGACGATAATAACTGTAATCCCTTTTAAAAGTTGAACAGCTTTCGTCCCTCGGATTATAAGAATTAGCTTATATATAATAAACCATACAATGGCAATATCTAATGCCGTACTAAGATATTTCAAAATGGTCGTATCTTCAAAAGGCATGCTATCCCTTCCTCCTACTTACGAGCAATTCTATCCATATATTGAAATATTGTTTTATGCTCTATCTGTATGTATTTCCAACAACTAGTTAATTATACCATACATGAAACAAACGACAATTACAAACAACCCCCTTTAGCTCAAATTGGTAAGATGTCAAACATTTTTATTGTACAGTATAATATAAATCATTATTATACGCCTATTTTCAAATAAAAAAAGCAACTTCTCAGTTGCTTTTCTTACATTTATTTTAGTTTTTCACCGAATAAAGAACCCATTAAAGCAACTGCTGTTGTTGCCGTTCTATTTCTCTCATCTAAAATCGTATTTACCTCAACAAATTCAGCAGATGTGATAATATCAGCTTCTGCTAACATTTCCATCGCCAAATGACTTTCACGATAAGATAGACCGCCAATTACAGGCGTTCCAACACCTGGTGCATCATGAGGATCAAGACCGTCTAAATCTAATGATAAGTGTACACCATCAGTATGAGATAAATATGCGATTGTTTCTTCCATAACAGCCGTCATCCCCATACGATCAATTTCATGCATTGAGAACACTTTAATACCTTCATTGCGAATGAAATCTTTTTCTCCATCATCCAATGCACGCGCACCGATAATTACGACATTCTCTTTTTTCACCTTTGGATATGCTCCGTATAAATCTACAAGTGAAGAATGTCCATAACCTAAACTTGCTGCAAGTGACATACCATGAATATTTCCAGATGGTGAAGTTTCCTCTGTATTTAAATCACCGTGTGCATCATACCAAATAACGCCTAAGTTTTTATAATGTTTTGCTACACCAGCTAATGTACCGATAGCAATACTATGGTCACCACCTAATACAAGTGGAAAACGACCTTCTTCTATAATATGATCCACCTTACTTGCTAATTCATTACATACAGTTGCAACTTGTGTAAGGTTTCTTAATTTTGTATTTTCATCTATCTCTTTTTCTCTCTCTATACATATATCTCCCATATCTTTAACTTCATATCCAATTTCTTCAATTCTTTCAATTACCCCTGCATAACGGATCGCGCTCGGTCCCATATCAACTCCACGGCGCATCTGTCCTAAATCCATTGGAACTCCAATAACTGAGATTTCTTTTTTCATAGATAGTATCCCCCTTTTATGCCTTCACTAAATATTTTAAATCTTTTATATAGTCTGACTCAACTCGACATTTTTCTGTATGGATATACAATTTATTCACTTATATTTATACTGAAAACCAAATTTTAAAACTATTCTATGTATAAAGTTAACTTAATGAAACAATCGCAATCACTATTATTAAATAATAATAATAAAACACTCCTACATTTAGAAGTGTTTTTCTGATGCTATTTTCCATACTGTTGCAATATTTTTTGTTGTCATTTCAATATTTTCTTCTGCTACTTTATATGCTTCTTCTAGTGTCATCGGTCTCGTTGTAATACTAAATACCGCATCTATTCCTTTCTCGTACACAGCTGAATAATCAGGTGATACAGACCCTCCAATAGCAATTACAGGCACAGAAAAACGTTTTGCACGCCCCGCAACACCCACAGGAGCCTTTCCATATGCAGTTTGTTTATCTATTCTACCTTCACCAGTTATAATGAGATTTGCATCTTCTATATGTTTATCGAAATTTGTATAATCTAATACAATTTCAATGCCTCTCCGCAAGTCTCCCTTTAACACTGAAATAACAGCCGCTCCCATTCCTCCCGCTGCCCCTGCACCAGGTATGTCAGATACATCAAAAGATACATATCGTTTAAGCATATTCGCATAATGTTGTAAATTCTCATCTAGCTCTTTCATCATCTCTACATTTGCACCCTTTTGTCTCCCAAATATGAAAGATGCTCCCTGCATTCCGACTAATGGATTATCCACATCACATGCCGCTTCTATCTTTACCCCCTTTAAGCGGGGGTCCATTCGTGAAAAATCAATAGCAACAATCGAATGTAATGTGCCTCCAGATGGATCTATTACTTCACCCTTGTCATTTATAAATCTTACTCCTAAAGCTGCTAACATACCTGTCCCACCATCATTTGTAGCACTTCCTCCAAGTCCTAAAATTATGTACTCCACTCCTTGATCTAGCGCATGTAATATAAGTTCTCCTGTTCCTTTTGTCGTTGTAATAAGTGGGTTGCGCTTTTCAACTGGAACGTGCTGTAATCCTGATGCTGCTGCCATTTCAATAAACGCTGTCTTTTTATCTTTAGAAATGCCATAAAAAGCTTGTATACCTTCTCTAAGCGGTCCTGTCACACTAATTGATATAATTCTCCCCCCTGTAGCATCAACAAGTGATTCAACCGTCCCTTCTCCTCCATCTCCAATTGGTATTTTCACATACTCTGCATTAGGAAAAATTGCTCTAAAACCTCTTTCAATAGCTCCACATACTTCTATAGCTTTTAGGCTTTCTTTATATGAATCAGATGCAATAACAACTTTCACAATTATCTCCCCATCCCTTATTTTTACGTTTTCTTCATTTTAAACGACAAGTATAAAAGTTGTCTTTTTGAACACAAAAAAAGCTTACATCATATGATGTAAGCTTTTTTATTTAGATGGAGCCTAGCGGGATCGAACCGCTGACCTCCTGCGTGCAAGGCAGGCGCTCTCCCAGCTGAGCTAAGGCCCCTTAATTAAGCGGAAGACGGGATTCGAACCCGCGACCCCAACCTTGGCAAGGTTGTATTCTACCACTGAACTACTTCCGCAAAAATGATGAGCCATGAAGGACTCGAACCTTCGACCCTCTGATTAAAAGTCAGATGCTCTACCAACTGAGCTAATGGCTCGTAAATGGCTGGGCTAGCTGGATTCGAACCAGCGCATGACGGAGTCAAAGTCCGTTGCCTTACCGCTTGGCTATAGCCCATCGAAATAATTTTCTTCTTTTCAAAGACAAATGTTATTGTACCATAATGTCCAATAAAAAACAACTGCTATATAGCAGAAGTTAAAATGGCGGTCCCGACCGGGGTCGAACCGGCGATCTCCTGCGTGACAGGCAGGCATGTTAACCACTACACCACGGGACCATTTGGTTGCGGGGACAGGATTTGAACCTGCGACCTTCGGGTTATGAGCCCGACGAGCTACCGTGCTGCTCCACCCCGCGATAATACTATTTATATAAAATTTATATGGTGGAGGATGACGGGATCGAACCGCCGACCCCCTGCTTGTAAGGCAGGTGCTCTCCCAGCTGAGCTAATCCTCCAAAGTGGTGACCCGTACGGGATTCGAACCCGTGTTACCGCCGTGAAAGGGCGGTGTCTTAACCACTTGACCAACGGGCCAAATATTATAAATCCTATGGCGGAGAGCAAGGGATTCGAACCCTTGATACGCTTGTGACGTATACACGATTTCCAATCGTGCTCCTTCGGCCAACTCGGACAGCTCTCCAATGGCTCCGCAGGTAGGAATCGAACCTACGACCGATCGGTTAACAGCCGATAGCTCTACCGCTGAGCTACTGCGGAATAATATTGCCTGGCAACGTCCTACTCTCACAGGGACAAGGTCCCAACTACCATCGGCGCTAGAGAGCTTAACTTCCGTGTTCGGTATGGGAACGGGTGGTGACCTCTCTGCCATCATTACCAGACTGTATTCATTTAAGACAAGAATTATTATAACTCATTTACTTTTGAAAGTCAACAAGTTTTTTATATTCTTTCAAAACTAGATAACATTGCTACATATTATATGGTTAAGTCCTCGATCTATTAGTATTCGTCAGCTCCACATGTCACCATGCTTCCACCTCGAACCTATCAACCTGATCATCTTTCAGGGATCTTACTAGCTTACGCTATGGGAAATCTCATCTTGAGGGGGGCTTCATGCTTAGATGCTTTCAGCACTTATCCCTTCCGCACATAGCTACCCAGCTATGCCCTTGGCAGAACAACTGGTACACCAGCGGTGCGTCCATCCCGGTCCTCTCGTACTAAGGACAGCTCCTCTCAAATTTCCTACGCCCACGACGGATAGGGACCGAACTGTCTCACGACGTTCTGAACCCAGCTCGCGTACCGCTTTAATGGGCGAACAGCCCAACCCTTGGGACCGACTACAGCCCCAGGATGCGATGAGCCGACATCGAGGTGCCAAACCTCCCCGTCGATGTGGACTCTTGGGGGAGATAAGCCTGTTATCCCCGGGGTAGCTTTTATCCGTTGAGCGATGGCCCTTCCATGCGGAACCACCGGATCACTAAGCCCGACTTTCGTCCCTGCTCGACTTGTAGGTCTCGCAGTCAAGCTCCCTTATGCCTTTGCACTCTACGAATGATTTCCAACCATTCTGAGGGAACCTTTGGGCGCCTCCGTTACACTTTAGGAGGCGACCGCCCCAGTCAAACTGCCCACCTGACACTGTCTCCCGGGTCGATAAGACCCGTAGGTTAGAATTTCAATACAGTCAGGGCGGTATCCCACCAGCGCCTCCACCGAAGCTAGCGCTCCGGTTTCAATGGCTCCCGCCTATCCTGTACAAACTGTACCAAAATTCAATATCAGGCTACAGTAAAGCTCCACGGGGTCTTTCCGTCCTGTCGCGGGTAACCTGCATCTTCACAGGTACTATAATTTCACCGAGTCTCTGGTTGAGACAGTGCCCAAATCGTTACACCTTTCGTGCGGGTCGGAACTTACCCGACAAGGAATTTCGCTACCTTAGGACCGTTATAGTTACGGCCGCCGTTTACTGGGGCTTCAGTTCAGAGCTTCGCTTACGCTAACCCCTCTCCTTAACCTTCCAGCACCGGGCAGGTGTCACCCCCTATACTTCGCCTTACGGCTTCGCAGAGAGCTGTGTTTTTGCTAAACAGTCGCTTGGGCCTATTCACTGCGGCTTTCCGTTAAGAAAGCACCCCTTCTCCCGAAGTTACGGGGTCATTTTGCCGAGTTCCTTAACCAGAGTTCTCTCGCACACCTTAGGATTCTCTCCTCGCCTACCTGTGTCGGTTTGCGGTACAGGCACCTTTTATCTCGCTAGAAGCTTTTCTTGGCAGCGGGGAATCAAAGACTTCGCTCCATAAGGAGCTTCCCCATCACAGCTCAGCCTTTACGATAAGCGGATTTGCCT
>NZ_VWVQ01000076.1:320000-327500 GCF_015712745.1 Bacillus sp. SRB3LM
CTGGTTCTGTATTTAAACAATGGATAAAAGGTGTCTCTGCAGCAACCGGTGATTATATTTGGATTGCTGAGGCCGATGACTTATGTGATCAGACATTTTTAGAAGAAGTAATACAAGGTTTTCATATAGATAGTGATGTTGCCTTAAGCTACACACAATCAAAACAAATAGATGAACAAGGAAATATATTGGCCAATCATTATTTAGATTACACAAATGATATTGATAAAGAAAAATGGCAGAGTTCTTATGTGCGAAAAGGGATAGATGAAATACAAGATACGTTACTTATCAAAAACACCATACCTAATGTCTCAAGTGTAGTTTTTAAAAACATAGATATAAAAACAACAGCAAAACAATTGGAACAGTTTAAAATAGCCGGTGATTGGTTTTTCTATGTTTCTATCCTTAAAGAGGGGAACATTTATTTCAATCCAAAACCTCTAAACTATCATAGACGACATACAAATAGCGTAACGAGAGCAGAAGATTCATATTCCCATTACAGTGAAGTTGTACAAATGCAGAATTTCATTAAAGAAACCTTTACTATCGACGACATTTCAAAAAAGAAAATGTACGCATATAGAAAGTATCTTAAAACATATTTGAAGGTTTAATTATATATTTTCTTTACCATCAGTATCTCTTGTAAGACATTACTATTATTTAAGGAGGGTTACTCTTTGAAAGAATTTATAGAGGCAAATAAAGATTTGATTTCTCAAATTGCACAGAACTACAATGTAAATGCAAGTATCCATCCGGAGGATCACATCTTCCAATTCTTGGTCGCGAATCCAGTCTTTCCTTCTAAAAAAGAAGCAATAGATTATTATTTTAAAGATGGAAGAAAATCAGCAGAAACACTCTTAGATTTAATGACTTCCTTTTATCCTCCTGTAGACACTCCAACAAAATTATTAGAATTCGCATCCGGATATGGCTGCGTAACACGCCATTTATTAAACTTACAAACGAACTTACATATAACTACCTGTGATATACATGAAGAGGCTATTAGTTTTATTGAACGCACATTAAATACTTCATCTATCTTATCTCACCCTGAGCCGGAACAAGTAAAATTATCGTCTACGTATGATATCGTTTTTGGTCTATCCTTTTTTTCTCATATGCCTGATACAACTTGGTTTCGTTGGCTTCAAACATTGTATAATGCTGTGTCCCCTGGCGGATTATTCATTTTCACAACTCATGGATATCAAAGTAAAAAGTACTTCGGCTTTCCAGATTTAAATAAACAGGGTTATTGGTTTCTCCCCTCTAGTGAACAACTGGATTTAGATGTGCATCAATACGGGCAAACGATCGTTAGTCCCTCTTACGTATGTGACAAAATTAAATTATTACCTTATAATCCTATCATCAAAAAATACACTGAAGGTTTTTGGTGGGAACATCAAGACCTTTGGGTAATACAAAAAGAAACAAAATAATAAACCATGCTCTACTTATACAGAAGTAGGGCATGGCTTATTATTTTTTACTATATAAGAACTCTTCAATCCATAGCTTATTTAATCTAATTCCACTTTTGAAATCCACTTTCGGTTCCCAATTACATTCTCGTCTTACCCTATCTATATTTAAAATGATTTTTTGAACATTTTCTTGCTTTTGGTTATAGCAGATAAAGTCCACTTTTCTTTCCGTTAATTTCTCCAATTCTACTATAATTCGTTTTAAAGAGAGACCCTTGCCGCTCCCTATGTTATACACACAAGATTTCAAGCGATTTAATTGTGATAGTTGTATAGTGATTTCCACTAGATCATCGATATAAATATAATCTCGAATAATCTCTTGTGGATTCCCATATATATTAATCTTTTCATTACTGAGATGCTGATACAAAAAACAGTTTATTGCTCCAACTTTCTTTAACGGGTTTTGATATTTTCCATATGGATTAGAATATCTACATACAACATAGTCCATTCCATACTTTTTCTTATAAAAGTACAAATAATTTTCAAGCGACACTTTTGTTATTCCATAAGGAGATAGTGGTTTTAATGGATGTTTCTCATCAATAGGTAAATATTCTGGTTCACCATAAACTGTGCCTCCAGAGGATGCTAATACAATTTTTTTAATAGGGAAACGTTTAACAGTTTCCATGAAATTAAGAAAAAAAAAGCTACTGTTCCTATCTCCAAAAACATCTTCAATTGAAGTTGTTACATTAGACGTTGCAGCTAAATAAATAATAATATCCACATTTACTAAAGCCTTATATATATCTTCAACATTTGCTAAATCACCTTTAATAAATTCAACCTCACTTATAAGATTTTGAGGAAAATTATTTATATGTCTGGAAAATACTTTTACATTTTGACCTTGTTTCAATAAACCTAATGCGAGGTTAATACCAATGAAACTATTTCCACCTACTATTAAATAATTATTCTTCCCCATAATATCCTCTCTAGTAATAAGATTTTTGCTTATCACACCTAGAAATACAAATAAATGAACTTGGACACTTTTATTATTTCTTTTCTTATAATTAATTGTATGCCTCTTATACATTTTCATTATCTTTATTTTATATTTCCCTTTTAGAATGGCTTTCTTATTTAAGACGAAAGCAAAATACACTCATAATATTTACTCATTCTCATGAATATATTGGATTAATAAAAAATCCTCTTCTATACCCTTAAAAAAGGAGTGTTAAACTCATGAAAAATATAAATCAAAAGTTTTTAGAGTACATCATTCTACATAAAGATCGAATTCCGCATTTCCATAAGGATTTTCCCCTTATATTATTTTGGAGTCATAGAAGCGGATGTACCGCATTAGCTAATTGGTTCTTCTTTCAAATTGGATTATTTCCTGAAGCAAAGAAATACAATGATTTTATTCATTACTATGAATTCTGGGTATATAAAAATAACCCCAATTATATACAAGCGGTACATAGCGGTCTTCTAGAAGCCAAAAAGCATGTTTGTAAACTCGTACGAAATCCCTATAAGAGGGCCGTTAGCTCATTTTTATTACTTGCTGACAATCCTTATGCTAGTCCTCAATGGAATAGTATCCGAAAGTGTTTTTATAATGACAAGCATAGTAAGCAAGGAATATCATTCAAACAATTTTTATATTACGTTCAAGCACTTGGTTCCAATTCCCAAGTAATAGATATGCACTTTAGTCAACAATACGTCCAAGGTGAAGAAGCCTTTATCCAACGCTATATACCTTTAGAAGATTTTAATAAGCAAATTCCCAAAATAGAAAACGAATACGGTTTGATTAAATCTGACCTAACCAAACTTACAAGTTCAGGTCATCATCGCGCTCACAAGATGGTTTATACAGGAAGCTATGCAGAACTTAGCATTACAGATGAAGCCTTTCCCCGATTTCCAACATACGCAAGCTTTTATGACAAAGAAACAATGGATTTAGTTACAGAAATATATGCAAAGGACTTTGAAATGTATCCATACACGAAAGGGATATTTTAAACCCCTACGTTTTTCAATGAATAAAAGCAAATGTATCGCATAGCATAAAGTGAAACTTTAATTAGTGTGGGGTTCTCCCCTACTAATTATTCCCTTCTACCAATCTTACTTTTATGGTTTCCCTAATTTCTACCCACTCTCTTTGGTTTCACATGTGTCTGATACTATCCATAAAGTGAGGGCGTTTACGGGCAGTTCATATCCCACCCAACTTCTTTGCTCCAGCCGGATTTTAAGGTGAGAGCATTACTGCCATGAAAATAATGGGGGAAATACATTGCATTTTATACAGGAGGGATATCATGTGGAAGGTAATTTGAAGCACAATAATGGCTACTGCGTTATTTGTGAGAAGGAAGCTACATTTATAGAGCATAATGATTGGCTTAGAGATCACTATTTATGTTCTACATGCCACTCTATACCGAGGCAAAGAGCTTTAGTTCATGTCTTAAATACATTTTTTCCAAAATGGGGGTCCTATCATATCCACGAGTCCTCACCAGGAGGGATTACAACTCAACTACTGATAAAAAACTGTAAAAACTATACATATTCTCAATACTTTAAAAACTATCCTCTTGGTCAATACTTTCAAGGAATTAGATGTGAGAATTTAGAAAACATGACTTTTCAAAATGAATCTTTTGATTTATTCATTACGCAAGATGTCTTTGAACACGTAATGGAGCCAGAGAAAGCCTTTAAAGAAATAGAACGTGTATTAAAGCCTGGTGGCGCTCATGTGTTTACCGTCCCTTGGTATCATACACTCCCAAAGACTTTACAAAGAGCAAGAAACAATAAAGAAGGAATTGAGTATATGGAAGAGCCAATTTATCATGGAAATCCTATTGATGAGAAGGGGGCTTTAGTAACATTTGATTGGGGCCAAGATATGATTGAATATATTTATACACATGCAAATATGTATACAATTGTTTATTTACAAAAGGATAGATCACTAGGATTAGATGCTGAATTTCTACATGTTTTTATTAGTAAAAAACACGAACATAATTTTTAGGCACTATATAATTTGGAGGTTAACAAATGAATAACTTTAAGTTAGGAAATGATTTTGATAACCTTGTTAGTCCTCTTTCTGACGTTGAACTTCTAAATCTATTTATACAAAGTTGCTCACAAACAAAGATAAATGGTATCCCAGTACCTATGTTCCCCCCCGAAGAAATTCAACAACAGTTTGTAGGAGCTTCCTATGAACACGCTCTTTATGAAGCATATTTGTTTTATAACCATGTAAAAACATATGCCCAAAATTTAGGTGTTCCCTTGAATAAAGAACGTAAAATTTTAGACTTTGGTTGCGGATGGGGAAGAATTATACGCTTTTTTTTCAAAGATGTTCGCGATGAAAATTTACTTGGTATTGATGTAGATCCCGCAATGATTAACATTTGCAATGAAACGTTAGGAAGAGGAATATATAAAACAGCCAATCCACAACCTCCTGTAGAATTTATTAGTGACAATTCATTAGACATCATATTCGCTTATTCTGTATTCTCACATTTATCCGAAGAAACTGCAGAAAATTGGATAAAGGAATTTTCAAGAATTCTTCGTCCAGGTGGCATCTTCATAGCCACAACACAAGCGCGCTATTTTCTCGATTACTGTCAACAATTCAAGGAACACCCTGAATTCATTCAAACGGGTTGGCATAAAACTTTATCACAAGCTTTCCCAGATATAAATCGGGCCATCTCGGATTATGAAAGCGGTAATTTTGTCCACAGTCCTACAGGAGCGGGAGATGTTAGAAATAGTAGCTTCTACGGAGAAACCGTTATACCTAGAAATTATATTAAAAATCACTATGAGAAGTATTTAAAGCTACGGGACTTTTTTGATGACGCAAGCCGATTACCCCAAGCCCTATTTGTTCTCCAAAAAGATTAACTCTTTTCCTACATGGTAATGCGCATAATTTTATAATGAAAATCACTTTTCATCTCAGCCATATATTAAATGATCCAAGATTCCTCTATCGAGCAAACTGTAAAAACGAATTCAATATGAAGCACAACAAAATAGTAAGTAAATAACCTATCTAGCGCTTTAAACTCGATTCAAAAAATCAAAAGTAACTTCCCCCCCACTTTGAACTACAAAGAACATAAGGAGGATATACCTTGAAAATAATTGCTTTTTACTTACCGCAGTTTCATCAAATAAAAGAAAATGACAAATGGTGGGGAAAAGGTTTTACTGAATGGACAAATACTAAAAGTGCACGACCTTTATTTGCAGGACATTATCAACCTAGAGAACCTTATCAAGATTTTTATTATGACTTAACGGACCCATCCGTAAGAAAATGGCAAGCAAAAATTGCCAAAGCACACGGCATATATGGTTTTTGTTATTACCATTACTGGTTTAAAGGAAAAAGGCTATTGGAGACACCCTTTAATGAAGTACTTAAGACGGGCGAACCAGATTTTCCATTTTGCCTTTCTTGGGCAAATGAACCGTGGACAAAAACTTGGGATGGTCTTGATAGCCATATATTAATGCCTCAAAATTATGGAGAGTTATCGGATTGGAAAGAACACTTTGACTATTTATTACAAGCTTTCCAAGATGAAAGATATATTCGTATAGATGATAAACCCCTATTCATTATTTATCGTCCTGGGCATATCCCTGACTGTGAGCAAATGCTTAATTACTGGGATACACTCGCACAAGAAAATGGGTTGAAAGGTATATACTTTGTAGAAACATTAAACAGCTTCCCACTTCCTAATATAAATGGGTTCGATGCTAGCATTCAATTCGAGCCTTTTTATACAATTGCTCATGATAGCTCTCCAGACATAAATAAGACAATATATGAGTCTGGTAAACAAATAAACGCTTGGGATTATGATAAAGTTTGGATGTATATACTAAAGCGATCTCCTCCAGAGAAAAAAACATTTCCCGGTGCCTTTGTTGACTGGGACAACACAGCACGTCGCAAAGACTTAAATAGCAGCATCTTTCTCGGTTCTACTCCTGAGAAGTTCACGATATACTTAAGTAAGCAAATTCATCGTACCTATTCTCTTTACAACAGCGAGTTTTTATTTATTAATGCGTGGAATGAATGGGCAGAAGGTACTTACTTAGAACCAGATAAAAAGCATGGATTCGCCTATTTAGAAGGAGTTAAACAGGCAATTAAGAGAGGTATGAAAGCATACAAAAAAGACGAGTCATTCTGACTCGTCTTAAGATTGCTTGGCGACGTCCTACTCTCACAGGGACAAGGTCCCAACTACCATCGGCGCTAGAGAGCTTAACTTCCGTGTTCGGTATGGGAACGGGTGTGACCTCTCTGCCATCATTACCAGACTGTATTCATTTAAGACAAGAATTATTATAACTCATTTACTTTTGAAAGTCAACAAGTTTTTTATATTCTTTCAAAACTAGATAACATTGCTACATATTATATGGTTAAGTCCTCGATCTATTAGTATTCGTCAGCTCCACATGTCACCATGCTTCCACCTCGAACCTATCAACCTGATCATCTTTCAGGGATCTTACTAGCTTACGCTATGGGAAATCTCATCTTGAGGGGGGCTTCATGCTTAGATGCTTTCAGCACTTATCCCTTCCGCACATAGCTACCCAGCTATGCCCTTGGCAGAACAACTGGTACACCAGCGGTGCGTCCATCCCGGTCCTCTCGTACTAAGGACAGCTCCTCTCAAATTTCCTACGCCCACGACGGATAGGGACCGAACTGTCTCACGACGTTCTGAACCCAGCTCGCGTACCGCTTTAATGGGCGAACAGCCCAACCCTTGGGACCGACTACAGCCCCAGGATGCGATGAGCCGACATCGAGGTGCCAAACCTCCCCGTCGATGTGGACTCTTGGGGGAGATAAGCCTGTTATCCCCGGGGTAGCTTTTATCCGTTGAGCGATGGCCCTTCCATGCGGAACCACCGGATCACTAAGCCCGACTTT
>NZ_VWVQ01000076.1:332500-347500 GCF_015712745.1 Bacillus sp. SRB3LM
CTTCTAACGCTTTGGATAGTGTCACTTCATCTGCATATTCTAAATCTCCACCAACTGGCAGACCATGCGCAATACGAGTTACTTTAATGCCTGTAGGTTTTAAGAGGCGGGAGATATACATGGCTGTAGCTTCCCCTTCAATATTAGGGTTTGTTGCTAATATCACTTCTTGTACGGTTTCATCATGTAGTCGCTTTAAGAGTTGTGGGATATTAATGTCTTCCGGTCCAATTCCCTCCATAGGAGAAATCGCACCACGTAACACATGATATACACCTTGATACTCTTTCATTTTTTCCATCGCGATTACATCTTTCGGTTCTTGCACGACACAAACAACTGATTGATCTCGATGTGAATCATTACAAATATAACAAGGATCACGATCAGTAATATGTCCGCATACAGAACAGTACGCTAAATCTCGCTTCGCATTTACAAGTGCTTTCGCGAAACCTAACACGTCATCTTCTTTCATATCTAATACGAAAAACGCCAATCGAACCGCTGTTTTCGGTCCGATACCTGGCAACTTCATAAAACTATCGATTAGTTTTGATATTGGTTCTGGATAATGCATGTATCAATATCCTCCTAGAACATTCCACCCGGTAAGTTTAAGCCTTTTGTAAATTTACCCATTGTAGAGTTTGAAAGCTCATCAGCCTTTTTAAGCGCATCATTTGTTGCAGCTAACACTAAGTCTTGTAACATTTCGATATCTTCTGGATCTACAACTTCTTCTTTAATCTTCACTTCAAGAATTTGCTTGTGACCATTTGCGATAACTGTAATCATTCCGCCGCCAGCTGTACCTTCAACTGTTTTTTCACCAAGCTCTTCTTGTGCTTTCGCCATGTCCTTTTGCATCTTTTGCATTTGTTTCATCATGTTATTCATATTTCCCATTCCGCCACGCATCATAATTAATTCCTCCTAATTATTATTACTCTTTTATTTCAATGAGTTCTTGCCCTACTAATTTCACTGCCTCTTCTATAAGAGGGTCTTCCTTTTTCTCCGGACTTTCTTCAGACTCTCCACCTTCACGTTGTAAAAAGTCTTCACGGATTTTACCCCATTCACTTTTGGGAATGGCAATCATATTTAACCTTTTACTTAGCAATTCAAATAAAGCTTGTTCTACTGTATCCATAGCTTCTCGATTTTCGCTCGCCATCTTACAGTGAATCTCATATTGAAATGCTAAAACGTAAGTGTCATCTGAAGCTGCCACCGGTTCGCTATTTTCTAGTAAAACGGCAAACGCTACTTTGTTATATGATTTGAGTCTTCCTAACAACTCACCCCATACAGCTTTTAATTGTTCTAAATCTTGACGCTTCGCTTGTTTTAATACTTCATTTACACGTCCGACAGGAATTTTCATACTTCCTGTTCGTACCGGTTTTGGTGTTGCACGTGTCTCTCTTACTTCTTGTTGTACACCAGCTGGCACACCGTTCTTTTTGACTTGCTCTAACTCTTTCTCCAGTTGCTGCATCCTGTTCATAATTGCTTGCAAACGATCTGTACCATTTGCTTGCATCATAAACTGTTGACACAATTGCACCATAACAACTTCTAAGAAAATACGCGGATGATTTGTCCACTTCATTTCCTGTTGTCCCTTACTAAGGGTATGAATAATCTCATAGATCACTTCCGGTTGCATTTCTTCACTCAACTTACGGAATTGATCATCTACAATTACTCGTTCCAACATATGTTCTAGTTGCGGTGAAGTTTGATATAAAAGCATATCACGATAATAGTAAATGAAATCCTCCATAAAACGAACTGGATCCTTCCCTTTACTCATCATTTCATCTATGATTTGCAATGCTCTTGATACATCATTTTCACGTATGCACTCTACTAAATTTCCTAAGTATTGCTGAGAAACAGATCCTGTTACGGCCAATACGTCTTCTGTCGTAACAATCTCATCACTATAAGATATAGCCTGATCAATAAGACTAAGCGCGTCACGCATACCACCTTCGGCAGCACGTGCAACAATTTGTAATGCTTCATCTTCCACTTGCGTACCTTCATTTGTCACGACCGTTGATAATCTCTCAACAATATCATTCACTGATATTTTTCGGAATTCAAAGCGCTGACAACGTGAAATGATTGTAGGTGGGATCTTATGAGGTTCTGTTGTCGCCAAAATAAAGATAACATGTCCTGGCGGCTCTTCTAAGGTTTTTAAAAGCGCATTGAATGCACCCATAGAAAGCATGTGAACTTCATCAATAATGTATACTTTATATTCTACAGCACTTGGAGCATATTTTACTTTATCTCTAATATCTCGAATTTCATCTACACCGTTATTTGAAGCCGCATCAATTTCTAATACATCTGAAATGGATCCTTGTGTAATTCCTAAACAAGAAGGACATTCATTACAAGGTTCAGCTACCGGAGCATGTTCACAGTTAATTGCTTTTGCAAATACTTTTGCAATTGTTGTTTTTCCTGTTCCCCTCGGACCAGAAAATAAATAAGCATGTGAAACTTTCTCTTGAAGAAGGGCATTTTGCAACGTTTTTGTCACGTGCTTTTGACCGACTACATCTTCGAACTTTTGCGGTCTCCATGTTCGGTATAACGCTTGGTATGACACGAAAATACGGCCTCCCTCAAAGGTTATTATCTCATTTATTATAACCCATTCTGTTTATAGATTCCAAAAGTTATTTTCTATACAAAAAACTCACCTTTTTATTAAGGTGAGTTTTGTATACATATATAACTGCCGTGCACCCTCCGTCGATTACGTACCATAAGCGTTACTCAAGCAGTTAGCTCGGTTCAGGCACTCCTGCGGCACACGAGAAGACCCGCTTATTGCTGCTTCCTTCCGGACCTGACAAGGTTCACGGGGTCCCGTTGCGCAGGACCCAAACGTCAACACCACTTACTTAAGGCAGACCTTACAGCAACATAACCTCGAGAGGGGATTCGGCCTCGCTAGAGCGGATTGCGAGTATAGGGCACCGCTACCTCCCCGCTTAGCACGGCAAAGTTAAAACCAATATTCGGTTGCCTTTATTAAAGGCATTATCAGTATAACTTGTTTCTTTGTAAAATGCAAATACGTTAGTTCTCAGTATTTCCCCCTAATTTTTTTATCGCTTTTCTTTTTTTACGAAGCTCTCTAAAAAAGTTCGTTAACAACGTACCGCATTCTTCCTCTAGTACACCAGATACTACTTCACATTGATGATTGAAGCGTTCATCCGTTAAAAGATTCATCAATGTTCCTGCACATCCGCCCTTCGGATCACTTGCACCATATACAACTCGCTTCACTCGTGATAAAACAATTCCACCGGCACACATTGGACAAGGTTCTAATGTTACATACAATGTTGCATCTTCTAAACGCCATGTCCCTAATTTTTTACATGCCTCATCTATCGCTAGCAACTCAGCATGAGCTATTGATCTTTGCTCAGTTTCTCTTAAATTATGTGCAACACTAATTACCTCACCATCTAACACTATAACTGCTCCAATTGGTACTTCCTGTATTTCCTCTGCCTTTTTAGCTTCTTCTATCGCTAATTGCATAAAATAAATATCTTGATCTTGTTTCATAACATAGTCCTTTCATTACAAATAAAGTACACTTATTTCCATTTACTACACAGGGGATAACTTTTACAAATTCAATCCACCCTAAAAGAAAAAAGAGAGGGGATTACATATGAAAAATACCGCCTTGCTCATTATCGATATGATTAATGACTTTCAATTTTCCCACGGACCCATTCTAGCTAAAAAATGCGAAACTATAACAAACCCTATTTTACAATTAAAGAAAAAAATGAAATCCTTCGGCTATCCTATAATTTACGTTAATGACCATTATCAACTTTGGAGATCTGATATCGACCAACTTATTACTCATTGCACAAATGAATATAGCGAAAATATAATCCATAAAATTGCTCCAAATTCTGATGATTACATTTTTATTAAACCACATTATTCCGCTTTTTATGAAACACCTTTAAATTCATTACTAGGTTATTTAAAAATAGAAAATCTAATATTAACAGGGGTTGCTGGAAATATATGTATCCTATTTACAGCTAATGATGCTCATATGAGAAATTATACATTGTATGTACCACAGGATTGTATCGCCTCTAACAACGACCAAGATAATATACATGCCTTGAAAATAATGGAAACTACATTGAAAGCAAATATAACATCATCAACCAAAATAAAATTTAATTAATACATATATCTATTTTCTAACTTTTTATATCAAATTAACCCGCTCGCTTCCCTCTTGTGCTACAATAATTCTGTTTTGTGTTTTTAGTAGTCACGGTAAATCACTGATTGAAAGGAGGAAACAGCGTGACCGGAGTACCATTTATCACGGTTGAAGGACCAATTGGTGTTGGAAAAACTTCACTTGCGAAGGAAATTTCAACTCACATGCAACTCCACTTACTAAAAGAGATTGTTGATGAAAATCCCTTTTTAGGAAAGTTCTATGAAGACATCGACGAATGGAGTTTTCAAACAGAGATGTTCTTTCTTTGTAATAGATACAAACAATTAGAAGACATTAACATAAAGTATTTGAATCAAAGGAAACCAGTAGTAGCGGATTACCATATCTTTAAAAATTTAATTTTTGCATCCCGCACATTAAAAGACTCTCAATATGACAAATACATGCAAATTTATCGTATCCTTACACAAGATATGCCTGTGCCAAATGTCATTGTTTATTTAACAGCTAGCCTAGAAACATTGCAAAAACGAATCGCCATGCGCGGAAGAGAATTTGAAAAAAACATGGATCCAAATTACTTACTACAGCTCACAA
Organism: Bacillus sp. SRB3LM; assembly: GCF_015712745.1. Taxonomy (NCBI): domain Bacteria; kingdom Bacillati; phylum Bacillota; class Bacilli; order Caryophanales; family Bacillaceae; genus Bacillus; species Bacillus sp. SRB3LM. The sequence goes on from NZ_VWVQ01000076.1 coordinate 337,365, forward strand.
AAGATTATGAAACAGCAATGGATGCTTTTAAAAAAGATCATCCAGAAATACCAGTATTGAAATTTAATGGAGACGATATGGATTTTGTAAAAAATCCTGATGATTTAAACGTCATCCTATCTGCCCTTCAAAATACTCTCTTAAAGGAGTCGAAATAATAATGAATTTAAGGCAAAAATATGATATACCCAATGACGCAGTAATCACTATCGCCGGAACGGTAGGTGTGGGTAAATCAACTATGACAACTGCATTAGCTAATGCTTTAGGTTATCGCACATCATTTGAAAAAGTAGATTCCAATCCATATTTGGACAAGTTCTATGCGGACTTCACTCGCTGGAGCTTCCACCTACAAGTGTACTTTTTAGCAGAACGATTTAAGGAACAAAAAAGAATTTTTGAATATGGTGGCGGTTTTGTTCAAGATCGTTCCATTTACGAAGACACTGGAATTTTCGCAAAGATGCATCATGAAAAAGGGACAATGACGGAAACTGATTATGAAACATACAAAGGTTTATTTGACGCTATGGTCATGACTCCTTACTTCCCTCATCCAGACTTATTAATTTACTTAGAAGGTTCTTTCGATGATATTGTCGATCGTATTCAAGAACGCGGGCGCCCAATGGAACAGCAAACACCAATTGAGTACTGGAAAGAAATGCATGGACGTTATGAAAACTGGATTAACAACTTTAATTCATGCCCTGTATTACGCTTAAATATTAATGAGTACGATATTTTAAAAGATGGTGATTCAATCGAACCAATCATTAAAAAAATTGGCCATTTTTTAAAACAAACACGTAAACTTGTAAAATAAAAAACCCGTGCATATGCACGGGTTTTCCTATTAAATTACTTCTTCTTTGTTGGAGCAATAATTTCACTCTCAGGTTTTCCTGCGTTAATGCGCTGACGAACAGTACTTGTACTAATATCGTATGCTTCAGCAATCTCTTTAACAGTCATTTCTTTACCGTTAATTACTGCCGTTAATACTTTACCTGTACGTTTTGGAGCTGCTTCTTTCTTTACAGCCGCTTTTTTAACTTGTTTTGGCGCCTCTACTTTACTCTTAGCTGGTTTTACATCACAAGTACAACCACAAAGTTTACGGAATGTATCATCACTAATAATGCGTGATACATTTGCACCACTGTTTAAAATTCTATTGTTCTTACAGACAGGACATTGTACATAATATAAAGTTTTTCCATCTAAAGGAAACGTTTGTATAATAAGATCCATGTTGACTCCTTTCATATCTATGAAGATAATCATCGGAATATGAGTGTGTAATAAGGACAAGATTACCTTACACCATACTTTATGATTGGTTTTAAAATAAAAACTCGTTACGTGTTGGTAACGAGTTCTCCAATCTCCACTTATATGCGCTGTTGTCAATTATATCTGGAGGAGGTAGAGGGATTCGAACCCCCGCGCGACTCTCGCCGCCTGTCGGTTTTCAAGACCGATCCCTTCAGCCAGACTTGGGTATACCTCCATATTGACATCAAATATAATATCAAAAGAAAAACAGTTAGTCAACCCTACTAAAATAAATTATGAGGAAAGGAAAATTTTACTTTCCCCTTCCTACATTACAGTACTGACAACGCTCATAATTACCAATCACTCATACCGATGAATGTTTAAATTTACTTAATAACTGTTTTTCCTCCCATATAAGGGCGAAGAACTTCTGGAATTATAATTGTACCATCTTCTTGTTGGTAGTTCTCTAAAATAGCTGCAACCGTACGTCCAATTGCAAGACCAGATCCATTTAATGTATGAACATGTTCTGGTTTTCCATTTGGCTCACGGCGGAAACGGATATTTGCACGTCTCGCTTGGAAAGCTTCAAAATTACTACAAGAAGAAATTTCACGATATGTGCCATAGCTCGGAATCCATACTTCAATATCGTATTTCTTCGCTGCTGTAAATCCTAAATCGCCTGTGCACATGCTCATAACGCGATATGGCAACTCTAATAATTGTAACACGCGTTCTGCATCATTTGTTAATTTTTCTAACTCTTCATAAGAATCTTCTGGTTTTACGAACTTCACAAGCTCTACTTTATTGAACTGATGCTGGCGAATTAAACCACGTGTATCACGCCCAGCTGAACCTGCTTCAGAACGGAAGCAAGAGCTAAATGCAGCATATCTTATAGGCAATTGCTCTTTATTTAAAATCTCATCACGATGCATATTCGTTACAGGTACTTCAGCTGTTGGAATTAAGAAGTAATCTTCACTTTCAATACGGAATGCATCTTCTTCAAACTTTGGAAGTTGCCCTGTTCCCGTCATACTTGCACGGTTTACCATATATGGAGGTAATACTTCTTCATATCCATGCTCATCAGTATGAAGATCAAGCATAAAGCTAATTAAAGCACGCTCTAATCTTGCACCAGCACCTTTGTAAAATACGAAGCGGCTTCCTGTTACTTTCCCAGCGCGTTCAAAATCTAAAATTCCTAAATCAGTAGCAAGATCCCAATGTGGTTTTGGCTCATAAGTAAATTCTTTCACTTCTCCCCAAGTACGTGCTACTACATTATCATCCTCTGTTTCACCAACTGGAGCAGATTCATGAGGTATATTTGGAATAGATAACATTAATCTTTCTAAGTCTTCTTCAACTGTACGAAGTTCGTTATCAAGATCCTTTACTTTTTCTCCAACCTCACGCATTTCTAAAATTAGAGCTTCTGCATCTTTCTTTTCGCGCTTTAATACAGAAATTTGTTGAGATACTTCGTTACGTTTACTTTTTAATTCTTCTGTCTGAACAAGTAGTTCTCTTCTTCTCGTATCAAGTTCTTCAAAACGTCCGAAATCAGTTAAATCTTCGCCTCTATGCTGTAATTTCGCTTTTACTTCTTCAAAGTTTGTACGTAAAAATTTAATATCAAGCATTATATACTCCTCCTTTTATTTTATAAAACACAAAAAACTCCCGTCCCTATATAAAGGGACGGGAGTTAACCCGCGTTGCCACCCTAGTTGAAAGCATTACTGCTTTCCTCTCAAGTAGAAATAACGGCTCTTCACCGGGAATGCTTACTAATCCAAAAGATATTCCACATTCCATTCCAGGATGGATTCACAAACTGTTTCTATCGATTTCCACCAACCATCGACTCTCTATAAGAAACGACATTTGTTACTATTTCCTATCAACACGCTTATTTTATAAAATTGTTACCATCAATTTACTATAATCTTATACAAGTTGCAAGTTACTTATACAACTTTTTTCATTTTCGCTTCTTTTACCATTTCAACAAAGTATGCTGTCACACGATGATCATCTGTTAATTCCGGATGGAATGAAGCAGCTAAAAACTGATTTTGTCTTACCGCTACCATTCGATCACCATGCTTAGAAAGCACTTCAACATTATCAGCTACTTCTACAACATACGGCGCACGGATAAATACACCAACGAAGTCTTCACCCACGCCTTCAATTGAAAGTGCAGCTTCAAAACTATCCTTTTGGCGTCCGAACGCATTGCGCTCAACTGTAATATCCATAGCACCAATATGTGCTTCTTCATAGCCAATAAGTGTTTTCGCAAGAAGAATCATCCCTGCACATGTACCAAACATTGGTTTACCAGACTTTGCAAATGTACAAAGTGGTTCCATGAAAGCATACTTATCAATAAGACGGCGCATTGTTGTACTTTCACCGCCCGGTAAAATAAGACCATCAATCTCTTCAAGTTGCTCTGTACGCTTTACAACAACAGCTTCTGCACCACTTGCTTCAACTGATTTTACATGTTCACGAACTGCACCTTGAAGACCTAGTACACCGATTTTCACCATTTTAAAGTTCTCCTTTAATTACCATCCACGCTCTTGCATGCGTTGTTCTGGTAATAACGTTGAAATTTCGACACCCTTCATTGCATTACCTAATCCTTTAGAAAGGCTTGCAATTAGTTCGTAATCTTCATAATGAGTCGTTGCTTCAACGATTGCACGTGCAAATTTCTCTGGGTTTTCTGATTTGAAAATACCAGATCCAACAAATACCCCATCAGCACCAAGTTGCATCATTAATGCTGCATCTGCAGGTGTTGCTACACCACCTGCCGCAAAGTTTACAACTGGTAAACGACCAAGGCGTTTAATTTCAAGTAGTACTTCATAAGGAGCACCAGTATTTTTTGCATATGTCATTAACTCATCTTCACGTAGACTTGCAACTTGACGGATTTCTGCATTGACTTGGCGCATATGACGCACTGCCTCTACAATGTTTCCTGTTCCTGGTTCACCTTTTGTACGAAGCATAGATGCACCTTCTGCAATACGACGTGCAGCTTCTCCGATATCACGGCAACCACATACAAACGGAACTGTGTAATCACGTTTATTTAAATGGTATACTTCATCGGCAGGAGTTAATACTTCACTCTCATCGATATAGTCTACCCCTAATGATTCTAATACACGTGCTTCTACAAGGTGACCGATACGGCATTTTGCCATAACCGGAATTGACACTGCACCCATAACTTCTTCAACGATTGTTGGGTCTGCCATACGAGAAACGCCACCTGCTGCACGAATATCTGCTGGTACACGCTCTAATGCCATAACGGCAACTGCGCCTGCCTCTTCTGCAATTTTTGCTTGTTCAGCGTTAACTACGTCCATAATAACGCCGCCTTTTTGCATTTCTGCCATTCCACGTTTTACACGTTCTGTCCCTGTTACATTTGTCATGTACAAAAACCCCCCTAGGTGAATTGCTTTCCCCCGTTAAAGGCGAAAATTAAGAATACTCTTACATTCTACCACTAACTATCAGATGCTTGTCTACTACTTTTTCATAAAGTCGGTATGAAAAATAGGAATAAAAAAAAGCTCCTATCATGAGGAGCTTTTAAAACCAACCTTTTACTGTATCAACAGCACTATTCCACATACCACTAAAGAATGAACCAATTCCGCGCATAGCACGAGTAAACCAGTTTGCTTCTTCCACTTCAGATGTTGTTACAAGATCCACTTGCAGTGACTTACCAGTTAAAAATCCAGGGTCGTTTGTATCTTTTGGCGTAATTACCATTTGACCAAGCGCCGCTCCCTTTTTAATAGGTGCTTCTTGTCCCTTACTTGATTCTTTTAATTCCGTTTTATAAACATCTTTACTTCCTTTTGGCACTGGAAGTGAAATAGCTTGTTTCGTTTGAACTGCTACATCTTTATCTTTCGCATTTTCTACTCGTACTGTTTCTTGTCCTTTTACTGAAGAACCTTTTTTATACATTTGTTTCACTTCAAAGTTAGCAAATCCATAATCATATAGCTTCTTTGTTTCATCAAAACGTGCTGTATGAGAACTTGTTTTAATAACTACAGAAATAAAACGCATTCCGTTTCTTTCAACCGTACCAGTGAAGCAATCTCCTGCTTCTGGAGTTGAGCCTGTTTTTAGGCCGTCTACGCCATCATATTCTTTAACTAAGCCCTTTAACATCCAGTTCCAGTTCGACATTGCAAACTTCTCTTTTTCTGGACGGAATTCTTTTTTAGGGATTTTTGCTGTATCTAACACTTTGGGATAATCTTTAATTAAATGTTGTGCTAAAGTTGCAACATCCTTTGCAGACATTTTATTTTCTTCATCCGCTGTTGTTCCTTCAGGATGCATTCCCTTTAAATCTTTATTCGTTAAACCTGTAGAATTGACAAATTTATAATTTTTCAACCCTAGTTCTTTCGATTTATCATTCATCATTTTTACGAAGTCTACTTCTTTACCTGCAATTGCTTCTGCTAATGCAATTGTTGCACCATTTGCAGAAAAGATTGCCATTGCCTCGTATAACTCTTTTACTGTATAAGAGCCACCATTTTCTAATGCAACATTTGATAATGAAGCATCTTGTGAAACCTTATATGCATATTCAGAAACCTTAATTTTCTGGTCCCACTTAAGTTTTCCTTTATCCACTGCTTCGTGAACTAAATATTCACTCATCATCTTTGTCATACTAGCAATGGATAATAATTCATCTGCATTCTTTTGATATAAAATTTTCCCAGAATTCGCTTCTACTAAAATTGCCGCACCTGCTTCAATGTTTAAAGCGGCTCCTGTTTCAGCTGATGCATTGCTATATGGCATAAAAATGCTACAAGCTAGTGTAAGCACTGTTACCAAAGCAATGAATCTTTTGCAAAACATACCTTTCACTTTTGCTACCCCCAATATCTATGTACTCACATAACCGTTATTCTAACATAATCAAAAAAAAATAGACAGAGATATCAAATCTCTGTCTATTTGTATATAAGACATTATAATGAGTAGTTTGGAGCCTCTTTTGTAATTTGTACGTGATGAGGATGACTTTCACGTAAGCCAGCACCTGACATACGAATGAATTGTGCATTTTCGCGTAAGAATTCTAAATCCTGTGCTCCGCAATATCCCATACCTGCACGTAAGCCACCAACTAATTGGTGAACTGTATCTGCTAAAGGTCCTTTATATGGTACTCGTCCTTCAATACCTTCTGGGACAAGTTTTTTATTGCCTTCTTGGAAGTAACGATCTTTACTTCCTTTTTCCATCGCACCGACAGAACCCATACCACGATACACTTTAAATTGACGACCTTGGTAAATTTCAGTTTCTCCAGGGCTTTCTGCAACACCTGCAAACATGCTACCTAACATAACAACATGTGCTCCTGCCGCTAAAGCTTTCACCATATCACCAGAGTACTTAATACCGCCATCAGCAATAACTGGAATGCCGTGTTTACGAGCTTCTGTTGCACAATCATAAACCGCAGTTAATTGTGGTACACCAACACCGGCTACAACGCGTGTTGTACAAATAGAACCTGGTCCAATACCAACTTTAACTACGTTTGCACCAGCTTCAATTAGTGCTTTCGTTGCTTCAGCAGTAGCAACATTTCCAGCGATAATATTTAGTGATGGATATTTAGCACGAACTTCTTTTACCTTATCAATAACACCTTTAGAATGCCCATGTGCTGTATCAAGTACAATTGCATCTACACTAGCTTTTACTAATGCATCGATGCGAAGCATAGCATCCGCTGTTACACCAACTGCTGCTCCAACTAATAAGCGTCCTTGCTTATCTTTAGCAGAGTTTGGGAATTCAATTACTTTTTCAATATCTTTTATTGTAATAAGCCCTTGTAATACACCGTTATTATCAACAAGAGGGAGTTTTTCAATTTTATACTTTTGTAGGATCTTTTCAGCTTCTTCCAGTGTAGTACCAACTGGAGCTGTAATTAATTGTTCTTTTGTCATTACGTCAGAAATTTTGATTGAGTAGTCTTGGATGAAGCGCATATCACGGTTTGTAATAATACCAACTAATTTTCGCTCATCTAAATTATTTACAACCGGTACACCTGAGATACGATATTTTCCCATAAGATGTTCTGCATCATATACTTGATGTTCTGGAGTTAAGAAGAAAGGATCTGAAATAACGCCGCTTTCAGAGCGCTTTACTTTATCAACTTGCTCTGCTTGTTGCTCAATAGACATATTCTTATGAATAATTCCTAAACCACCCTGGCGAGCCATTGCAATAGCCATGTCAGCTTCTGTTACTGTATCCATTCCTGCACTAATTAACGGGATGTTTAGCTGTAAGCTTTCAGATAAAACTGTTTTAACACTTACTTCTCTTGGTAATATATCTGACCTAGCTGGTACAAGTAATACATCATCAAAAGTCAAACCTTCTTTAACAAATTTAGATTCCCACATAATTGTTCCCCCTATGATACCAGAAATTATTATTAGTAGCTTATCAATTGGTTAAAATACTGTCAAGGACGTATATATATGTTAGAATTTTTAGACAATAAAAGGAGCGTAATATATGCATCAAACATCTTGTACTTGGCAGCAGTTAAGTTTCTTTTTTTCATCTCAAAACGTACAACGTTATCTTGCCCGTTGTTACGAAAAATCCTCTATTCAGGATGCCGAAAAAAAAAGTTTTGAAAATTGTTATCCCTTTATTTATTACTTAGAACACGGGAAAAATTATTATGAATTATATAAGACAGCTCCATTTTCCATTCAACCAATGTTGTTATTTTATGGAATTAGTCAACTTTTTAAAGCATGCCTACTAACTATTGACCCTAACTATCCTGAATCCACTACTGTTTTAGCTCATGGCGTTACAACTCGCAAACGAAAAAAACAAGGGTATCAATTTTTAGAAGATGAGGTGAAGGTACAAAAAAACGGATTATTTACTCATGTTGCAGAACAACTGTTTCACATGAAACACTTAGAAGCAGAAAAATTTAACATGTTAGAATTAATGGGAAATATTCCAGAATTACAAAATTTATTTCGTTATAGTCAAAAAGGATCAACTTTATATAAAATCGATTCAACAATTAAAAATGAGCTCTCCTTTTCAGTCAACCTACTAGATCGATTACATATGACTAAAGAGAGATTTTCTCGTTACATTGAAACATCTTGTAAGCATTTATCAATACAGCACGTACCTGAGAAGACTAATGAATCGAATTTACTTTTTACAGCGCCCATTCAATCATGGAATCCTATGTACAGTACTCCTTTATACTATGAACATCTTACTAATACTTATTATTTGCCACTTACGACTGATCCTAGAAATCCTAAGCCAATATTACCTGAACTCCTCATTCATTATTTATTGCTCTATAATTTAAGCATGATTTCTAGGTATGAAACAGATTGGTGGTATGACTTACTTGGCAGTTATGGTTCTGAAGATTATCCATTTATTTATCAATTTCTAAGTATTTCTGCTCAAAAAATCCCTTACTATATTTCAAATTTTTTATTAATGGAACCAAATCTATTTCATGGGAAATAAAAAAACACAAGTCAAATGACTTGTGTTTTTAGTTGCTTGGCGACGTCCTACTCTCACAGGGACAAGGTCCCAACTACCATCGGCGCTAGAGAGCTTAACTTCCGTGTTCGGTATGGGAACGGGTGTGACCTCTCTGCCATCATCACCAAACTATGAAGGCATATTCCTTCAAAACTAGATAACATTTGCTACATATTATATGGTTAAGTCCTCGATCTATTAGTATTCGTCAGCTCCACATGTCACCATGCTTCCACCTCGAACCTATCAACCTGATCATCTTTCAGGGATCTTACTAGCTTACGCTATGGGAAATCTCATCTTGAGGGGGGCTTCATGCTTAGATGCTTTCAGCACTTATCCCTTCCGCACATAGCTACCCAGCTATGCCCTTGGCAGAACAACTGGTACACCAGCGGTGCGTCCATCCCGGTCCTCTCGTACTAAGGACAGCTCCTCTCAAATTTCCTACGCCCACGACGGATAGGGACCGAACTGTCTCACGACGTTCTGAACCCAGCTCGCGTACCGCTTTAATGGGCGAACAGCCCAACCCTTGGGACCGACTACAGCCCCAGGATGCGATGAGCCGACATCGAGGTGCCAAACCTCCCCGTCGATGTGGACTCTTGGGGGAGATAAGCCTGTTATCCCCGGGGTAGCTTTTATCCGTTGAGCGATGGCCCTTCCATGCGGAACCACCGGATCACTAAGCCCGACTTTCGTCCCTGCTCGACTTGTAGGTCTCGCAGTCAAGCTCCCTTATGCCTTTGCACTCTACGAATGATTTCCAACCATTCTGAGGGAACCTTTGGGCGCCTCCGTTACACTTTAGGAGGCGACCGCCCCAGTCAAACTGCCCACCTGACACTGTCTCCCGGGTCGATAAGACCCGTAGGTTAGAATTTCAATACAGTCAGGGCGGTATCCCACCAGCGCCTCCACCGAAGCTAGCGCTCCGGTTTCAATGGCTCCCGCCTATCCTGTACAAACTGTACCAAAATTCAATATCAGGCTACAGTAAAGCTCCACGGGGTCTTTCCGTCCTGTCGCGGGTAACCTGCATCTTCACAGGTACTATAATTTCACCGAGTCTCTGGTTGAGACAGTGCCCAAATCGTTACACCTTTCGTGCGGGTCGGAACTTACCCGACAAGGAATTTCGCTACCTTAGGACCGTTATAGTTACGGCCGCCGTTTACTGG
>NZ_VWVQ01000076.1:357500-360000 GCF_015712745.1 Bacillus sp. SRB3LM
TAAACAATTCCTATACTATCTATTTATGAAAGGGGCTCACGCAAGTGATATTAACCCACATTTCACACAACAATATATAGCTGGTGAAGAAGAATATGTGACCAATTATATATACTTAGAAAACTTCGATCAGGAAATGAAAAAATTAGAAAAGCGTTTCGAATTAAAAACCGCACCAATAAATGAGTTCTCAACATCATGGCATCATCAAACTCCCCGCCATGATTTATAAAGGGAATTTTAGCGAAGGCGATATTACTAACCCTTTATTTCCCCGTCATCCAACTTTTGAAAGCTTTTATAATACTAAATGTATACAACTTGTTCAAACAATATTTCAAAATGATTTCGACACATATAAATACAGCAAAGAATATCTATACTAATTTTAGTCTATTATCTTTGCTAAATAAAAAAGATACCTCATATACAAGGTATCTTTTTAACATTTCATTTATACAAATCATACTGTTTAACAGTCTCTATTCTCCACCTTGTTACCTTTTAATAGATTACATAACTTTTGCTTATCTGCCCATCCTACTCCTATTAAGACTAAACTTGCTCCCATTATTACTCTCCAGGTCAGAAATTCATTTAATAGAATAATTGAAGTAACAATACTTATTAATGGTAATGCATTTAAATATAATCCGCTCACTGATGCTGAAACTCTCTCTAGCGCTTTATTCCAAAACCAATATGCTAAAATTGTTGCTCCAATAACAAGGTATATTACACTAAGTCCCGTTTTCCAAGTTTCAACCTTTGGGAGACCGTAATAAAAAATTTCTACCAGTGCAAACGGTAAGAGAATAACAGCTCCAATAATTAAAGTTAATGTTGTAAAAACCTCGTTTGATAAATACTGTTCTTGTTTTGGTCGCTTTAGCAAAACTGTGTAGAAAGCAAATAGAAAAGTACTTAATAATATCAGTATATCTCCTATTAAAGACACTTCTTGATTAGCACTTTTAGATGGAATCGTAATAAAGAGTACTCCTATAGCACCCAATATAATTCCTATCCAATAATTCAATCGAATTTCCTCTTTCAAAAAGAGTGCTGAAAAAAGAATTGTAACTAATGGTAATGCAGCATCTATAATACTCACATGTAATCCACTTGTTAAAGAAATGCCGTAGGATGTAAACATAAAATAACCAGCTACACCGGTAAAAGCTAACAAACTCATTCTTTTCCATGAAACTTTTTTATGTACAACTGATTTTTTTAATTGCTTAAATGAGAATATCATGCAAATTCCACCTGCAAAGAAAAGGCGAATAAATAACAAAGTAAACGGCTGAATAGATTCTAACGCCCATTTTGTTGGCGCAATGGCTGTGCCCCATAATATAACAGCCACTAATAACATGCATATTTCTTTCATAATCCCCCACACCCATCAAAAATATATGTTAACTACCTTAATTATAGAATTTTTCTTATGTAAAATCCTTTAAAAACACAAAAGGTTATGCAAAAAGAGCTATATTGCTATTTTTCACATAACCTTTTTATATAAGATTACAAACATTCTTTTTACATCTGAACTATATTCTCATAAAGGTAATTCTTACCTTTATATTTAAAATAATAAAAATAAACACAAAAAACCTAAGTCGAAACGACTTAGGTTTTTTGCTTGGCGACGTCCTACTCTCACAGGGACAAGGTCCCAACTACCATCGGCGCTAGAGAGCTTAACTTCCGTGTTCGGTATGGGAACGGGTGTGACCTCTCTGCCATCATCACCAAACTATGAAGGCATATTCCTTCAAAACTAGATAACATTTGCTACATATTATATGGTTAAGTCCTCGATCTATTAGTATTCGTCAGCTCCACATGTCACCATGCTTCCACCTCGAACCTATCAACCTGATCATCTTTCAGGGATCTTACTAGCTTACGCTATGGGAAATCTCATCTTGAGGGGGGCTTCATGCTTAGATGCTTTCAGCACTTATCCCTTCCGCACATAGCTACCCAGCTATGCCCTTGGCAGAACAACTGGTACACCAGCGGTGCGTCCATCCCGGTCCTCTCGTACTAAGGACAGCTCCTCTCAAATTTCCTACGCCCACGACGGATAGGGACCGAACTGTCTCACGACGTTCTGAACCCAGCTCGCGTACCGCTTTAATGGGCGAACAGCCCAACCCTTGGGACCGACTACAGCCCCAGGATGCGATGAGCCGACATCGAGGTGCCAAACCTCCCCGTCGATGTGGACTCTTGGGGGAGATAAGCCTGTTATCCCCGGGGTAGCTTTTATCCGTTGAGCGATGGCCCTTCCATGCGGAACCACCGGATCACTAAGCCCGACTTTCGTCCCTGCTCGACTTGTAGGTCTCGCAGTCAAGCTCCCTTATGCCTTTGCACTCTACGAATGATTTCCAACCATTCTGAGGGAACCTTTGGGCGCCTCCGTTACACTTTAGGAGGCGACCGCCCCAGTCAAACTGCCCACCTGACACTGTCTCCCGGGTCGATA
>NZ_VWVQ01000076.1:365000-456970 GCF_015712745.1 Bacillus sp. SRB3LM
ACTCAGGGTTATGACGAGTTGATACACCCTCATTACGGAATACACGGCCGATCTCATATACTTTTTCTAAACCACCCACAATAAGACGCTTTAAATGTAGCTCAATTGCGATACGCATATATAATTCCATATCTAACGCATTATGGTGTGTAGTGAAAGGACGCGCAGAAGCTCCACCTGCAATTGCATGCATCATAGGTGTTTCCACTTCAAGATAACCGTTGTCATCTAGGTATCTTCTCATCTCACGAATGATTTTACTACGAGTAACGAACGTTTCACGACTTTCCATACTTGTAATCAAGTCTAAGTAACGTTGACGGTAGCGTTGTTCAACATCTTTTAATCCATGGTATTTATCTGGTAATGGACGAAGAGATTTCGTTAATAGCGTAAAGCCTGTTGCTTTTACTGAAAGTTCTCCAACGTTTGTTTTGAACACTTTACCTTCAATACCTACTAAATCACCTAAATCTGCTGTTTTAAATAATTCGTACTCGTCATCTCCAACAGCATCTTTACGAACATAAATTTGAACTTGTCCATGTAAATCTTGAACGTGTGCAAATCCAGCTTTCCCTTTTCCGCGTTTTGTCATAATACGACCAGCGATAGAAACAGCGATTTCCTTCTCCTCTAATTCTTCCTTAGAGAACTCTCCATATAGACTCACTAAGTCAGTTGTTGAATTTGTGCGTTCAAATCTTTTACCGAACGGGTCAATTCCTTGTTCACGTAAATTATGTAGCTTTTCACGACGAACAATCAATTGGTCGTTTAATTCTTCGTGGTTCATGTTATCCATGATATTGATATCACTCCAGCTCTATTTAATTTTACAATATATACAGTATAGCATTTTCTACTCAACTAGAAAAACTGCCAGCAACTAACTGGCAGCTCTTCTTTCTTTCACGTAATTATAGGAAGTGTATAGAAGAATGTCAATCTCCTATGTCCATTATTAACCAACGTAAATTGTTTGTTGTTTCGCTTCCACTTCTTCTACAAATGTACCTAACACATTCGCAAGGTCTTCCCGTGTGTTACAAGCATTAATACCATTACGTACACTCGCATTACCACGAACACCTTTTAAATACCAAGCTGCATGCTTTCTCATCTCTCTTACAGCGACACTTTCATTCTTTAAGTCGATAAGACGATCTAGATGCAACATACATACATCAATTTTCTCGCGCACTGTTGGTTCCGGCATTAATTCACCCGTCTCCAAATACTTTACCGTACGATAAATCATCCACGGATCTCCAAGAGCAGCACGACCAATCATAACACCATCTACACCAATTTCATCAAGCATACGCTTTGCATCTTGCGGCGTTGCGACATCACCATTTCCGATAACCGGGATATTTACAGATTGTTTTACTTGTTTAATAATATCCCAATCCGCTTTTCCTTCATACATTTGCACTCGTGTACGTCCGTGAACCGCCACAGCTTGGCCACCAGCACGCTCAACAGCCCTAGCATTTTCTATTGCGAAAATATGTTCTTCATCCCAACCGATACGCATTTTAACTGTAACCGGCTTTTCAACAGCATCTACAACCGCTGCTACCATTTCATATATTTTATTCGGGTCTAAAAGCCACCTTGCCCCCGCATCACATTTAACGATTTTCGGCACTGGACAACCCATATTAATATCAATTATGTCTGCTGTCGTATATTTATCTACATATTTTGCAGCATCTACAAGAGTTTCTTTCTCTCCACCAAAAATTTGTAAACTTAATGGCTTTTCTCTCTCGTCGATATATAACATATCTAATGTTCTTTTATTATTAAGCAATATTGCCTTATCACTTACCATTTCAGCACAAACTAAGCCGGCACCAAATTCTTTTACTGTTAAACGGAATGCAGAGTTACACACTCCCGCCATCGGTGCTAGTACAACCGGATTTTTCATCTCGATATTTGCAATCTTTAACAATCAATCTACTCCTTCCTGTACAATCACTTTGGCATTAATTCCTCTATTGAAACATTTAATGCCTTGGCAACTTCTACTACAAAATCTTGAGAAGGCGATCTATTCCCTCTCTCAACCTCACCTAAAACAGATACAGATACCCCTAGTTCTTTAGCAAAACCTTCTTGTGTATAGCCTTTTAGCTTTCGAAAAGCACGAATGCGTCTTCCCCATTTTTCTGCTTCCATACCGTTACTCCCTCTCGCCTTTTCATTTCTTCTACTTGTGAACGTGAAATGTTTTGTTTTATGTCTTGATTAATCTCTAACAACGGAACGATAACAAAAGCTCTTTCAAACATCCGCGGATGCGGAACAATAAGATTCTCTGCTTCAATATTCTCTTGATTATAAAGTAAAATGTCAAGGTCGATAGTCCTCGGCCCCCACCTAATTTCCCTTTTTCTTCCTAGGTCATTTTCTACTTTTTGTGTTACTTTCAATAATTCTTGTGGTGATAAATTGGTAGAAATTTTTATAACTAAATTTAAAAAGCAACTTTGGTCAGTATAGCCAACTGGCTCAGTTTCATATACAGATGAAATATCATCAACCTGAATATAAGGATTTTTATTTAAAAACTGAATCGCTTCAGTTAGATACGTATAACGCTCTCCAATATTTGACCCTAATGCAATGTAAGCTATATTGTTCATGGACGTCCTCTCGTAATTTCTACTGCTACAGCACGATAATGACCCGGTATCGGTGGATCCGGCTTAATTACCTTAATTGTACAGCGCGAAATACTTTCATATTGTTTTAATATATCTGCAGCAATATTTTCAGCGATACTCTCCACAAGCTTATACTTTCTATCCTCAACAACTTTTCTACATAATTCGAAAAGCTCTCCATAATTGACCGAATGCTTTAAGTCATCACTTTCCCCTGCACACTTTAAATCCAACTCCACCGTTAAGTCAACTTTAAATCTCTGACCTAATTTATTCTCCTCTGGGAACACACCATGATAACCATAAAACTCCATATCATGGATATAAATTTTATCCAATTACCTTACCCCCTTACCAATCATTGCATCCATCATTTTAGCCATACGCGCCATTTCTTTCACATCATGGACACGAACAAACTCACAGCCCTTTTCAATACCAAGACAAACAGTAGCTCCCGTTCCCTCAAGGCGTTCCTCTACTGGCAAATCTAATACGTGCCCAATAAAGGACTTTCTCGAAGTACCTAAGAGAACCGGATAACCTAGCACATTTAACTGTTCTAAATTACGCATCGCCTCTAAGTTCTGCTCAGGTGTTTTAGCAAAACCGATACCTGGATCTAAAATAATATTCTCATCTCGCACACCAGCATTTTTAACAATTTTAATACTGTCATACAAATCAGCAATCATATCCGCCATTAAATTACGATAATTCATATTATCGCGGTTATGCATTAAAATGATGGGTACATCATAATGAGCTGCGACTTCAGCAATTTTTGGTTCCGCCTTCGCTCCCCAAATATCATTAATAATATGAGCACCAGCCTCAATTGCTTGCTTTGCAACTTCAGCTTTATATGTATCGATAGATATAGGCAATTTTACTTCTTTTGAAACTGCTTGAATCATCGGGACAACTCGCTTTATTTCTTCTTCTACTGATACTTTAGCAAAACCTGGGCGAGTAGATTCGCCACCAATATCAATAATATGAGCACCTTCACCTTGCATTTCTTTTGCGTGACGTACCGCAGCATCTACCTCGTTGTAACTCCCACCATCAGAAAACGAATCTGGTGTTACATTTAAAATTCCCATGATTAATGTTTTTTCATTTAAATTCAATGTATATTCGCCGCAGCGTAAATCATAATCCCACTTCAAACTACGCATCTCCTCTTCGTAATTCATTTCTGCTCCATAATTTCTCTCTTTGCATTCCATAAAGGTACATTAAACTTTTTGTAACCACTCCTACTTTACCCGGGAAATCCTGCGCTTCTATACGATAAAGCGGAACAATTTCTTGAATGGAGTTTGTTACGAAGACTTCATCCGCTGAAAGTAGCTCATCTTTTGTAAAGAAACCTTCCTTTACTTCTATATTTAATTGTTCAGCACTCTTTATAATAAACGCACGAGTGATACCATTTAAAATCCCTGTCTCTAACGAAGGCGTATATAAAACATCACCTTTCACAAAAAATAGATTCGAAACAATACCCTCTGCAACATAACCTGCTTCAGTAAGGAAAATACCTTCCTTACTCACAACATTTCCAATTTCACGCTTCCCTAAAATATTATTTAAATAGTGATGAGACTTCAGGCGAAATGTTCCTTCCGGTGTATTTCGCACTTGTTTTAGAATAACACCTTCTTTTTCCGCTACATCCCCCGGCGCTGTTAAAGGTTTTATAAAAACAATAACCGAAGGCTCTTCATACATTTCCGTTTGTAATCCTATTTCATCTATACCCGCTGATACATTAAAACGTATATATGCATGCTCCAATTCATTCTTAGCGAGTAATTTTTTTAAAATAAGCATCACATCATTTTTTGTCATTGTCCATTTAATTTGCAATGTATCCAGCGCTTCTATTAAACGATCATAATGATCATCCAATAAGAAAGGATGACCATTATAAATACGAAACGTTTCAAAAACTCCAAGACCATATAAATAACCATGATCATAAGGAGAAATTTTCGCTTCACTTGCTTCTACATACTGACCATTTACGTAAATTAACATAATGTTGCACTTGGCCTGTATTTACAAATGAAATTCTGTAACAACTCTTTCCCATGAGAAGTCATAATAGATTCCGGATGGAATTGCACACCCTCTATCGGCAATGTCTTATGACGAAGTGCCATAATTTCTCCTTCCTCTGTCCAAGATGTTATCTCTAAGCAATCGGGTAACGTTTCTTTCTTAACAATAAGGGAATGATAGCGCGTCGCAGTAAACGGATTAGGAATATCCGAAAAAATCGTCTTTCCATCATGATGCATAAGCGACGTTTTCCCATGCATTAATCGTTCTGCACGGACAACCTCTCCACCAAACACTTGTGCAATGGATTGATGCCCAAGACAAACTCCAAAAATCGGAATCTTTCCAGCAAAGTATTTAATAACTTCCATACTAATCCCCGCTTCATTAGGACTACATGGACCTGGAGAAATCATTAGAAAATCTGGTTTCATATTCTCAATATCTGAAATGGTCACTTCATCGTTACGTTTAACAACGAGCTCTTGTCCAAGTTCTCCAAGAAACTGCACTAAATTAAATGTAAAAGAATCATAATTATCAATCATTAATATCATTTCTCTCACCTAACCGTTTCTTCGCTACGTTCTTTTGCACGCCATAAAGCAATCGCCTTTTTTAACGACTCTTTATATTCATTTTCTGGATTTGAATCAATTACAATTCCCGCCCCTGCTTGTACATGAGCTTTTCCATCTTTAGCAAGAAGTGTTCTAATTACAATATTCAATTCTGTATCTCCAGAATAACCAATCCAACCGATTGAACCTGTATAAATCCCTCTTCGAACAGGTTCTAATTCCTCAATAATTTCCATCGTACGTATTTTCGGGGCACCAGTAATTGTTCCCCCAGGGAATACAGCCTTCACTAAATCAAAAGCATCTTTATCTTCTTCCACCTCACCACGCACATTAGAAACAATATGCATAACATGTGAGTATTTCTCAATTACCATAAATTCATCTACTTCTACAGTGCCATATTTACAAACACGTCCTAAATCATTTCTTTCTAAATCCACAAGCATTACATGCTCTGCTCTTTCTTTTTCGTTCTCAATTAATTCTCTTGCTAATTCTTCATCCTCTTGCTCATCCGCGCCTCTAGATCTCGTTCCAGCAATTGGTCTTGTACTTACTTCAGTTCCTTGTTTCTTAATTAACAACTCTGGCGATCCACTAACAATTTGAAAATCCCCAAGCTCCAGGTAACCCATATATGGAGATGGATTAATTTCACGAAGACTTGTATAAATTTCTAGTGGGTGTGTCTGTAACGTTCTTTCTTGTCTCGTCGACAAGTTTACTTGGAACACATCACCCGCCCCAATATATTCTTGAATACATTCAACTGCCTTCATAAAGCTGGCTTCAGTAAAAGCAACCGCTTCACTTTTCTTTTCAGGACTTTCAAAGGGCACTGTCACTTCAGGCGCTTCCGTCATCCAAAGACCCTTCCACTCATTTAGCCGTTCTTTTGCCTCTTCATATTTATCTACATAATGCGTAATAATCCATAACACTTGTTCTTTTTGATCATAGACAAATACGTCATCAAATAATAAAAAGAAGATGTCAGGTATATTAATATCATCTTCCGCGAGAGAAGGCAGCTTTTCAATATAACGGATACAGTCATAACTGAAATAGCCAATTGCACCACCTTGAAAAGGCGGATACTCTGGGTTATAGTCCGTCTTCCATTGTTCCATATATTCTTGCATTAAATCTAACGGATTCCCTCGTTTTATTGTTTCCTTACCACTTTCACTTATATGTAACGTTTCATCCTTCCCTTGGATTACCGCTACTGGGTTCAGCCCTACAATGTTATAACGACCGCCACGGCCACTTTCTAACAAAATATGTTGCGATTTACCCTGAGAAAGAAATTTATATTGCTTAAAGAAATCTAACTGATATGGAATAGAAAGCGCTAAAGATTTTCTTCGTTGCATATCAACACCCCGTCTTCTTTTATCCCACCCTCTTAGATAAACCAGCTCAAACTACATAAGTTATTTATATAGAGATTGATTATACTCGAAGGCTAGTGAAAATAATTTAATTATACTACCTCTTATTTTACATGAAGTTTTCTAGTCATTCACTCTTTTCCTATTTCCAATCCCAAAAGAAAAAGCACCCTTTTTCAAGGATGCTTTTTCAATCGCATTTAATTATGATTCAAATTGATAAAGTGGTGTACTTAAATAACGTTCACCATTACTCGGGATAATAACAAGTACCTTTTTCCCTTTACCTAACTTTTTCGCAACTTCTGTTGCTGCATAAATAACCGCGCCTGAAGAGATACCAACTAAAATACCTTCCTCTTTAGCCACTCTTCTCGCATATTCAAATGCTTGCTCTGTTTTCACTTGAATAATTTCATCATATACTTCTACATCCAACGTCTCCGGAACAAATCCCGCCCCAATTCCTTGGATTTTATGTGGACCTGGTTTCCCACCAGATAATACTGGTGAATCTGCAGGTTCTACCGCATAAATTTTAATATCCTTATACGCTTCCTTCAGTACTTCACCAGCACCAGTGATCGTTCCACCTGTACCAATACCTGCAATAAACGCATCTAATTGGTCGCCCATTTGTTCAATAATTTCTGGACCCGTTGTTAAACGGTGAATTTCTGGATTCGATTGGTTTTTGAACTGTTGTGGTATAAAGTAGCCATGCTCTTTTGCTAATTCAGTCGCTTTACGAATTGCTCCACCCATTCCTTCAGGCCCTGGAGTCAATACTAATTCCGCACCGTAAGCACGTAATAAATTACGACGCTCAATACTCATTGTTTCTGGCATTACTAAGATTGCATTATATCCTTTAGCAGCCGCTACCATCGCTAAACCAATTCCTGTGTTACCACTTGTCGGCTCAATGATTGTATCGCCTTCTTTTAATAATCCCTTTTTTTCAGCATCTTCAATCATAGCTAATGCAATACGATCTTTAACGCTACTCCCCGGATTCATAAATTCTAATTTTAAGTATATATCTGCGCTGTCTGATTCTACGATGCGGTTCAACTTAACGATCGGCGTTTTCCCGATTAATTCTGAAACTGATTGTGCCACTCGCATTCCTGTCACTCCTAACACCGAGTATTTTTATTGGTTTTATCTATATTTAGATTTTGTCAGAAAATTCCCTGTTTGTCAATTCATTTGGAGGATTGCTCCTCTTAATTCCCTTATTACAAATTCTCGATTAAATTTGTAATATCTTCTTTAGAGAACTTGTATCGTTCATTACAGAAATGACAGTGAACTTCCGTCTCTTCCTCTTCTTCACGAACTTGCTCTAACTCTGTTTTACCTAAACTAATTAATACACTCTCAATACGCTCGCGTGAGCATGTGCAATTAAATTGAACATCCATTGTTTCTAATACTTTTACTTTATCTTCTCCAAGAACTGCATATAGTAGCTCTTCCGGAGAAAGGCCTTGTTCAATCAACGTTGATACAGGCGGAATCTTTTGTAAACGGTCTTCAATAAATGAAATCGTTTCATCTTGCGCACCCGGCATAATTTGAAGGATAAATCCACCTGCCGCTAATATGCTATCATCTCCATTTACAAGAACACCAACACCTACAGAAGAAGGCGTTTGTTCAGAAACTGCAAAATAATACGTAAAGTCTTCTCCTAATTCTCCTGAAACGATTGGAGATTGACCAATAAACGGCTCACGCATTCCAATATCTTTAATTACAGTTACAAACCCCTCTGTACCTACCGCTTGATATACACGTAACTTCCCTTGTTCTGTTCCTTCAAAATCAACATGCGGATTCGTTACATAACCACGTACATCTCCATTTGCATGAGCATCTACCAAGATAGGGCCAATTGGACCGTTACCTTCTACCTTAATTGTTAACTTTTGCTCACCTTTTAACATTGCACCCATCATTGTACCCGCAGTTAAAGAACGCCCTAGTGCCGCTGAAGCTGTTCTCCATGTATCATGACGTCTTTGCGCCTCACTTACTGTATTTGTTGTACGCACACTATACGCACGCACTTCTCCATCAAACGCTAACGCTTTTACTAAATAATCTTTCATACGTATTTATTCACCTTTCTCATGCTGTAAATTTGCATTACGTTCATATAACATATACAAACCTTTTAACGTTAAAAACGGATCTACAATATCAATTACATTCGATTCTTCGGAAATTAATTTTGCCAATCCACCTGTTGCAATAACTTTAGGTTCTTGTCTAGCTTCTTCTTTCATACGCTTAACAATACCTTCCACTTGTCCAACATAACCATAAAGAATACCAGATTGCATCGCACTTACTGTATTTTTCCCAACAACACTGCTTGGTTTTGTAATTTCGATACGAGGAAGTTTTGCTGCTCTGCTATATAAAGCCTCTGCTGAAATCATAATTCCTGGTGTAATAACTCCACCCATATAATGCTTTTCTTCGTTAATATAACAATATGTAGTAGCCGTACCAAAATCAACGATAATAAGCGGACTTCCATATAAGTGGATTCCTGCTACTGCATTTACAATTCGGTCTGCGCCTACTTCACGCGGATTTTCATATTTAATATTTAGTCCTGTTTTTATCCCAGGCCCTACTACAAGCGGTTTAATTTTAAAATATTTTTCACACATGCGCTCTAAAGCAAACATAATTGGTGGTACAACTGAAGACACAATAATACCTTTCACATCTTCAAACGAAAGACCCTCATGCTCAAGCAATTGCTTTACAAGCATTCCATATTCATCTTCTGTCTTATGACGATCTGTTTCCATGCGCCAATGCTGACGAAGTTCCCCCTCTTCAAACACACCTAGTACAGCATTTGTGTTCCCTACATCCAATACAAAAATCATATTCTCACCACTTATCTTATTTAATCTATATTTGTGCAGTATGTATAAAACTTATAAAAACATCATATCACACATACTTATATAATCAGCTTTCCTATCCTCATCATTTTACAAAAAGATTGCTCTCTATTTCAATTTTTAATACTAGTTTTACTTAAATTACTTTATCCACTAAGTTCTCAATAGTAATTAACAAAGGTTTTAACAAACAAAAAAGGAGTGACGATAGTCACTCCTTCTTTTCTTACTTATCTTCTTTATCTTCATCGTCTTTCTTCATGTTGATGTTTACTTTCACATCATCTGAAGATGTTGGACGTTCTGGTAATCTGCCGTAATCACATAAATGATTGATTTGCTCTGCATCTAACGTTTCTACTTCAAGTAACGTTTGCGCGATAATATCTAGTTTATCACGGTTTTCAGTAAGAATTTGTTTTGCACGAGCATAACATTCTTTCATAATTGATTGCATTTCCATATCGATTTCATGTGCAATCGCATCACTATAGTTTTGTTCTGAGTGGAAGTCTCTTCCTAAGAACACTTGACCACCTTGCGAGCTACCAAATTGCATCGGTCCAAGTTTGTCACTCATACCAAATTCCGTAACCATGCGTCTTGCAATACCAGTCGCACGTTGGAAGTCATTATGAGCACCTGTACTCACTTCACCAAATACAATCTCCTCAGCTACTCGGCCACCAAGTAAACCAGTGATTTTATCAAGTAACTCTGGCTTTGTCATGAAGTAACGATCTTCTTTCGGAAGCATTACCGCATATCCACCAGCCTGACCACGAGGGACAATTGTTACTTTATGAACGACATCAGCTTCATCGAGAACAACACCAATTACAGTATGACCTGCTTCATGGAAAGCAACGATATTACGTTCTTTTTCAGAGATAACACGACTTTTCTTAGCTGGACCTGCAATAACACGATCCGTCGCTTCATCGATATCACTCATATCAATTTTCTTCTTATCTTGACGTGCAGCTACTAAAGCAGCTTCGTTTAATAAGTTTTCAAGATCCGCACCAGAGAATCCTGGTGTACGAGT
This sequence comes from Bacillus sp. SRB3LM, assembly GCF_015712745.1. Lineage (NCBI taxonomy): Bacteria > Bacillati > Bacillota > Bacilli > Caryophanales > Bacillaceae > Bacillus > Bacillus sp. SRB3LM. Next base: position 375,705 of record NZ_VWVQ01000076.1, read on the forward strand.
CGCAATCGCTCTTAAATTAATATGCTCATCAAGTGGTTTATTACGCGCATGTACTTTCAATACAGCTTCACGGCCATTTACATCTGGACGATCTACTGTAATTTGACGGTCAAAACGACCTGGACGTAATAACGCTGGGTCAAGAATGTCTGGACGGTTTGTCGCAGCAACGATAATAATACCTTCGTTTGCACCGAATCCATCCATTTCAACAAGTAATTGGTTCAATGTTTGCTCACGCTCATCATGACCACCACCAAGACCTGCGCCACGTTGACGACCTACTGCATCAATTTCATCAATGAAAATGATACAAGGAGCATTTTTCTTTGCATTTTCAAATAAATCACGTACACGTGATGCACCGACACCGACAAACATCTCTACGAAGTCAGAACCACTGATAGAGAAGAATGGAACGCCAGCCTCACCTGCAACAGCACGCGCTAATAAAGTTTTACCTGTACCTGGAGGTCCAACTAATAAGACACCCTTTGGAATACGAGCACCAACTTCAGAGAACTTACGAGGGTCTTTCAAGAATTCAACTACCTCAACAAGTTCTTGTTTCTCTTCATCCGCTCCAGCAACATCTCTGAAACGAACTTTTTTCTTTTCATCATTATATAACTTCGCCTTACTTTTCCCGAAGTTCATAACACGGCTACCGCCGCCTTGAGCTTGGTTTAATAAGAAGAAGAATAAAATGAAGATGATGACAAATGGAATGATTGAAGTAAAGAATGTTACCCAAGCACTTGTTTCTTCTGCTGGTTGATACTTAACTTCGGCACCTTTCGCTTTATCATTAATTTTCTTTTGTAATTCCTCAGTATTTGGTGCATAAGTAACAAATTGTTCTCCTTGGCTAGAGTTATTAAATTGTCCTTTTACCTCAAATACACCATTTTTCGGTTGAAGTTGCACATTACGCACTTCACCGCTTTCTAGTTTAGTAATGAATTTGTCGTAGCTAACTGATGTCGTTTTTTGTGTCGAACCATTAAAATAGCTCACGATTCCAATTACTACTAAGAATATCAGTAAATAAAAGATGGTATTACGGAAGATACGATTCATTCCTAACCTCCTCTCACGGCATAAACACTATAGTAAATCGTAACATAGAAAAACTTTCCTATACAATTGTGAAGCCTATATTTAATTAATTTGAGTAAACGCTTGGTTTTAATACGCCTACATAAGGAAGATTACGGTACTGCTCTTTATAATCTAATCCATATCCTACTACAAATTCATGTGGAACAGTAAATCCAACATAATCCGCTTTCAGATCAACCTTACGGCCTGTTGGCTTATCTAATAATGTAACAATTTTTACAGACTTCGCTTTACGATATTTGAATAAGTCTACTAAGTAGCTTAGTGTAAGACCACTATCAATAATATCTTCGACGATTAAAATATCGCGACCTTCTACAGAAGTGTCAAGATCTTTTAAAATTTTCACTTCGCCTGTTGAAACTGTAGAGTGACCGTAACTAGATACAGCCATAAAATCCATTTCAAGATATGTATCTGTTCTCTTTAATAAATCTGCCATGAATGGCATTGCGCCTTTTAATACACCAATTGCAAGAGGTACTGTGTTTTTATAATCCTCTGCAACAATTGCACCTAGTTCGCGCACCTTTTCTTGTATTTGCTCTTCAGAAATTAATACTTTTTCGATATCTTGATTCATCATTTCATTATCCTCCCGGAAGACTCCTTGCTTTTGTAGTGAATAATCATATATTTATCCTTCTTTGCCATCTCTTTCGAAATTGCAAATGCAGATCGCTTCAACAAGGGTACCCAAATAATGGTCCCACTTGCATCACAAACGACCGGCCATTCTTCTCTTTTTTCTTTCGGTACTTTTGCTTCGATAAAAATAGCTTTTATCTTTTTCGTGCCATTCATACCTTGTATTGACATGCGATCTCCATTTTCCCTAGAACGAATACGAAGTGGATATGATATATCATTATACTTAGCAACAAATACTGTTTCATTCATGTTACTTGGTATATCTTCGCTCACCTCTGTTACAAATTCATCCCCGTTCAATAGCGTAATGGTCCCGGGTACTGATAAATCTTGTAAAAAAGGAGAAACAATTTCTTGTTTAAATCTAAAGCTACACTCCTCGTATGTACGAACAATTTTCAAATCACCTGGAAAATCAAGTGAACCTGAAGGTTGTGTCCGCTTAAAAAACTCAATCACCTTGTCAATATGTATGGAAGAAAGAGAAGATGGAATCTTATATTCATAAAGATAGTTTAATATTAGTTGAATCCCTCTTCTTTGTAAAGGCATAGACATGGATTCAAAGGCAGGAATTGATAAGCTAATTTGTTTATCACTTTTTTTTGTAATTACTTTATTCATTTTCTCAAAAGCTAATTCCTGCAAATAAGCCTCATCCTCTTGCATCTGCACGCTAAATTTTTGGAATTTCTCATGCACTTGTGGATTTTCTTCTTTCAAATGAGGAAGAACATATTTACGTAATCGATTTCTTGTATATACTTCCTTTTTATTACTCGGATCTATACGTGGCATTAAATTTAGCTTATTACAGTAATCAACAATTTCTTCCTTTGTTACGCCAAGTAACGGCCTAATTAAATATCCATTATGAAAAGGACGCTTCACTGCAATTCCTGCATATCCTTTCGGAGTACTCCCTCTTACGAGACGCATTAAAATTGTCTCGACTTGATCATCTCCATGATGTCCAAGAGCAACATATCTTGCATCATATTTCTTCATTATTCTTTCCAAAAATGCATATCTGCATTCTCTAGCAGCAACCTGTGCATTCATTCCGTATTGCTGTTGATATTGTGATACATTAATCCTTATCGTTTCACAAATAATTCCCAGTTCTTCACAAAGGCCCTGCACAAATTGTAAATCCTCATAAGATTCATCACCTCTAAACATATGATCCACATGAGCAACTACAATTTTCAACTGTTTTTCCGCTCTTTTTTCTAATAAATAATATAAAAGCGCTAACGAGTCAGGACCACCAGAAACTCCCACAACAATTGTTGAATCATTCTTTAATACATCATGCTGCTTTACAAAGTCATCTACTTTTTCAACAAATGTATCTTTCAACTTCGCAATCACCTTTCATTAAACAAGAACAGCAACCTTAGTCGCCTTGTCTACAATGGTACAACTTTTACAAACATTGTGCAAAAAAAGATATACAAAAATTACATTTTTATCTTACATCCTCCGTGTATATTCACAAAATTAATAACATTACCTTTTTCCACAAAAAAACCTAGGTATACTGAAGTGAACCCGAATAGTGGTACATGAAAAAAACACCTCCTGAATTCGCATACTAAGTATGCAAATTCATTGGAGGTGTTTTTCGTTTGAAGACAAGAGTTCATTACCCAGAAGAAACAAAGTGGAAAGTGATTGAAATGAAGAAAGACGGCTACTCAAATCGTACAATTATGGAGAAACTCGGAATTAAAAATGTTTCCCAAATTAAGACATGGATGAAATGGTATCGTACAGATCAAACGTATCGTTTTCAACAACCTGTAGGAAAACAATATTCTTATGGAAAAGGACCAAAAGAGCTCAGTGAATTAGAACAGATACGTTTAGAAAATAAACATCTAAAAACAAAATTACTTGTATGGGGAAAGTATCTGGAAATCGAAAGGGGCTGAAACCAGAAACTGTAGTTGCTTTATGGGAAAATGTAAAAACAAAAATAACGGTAAAAGAATTGTGTAACGTATTAGAATTACCCCGTTCCACATTTTATCGTTGGTTACAACGAACGGAAGATTTGAAAGATGGTATAGAAGAGAAAGTAAAGGACGTTTGTCTTAGGCATAAATTCCGGTATGGATATCGAAGAGTGACCGCTACTCTTCGAAAAATGGGACTGTGTGTCAATCATAAAAAAGTATTACGAATCATGAGACAAAATCACATTCTTTCAAAAGTACGTCGAAAGAAAAAGAAATATATCAATGGTACGGAGCCAATGGTATCCCCTCATCGATTGGAGCGCCAATTCGATGCATCCAGACCAAATGAAAAGTGGTTTACGGATGTGACGTATCTCTTATTTGGAGAGCGTACCTTGTATTTATCAACGATTATGGATGCCTTTAATCGTGAAATTATTAGTTGTGTCATCAGCGAATCACAAACACTGACATTAGCGATGAAGACATTAAAACAAGCAATGAGAGGGCGAAAAGTAAAAGATGTCCTTCTTCACTCAGATCAAGGAAGTATTTATACAGCAAAAGAATTTCAAGCGTATGCCAAAGAAAACGGCATGATCACCAGCATGTCCCGGAGAGGAAATTGCCATGATAATGCCGTCATGGAAAGCTTCTTTGGTCATTTAAAAAGTGAAGCCTTCTATTCACAAGAGATAACAAAAGTATCCAACACAACTGTGCAAAAGATTGTGCTAGAATACATTCATTACTACAATTGTGTGCGAATTCAAGAAAAATTAAACCACCTATCCCCTAAAGAATTTAGGGAACAAGTGGTTTAGGTGTTTTGATTGGTGTCCCCTTTTCGGGGGTCACTTCAGTTTTAGATACCAGGGCTTTTATATATTCAATCTGTTATCTTTCCTTTGCAATTCATTCCAAAACTGAATGTATCTATGCAGCGCCTCAACGCTTTTTAAGCCTAAATACGCTTTAATTTCAATGGATTTCATACCGTTTTGTAAAGAATTCAAAATGAATCGATTCCGCAACATAGTAGGGGTTACACGAATTTCAGCGCGTTTCACTTCTTTTTGTAGCATTCGTTGGACAGCGATTCTAGTCAATGCAGCGGGTTGATCTTTGTCATAGTCCCAGCGGAACGTTTGCGGAGCGAAATCGAACGCAACAAAGAAAGGATCTCCCGTTTGCTGGCGTGGTCGTATGAGTCTTGGAATCAGTTTGTAATAGGATAGGGCAAGCTTTACATCATCTTTGGATAGCGTAATAGAGCGTTTATAAGCATGTAATCCTCCTGGCGTGATGGTATTTGTTCCGAAGTGAACATCATGCATAGAGAGCGTGATAATGTCTTGTATGGATAGCCCATAATGTAACATGAAATGAATCAATAAAAGATTACGTTTCATAATGAACTTTCTTCCTGACGCCTGGTATTCCGTCAATCCGTTATAGCTGCGCATGACGCCTAATAACTTTTCTATCTCTTCATCGGATGCAAAGTGTTTAGAAGTAAGCTCAGGAGGCGCAACGTCGCTTTTTAAACGATCTGCGGCACCATGAAACTGTAAAAAATTAATTAAAATGCCTCGTACACGCTTCATATTAGAAATTGAAGCCTCACGTTCCTTTCTAAGCCATTTTAAGTAGCGCTCCAATGTATTTATATCAAAAGAGCGAAAAACATCTTCTGGGGGCAATTGAAGTCGTTTTTGAATCCATGAAACAAATAAGATCAGATCATAGCGGTATTGCTTCAAGGTGGACGGTTTACGACCACGTTTTAATAAATCAGCAAGAAAAAAATCAACAGCGGAATTCCATGTCATGGCTATATACTCCTTTATCCTAAAAATTGTGTACCGCAATTGTATCAAAAAACCACAAAAACAAGCAATAGGGGATTCTAGGTCCTGTTTTTTTGTTACAGCAGCTGTTCCTTAATTTTGTAGCAAAGTCTTAACGATTCGTTCAGGGCCAATACGAAGAAGATCGAGCCTGGCTAGAAATGACAGGAGTTCCTGTGATTATTTTGACACCAGGGGAGAGGAGATGACCGAGGGTTAAGGCTGGTTTTTTGGGGGTTAGGGATGTGTGGGGCGGCGGAGCCGAGCCACCGAGCGCCGCGCAGCAAGCGAGAGGAGTGAGCTAAAGGCGAACGAAGGAGGAGAGAACGCCGAGCTTGTTGTGTGAAGTGAACGATGCCCGCCGCACCGATTATGTAGTTTTTAAAACTTTTCCCTTGCCCTGCTATCTGATTCATTCGAATCAAGATACCAGAACAAGGAAAGCTTCAGGATTTCATCTGGTTTAGCGAAGATATAGGGAATCCCGAAACCTCCCTATATATCAACGATTTTTGACAATCGTAAGTGATGAACCAGACGATGAACGCAAGCATCACAGTTTCATACCTAATTCATCAGTAATTCATAAGGTTAATTTGTGCATATAAATCTCATATTTGTTTGAATACGTTTGAAATACGGATTTTAGTATGTTTCTAGTTTAGATGAATGATTTGCACATATTGCGTGAGTATTGTTCGTTTTTTGAGATATAAGATTTTTTAAGATGGTTGTAAATATTTTAAAAACTAAAAGGTAAATTAGAAATATAGGATACTCTTATTTATTAAATCTTGTTTTAAAAGAATTAAAAACATTAAATACATTAGGATTTATTTTGGAGCTTTTATCCTTACTCTCCCAAGGTCTTAGAGATTTTTTCTTATTCAATTCCTTATTTAATTGCTGATGAAAGTTAGCTGGCATTCTATGATAAATCTCACATGTTTTTTTGCTGAAAGCGGTGCTAACACCTCAAAGCTAAATAATGAGATTAATAGATTCTAAAAATAACAATCATGATTGCATGACAAAAAGCCTTGTCACTGTCATTTTTTTGAACAAGGCTACAGTATTCTTATTTTGTTGTTAGGCACAGGCTTTAAGAGTTTGGATCTAGACATTTCCGGAATACATCAAATGAAATCTTACTCTTATAAGGCTTTCCAAATGTCGTAGTAGCGAAATATTCGTTTGCTTCACGAGTACGGCGTTTTCTAAGTTCTTTTACACTATTCGTATACATTTTTATGAAATGTGCAGGGGTACTTACATCTGCTTGGTTATATTCAAACCATTGTACACAATCTTTGAAAATCTTTTTTGTATCTCGATCTATATCTGCTGGCATACGTAAAGCGATTGTATAAGCATCTTTTTCAGTTATATTTGTGTCTTGGGTTAGAATGTACACATAAAGTTTCTGTTGTGCTTCACTCATGTGGTCATTCATTTCTTCTAATCTTGCCACCAGTTTATCTCGTAAGCTAGCTTCTAATTTTTTATCTTTGTCAGAATTCGTTTTTTGTTCTTCAGCTTCTACTTCAACAGGTTCGACAGGAGTGAATAAATCGAATCCATGGCATGTAGAAACGGGAGTACCCTCTTTTTTATCTGTATCCTTATGTTTTTTCTTACCAATTTTCTTGGACAGAAACTCTGTAAATGTAGAAAAAATATTGATTGTTAATGCCCATTTTTGCTTAAAATATTCAATAATTTTCAAGTAATTATTATGTAGGCTTAAAATGTAGATAGATGGCGCAATTTTATTGTGACGTCTGGTTTTAATTTGATGACATACTTCCAGATCTTCTAGCCAATTCAGAATAAAGTTGATTAGTGGTACAGAAATACCCGATTTTTGGCTAATTTTCTCTTGTCTAACTTGAGAAAATCCCTCTTGAACAAGGTAGGAAAGCACGGTTTCAAGTGCTTCATATCGGCGTGGCGTTTTCTCGAAGTATTCTTTTGTAGTTTTACCTTCACATTCGAATAGAATACTATCAATATCTTTGATTACACTTTTGACTGCTTGATTGATAGCTCCCGTCTTACATTTAGGAATACGATATAATCGAGGGGATAGTTCTCGTTTTGCTGTACTTAGTAAAAAATTAGTTAATAACATAAAAAGACCTCCTATTTTTCCCCAGTACACACTCTCAGAAAAATATTGGGAAAATAGCAGTTCTTATTCACATAATTATCGCTTTGTGTTATAATTTCTATATAAAAGCGAATATTTTATATGTAATATAAAGAACCTCTACTTTCTGGGATATTTCAATTGGCGCTAGCTTGCCGGCCTGTTACCAATTGAATATAGACTGAGTGGGGTTTTTTTATTTGTTTTTTAAGTAAAATCTATTCTTCTTCTATTTTACAAGTCACAAGCATTAATATCAACACTAAAAATGTGAACTCTGTATAATGAGTGTGAAGTAATTAGTTTTATTTTAAATAATCAGAAAATTCAGTTAAAATTATTTCATAAATTCCTGAATCTCCTTATGATAAAATTAATAAACATAGTTAAATTAAAATAGAGGATTAAAAGGGTGAATTTCTATGTTTGATATACATAAAAGAATGAACTTGTATCTAGAGTCTTCTAAGTTAGAACATAAATTGGTTGCAAAAGAATTAGGCATACCAGAAACTACATTCTCAAATTGGTATACAAAAGGGCAAAATATTTCAATATACTCACTAATGAAAATTTCAGTAAAATTGTCTCCTTTAGATCGGAATATTCAAGAAGATGATCTTATTCAACATTTAAAGAAACACAGTAGACAAAACATAAATGTGAAAACAGCATTTCTAATTGCACATTTAAATGGTTTTGACAAATTATTAAATTACATAATTGATTTATGTGAAAAGCATTGTGAATTAGAAATGCAGAGATGTTTTAAGATTTTTCGTTTGTTTAAATATCGCTTAAATGAATCTAAGGGATTGGAAGAAATCTTTTTAGAAATTGAAAGTTCAAGACCGTTAAACAATAAAAAACATTTCCAAGTTGGTATGTTTTGTGACATCTTAAGTATGTTAATTTTATGTGATTCAGGAAAAGTTGATTTAATGGAAACGTATAAGCAGAGGATAGAAAAAAATTTAAAATTATTGAAAAATAAAGAATTAAAGAAGTTATATAATTTTTGGATAGAAAGTATATGGGGTTATGGAGTATTAAGAGGTAATGATATTGTTGGTTTTCAAAAGATTTATAAAGGTTTAATGGAGTTTGATGATTTGAGTTTTTTTCCAGTAATGCAAGCTGTGATAGATAGTAGAATGGGAGAGAGTAACTTATTCTCGAATGAAAAGGATGCATTTTATTATTTAGAAAAGGCCTGTAATGTTTTATCATCTCTAGGAGAAAAACATAAATATAAAATTGCATTAAATACTTTAAATTTCTTGAGAATAATAAAGTGGAAAGACATTGATAAAATCGATATGAACACCTTAGATATAGCAGAAAAAAGCTTGTATTTCATCAAGGATAATGAGGAGGCCCAAGCTAATAAATTACTAGATTATCTTGAACAAAAAAACAAGTGTTTAAGTCCTATTCAGCGTGTCTATAGGGGGATGGCTAATAATGATTTAAATGAAATTTCAAAGGCTATTGATGCAATGAAGGCAAAAAATGACTTTTTTTATGCAGGATTTGCGCAACAAATCTTTAATGAATATAAAGAGAAAAGTATTCAAAGTATTGGAAAGGGATTTTAAAAATGAAAAAAGTTATCTTTATTCTGATAATGTCGTTTTTAGTTCTAATTAGTAGCGTAAACTTAGGATTAACAAATGAATATAATAAAATAAAAAATGTACATTTTGAGTCGCAAGGATTGCAAAAAAACAATATCCTTATGATGAGGACTGATCCCGGGGGTGGAATGTAGAGTAATAACAAAATGAAAATATGTAAAATCACAAAAGACGTCGTAAATACGATGTCTTTTGTGATTTTATAAAGGATTTTATTAGTACGTAAGCAGGAATTTATGAAATTCAAAATTATAAAAGGTGGCGCTGTTTAATGATCTTAGACAAAGAGTTACTACTAAAAATTCTTGAAAATATTGATTTAGAAACATTAGGAGACTGGATAGATTTATGTGGAGATATCTCTAAAAAATAAGTTTGTATGTCACTTTTTCAGTTGTTTTCCTTTTTCTTTTTCATCAACCTCTATTAACAGAAAATTGGCGTATCTAAGTAATTCTTTTTCTATATATGGTTTATATTCTTCTGGGACACTCATGTATTTATCATAAAGCAATTGTGATAAGCGATGGACAGGGTCTTCTTCTCCTTCTACTCTTTGAAGAAGTTCATCATCGCTTATCATATGATTTAATAAATATGCTTCACTAACATTAAAATAATTAGCAATTTCATGGATTTTATTGATTCGTGGTATTTTTTCTCCTGTTTCCCAGCTGGAAATAGTTCTGTAAGTCGTATTGAGATCTGCCGCTAACTCATACCTATCTAAACCTCTTATGGTTCTGAGTTTTTTTATATTTTTTCCCAGTATATTTTTTTTCATATCAATAATCACTCCTATACTTACTATAATAAATGCAAAAAAACTTAATGTAGGAAGTTTTGATGTAAAAATTACATTTTAAGTGTTGACAGACACCTTTAAGGTGTTTATTATGTATTTAAGGAGGTGAGAGAATGAATAATTGCGAACAAAAAATTTCGATTATTAAAAATATTAGAAATGAACAAGGTATGCTTCTTAAAAAAGTTGCAGCAGATTTAAATTTAAATAAAAGTGTACTACAGGCTATTGAATCTGGAAGAAAAAGTACAATTGCTGAACGTGCACATAGTATTGCCGCTTTTTATAATCGACCAGTTGAAGAATTGTTTATACCTACTTATTATCGAGCGCGAATTGTATAAATCAAAAACCATAAGAAATTGTTTAACTGTTCTTTGAAAACTTAATGACTCTAAAGGAGCTGTAAGAAATGATATTGAAACGATCGTATCAAGCACTACTACTCATCACGAGTGTACTCTTATTGGTGATGAGTTTCTTCATTCCTCTCAACAAAGCAAGTGCCGAGATAATCAATCATGAAAAGTACAACATGGATTGGGCATATTCTCCACAGTATGGGAAAGAGGTGCGGACAGAACTACTCAAGAATGCAAGTGGTCAAATAGCTTATTGCCTGGTATACGGCCTGAAATCGCCTAATGGTCAAGACCTTCCTGAGAGCGGACGAACAAACGATATTGTGTACCGTGTCTTGTTAAATGGATACCCACAAAAGAGTCCAGAAGAATTAGGGGTTTCCACTTGGGAACAGGCGCATTATTCGACACAGCTGGCCTTATGGAATTCATTAGGGCAAATCAATACGGCAGAATTACAATTTAAAGATGCAGCTGTTGAAAAAGCAACGAAAGCAATCATTCATGCAGCGGATCAGAGTCAAGACACACAAGATGTATACATGAATGTAGTTCCAACAGATAAGAAAGAAGCACAGCTAAACGGCGAATATTTTGAAACTACAACATATACAGTACAAACAAACGCGAAAAAAGGTACTTTCAAGGTACAAATGAACAATGCGCCACAAGGTACACGTGTTGTTACAGAACAAGGTGAAGCCAAAGAAATGTTCCTGATAGGAGAAAAATTCCGTATTCAAGTACCGAAATCCTCTAAGAGTAACGAACTATCCTTAAAAGTTGTTTCAAATCTAACGAATTACAATGCGATTGCATATAAGGGAACTGAAACCATCCAGGATGCAACGGTTTTGTTAGAACGTAGTACAGAGCAAGTAAGTACAGACTTACAAGTGTACTGGAAAGCAAATGGTTCACTCAAAGTAATGAAAGTGGATGAGAACAAAAAGCCACTTCCAGGTGCAGTGTTTACAGTCTTAAATAGCGGTCAAGAAGTTATGGGAACGATTACAGCTAATGAGAACGGTGTAGCCGAACTTGGTAACTTAGAGCTAGGTACGTACACGGTTAAAGAAGTAAAAGCACCTACAGGGTATGTTTTAGATGCAAATCCTAAAACATTTGAAGTAAAAACAGGTGAAGTTGCTGTTGTTGAAATGAAGAATGAACAAATCAAAGGAAATGTACAGCTTTTGAAAGTAGATCAAGATGGTAAGAAGAAATTGGAAGGCGCAGTATTTATCCTTGCGGATGCAAAAGGGAATGCAATACATGAGTACACAACAGATAAAGATGGCCTAATCAAAGTTGATAATTTGAAGTATGGGGAGTATCAATTTATCGAAAAATCTTCTCCAGTGGGCTACATCTTAGTTAAAGAACCAATTCCTTTCAGCATTAAGGAAAATGGAAAGAAAATCGAATTAATCGCAAAAAATACAAAAGCAAAAGGAACGATTGAAATTACAAAAGTAGATGTAGCAGATGGGAATAACAAATTGCCAAGTGCAGAGTTTACAATTTACGATGAACAAGGCACTTTAGTAGTCAAAGGCAAAACAAACGAGCAAGGAATTGCGAAATTTGAGAAGCTTCCAGCAGGGGCATATACGTATAAAGAAACTCTCGCCCTAGACAGCTACCTAATTAACGAAGAGACATTCTCTTTTAATATCAAAGAAGATGGTCAAATTATCAAACATACAGTACAAGATAAGAAAAAAGAAATTCCACCAACACCAGAAAAACCACAACCAGAAAAGCCAGAATATCCTCAACCACAACCGGAGAACACACCACAGGTGATTGAAAAGCCTGTAACAACACCAGAGAAACCACACATCATTGAAAAACAACCAGAACAACTAAAACAAATCAAAGAACAACCGAAGAAAGTAGAAAGTCATTTGCCAACAACAGGCGGTAAAGCGGAAAATCCATATTGGAAATGGATCGGGGCTACACTTGTAGTTCTAGGCGGTATCGCAGCTGTTCATGCAATTAGAAAACGTAAAGAACCAAAAGCAAAAATATAAAAACACTCTCAACTGATAAGGGAGGGCGGGATATAATGTGCGTGTTTGATGTACATTATCAGATTGATGGGATCAAATACAAAAAATCGTATTTGCTAGCATTACCTGAAGATGGGTTTCAGTTGCGAAACAATATACAACATGTTCTATTTCAAGATCACCAACAAGCAGTTACAATCCTTTCTACAGATTTAGAAGATCTATTTTTAGAAGAAGAGTAAAGAGAGAAAGAATGGAAACGTAAAAAGGCATAAAAATATAGAATATTTCTATTTAACGATATAAAAAGATAAATAAATAAAAGGAGGATTTCTCATGAAATCAATTAAGCACATGCGAAGCAAACGTGGTTTTTATATCGGTAGATTGAGTCAACAAATGGCAAATCAAGCGAATCATTCAAAAAATTCATCTGAATTGGCTGGAATTACAGGAAGAGGGATGGCATTTTCAAGTTTTTTAATGACATTAGCTGGTCATCAAAAAGGGATGAAACTGATTGATCCAAAATCCAATTTCCATAAACATTTTCACAAGTGATAACAAGTTTAGTTTAGGAAGGATGCTCTTTCATAAGAGCATCCTCCATCAAAAAAAAGAGGAACAGAAACCATGTATACCAATCGGCATGAATGCTGGGAATTATTTTGGAAAGAACAACTCACGGTAGAAGATGAGTTGGATGTAGAACAAATGAAACAAGAACTCTTTGAATATAAAACATTGCTAGATCAGATGAATCAACTCCAACACGCATCCGCACAACCTCACATTTTAGTCCAATTAGCGATAGAACAACGTATACAAAAACACCAACAAAAAGTAGTAGCGCTTGCTTAGTCCATATAAGAAATGAGGTGGAAAAGTGGCACGTAGTAAGTTTGATAAAGAACTTGAAAACATGCTTGAAAAGAACTGGAAACCGCTTCTTGTTTTAGGGGGTGCGGGCTTTGTCTGGTACTCCAAAGAAAAAATATTGGCGGAAATCATGAAATATGTACCAACAGCAATTGATGTAACAGTTAGTATATGCCGCCTGATCTTGTTAGGAATCTTAATCTATACAATAATCCGCATCGTCCTACATTACTTGTATGTATATTTTGAGAAAAAGCGATATCAATACGTGATGTTTATCCCGCATATCGATGATGACGTGACAGCAGAAAAGTTGGGTCAAATGATTCGCCATGTGCATAATACAGGGCGAAAACCATTGGAACGTCTATGGAAAGGGCGAGAATGGTACCGAATGATCATGTTTCGTCCGGAAGGGACAAAAGAACGTGTGCGCTTCTATATTGGTGGTCCCAAAGATGAATTAAAGCGTGTTGTGCAAGCGATGAGAAGTGTGTATGAACATGCTGAAGTCTACGGAGTTTCTCGTAATGAAGTGCCTTTCCCATCTAAAAAAGCAGTAGGTGGACGAATGGTACTCAAACGAAAACGAGCAGCCACGTTATCACTCGCTCGTTACAAGAAAGACCTGTTACCGATGCTGGGAAACGCAATGGAAGAAAAAACATGGGTAGACATCGCCTTTTCACCAGACAATGGATATCACCTTACAAAAGGGATTCGTAAAGCGGAAAAAGCACTCAAAAAGAAACATGAATTAGACACATTCGAAAAAGAGGAAATCAGAGCATTGAATAAACGTTTCTCAAATAACGAAGTGGCATTTCAGGTATCTGTTTCCTTTGCAAGTGAACATTATCCTGGTGTACCAGTCATTAAAAATATTGGTCATATGGTAGCAAGTATCATGGCTGATGTAAATGAGTTACGGTACAGACGCCTCAAGCGTTGCATGCCCACCGTACCAAATCCGATATATGGAAAGATGGTATGGACCAGTTCAGAACTTTTGAACGTGTTTCACCTTCCAGATGTGACAGGAGATAAAGAAAAGAAGGCAGAACAACGCATTCTTTATTTAGATAAAGGGGAGGCAATGCTGCCAAACGATATGTTGGCGGAAGGAATCGCAATTGGTCACGTCATGCATCCCTATATTAAAGATCGATTAGTAAGAATTAAAGAGAAGTATTTAAGCAACCACGGCTATATCACAGGAAAAGTAGGGAAAGGGAAAAGTTCCTTAGTTATGGCTTTAATGCAGAGTCGTATTGATCGGTGGATTGAAAATCCAGATAAAGAAGGTGGGTTCTCATTATTTGATCCGGCACAAGATTTAGCACTTGTTACGATGAATCGTTTGTTAAAAGCAGAGCTTGACGGAAAAATAGTAGATTGGAGCAAGGTTCATTTTATACGCTTTCGGGATACCAAATATCCTCCAGCACTTAATTTACTCCATAGATTTCCAGATGAAGCAGGAGATGAGGTGCAGGCAGTCGTTGAATCTATTATGGAAATTATTAAAACTGTGATTCCAGGGCAAGCGCCGCAAACCGAAAGGTTGCTAGAAAACATAATAGGAACATTGTTATCCGATACCTCACGCATACACACGATTTTGAGTGTCCCACTGTTTATTACAGATGAAGCATTTCGCAGACATGTTTTGAATCATGTAAAAGGGCCACAGAAACAGTACTACATGAACTACTGGGAATTTGAGGTGGAGAACGCATTAGAAGACAGTAAACAGGCGATATTGAACCGTTTAGATATGTTTCGGAATACATCTTACCTCAAGAGAATGTTTGGTCAAACAGACTGTTTTTTAAATATTCGAAAATGGATGGATCAAGGTCATATCGTTATTTTTGATGTTCTAGGAATGGGCAAGAAAGATTTAGCTGTGACAGGTGCATATATTGCCAATCAATATCATCGTATTGCACAGAAACGGCCAATTGGATCTAAACTACATCTTATGCTTATCGACGAAGCACACGATTTTAAAATACCGATTCTTAGCAAAGTTGTAGCAAAAGACCGTAAGCATGGATTAGGACTTTGGATCTTAACGCAACGAGTAGAGGGGCAATTAGACCCGGATTTAAACGAAGCATTACGAGAAGCGGGTGGTAATTTCTTTGTATGTGGTCAAGGGATGAGATCAGCAAGAATTTTGGAAGGTGTTATGCAAAATAAGTTCAGAGCGGATTATTTGCAAGGTCTACCCAACTTAGTAGCGGCGATTCAAACACAAGAGAAGCTGGAAGGAGATACAGAAGAACGAAACGTTTGGTGTACCGTTCGAATCCCTCCACTAAATCGGTATTTACCTAACGGTAATGTAGCTGATTATCTAAAAAAAGAAGAAACACAAGCCGCAAATGATTGGACCAAATCAAAAATTACAGAATTGGAACAGCATAGTGGCAAATCGGCAGAGGAAATTGATAAAGAAATTGATGAGTTTTTATATACAAAAGCTAAATATCTTACGCCAAAAAATGAAACTACAAAAGCACCAGATCGACAAGAGAAACAGGCACCTGTCAACCTAGAAAAGGAATCAAAAGTGAAACTTGTAGTGGTGGGTTCAAATGAAGAACGTCCAGCACGTAAGAAAAGAAAAAGTATGTTCGACGACTGGTAAAAGGGGTAATTGTTATGAAGGTAGTGGCTTTATTAGAAGAAGACGAACAAGTTTTAGTAAATATATATACGCACCTTTTTGTCGATGTGGAGTACGTCACGATGCGTCATTACGATGGATATAACAAACGCTCTGTATATAATCGTCTCCGTAAGTTAGAGTTGGCGAGTTACATTAAAAGTGAATACTTGCCAGTACCAACTATAAGAGGACAAAAGCGATCAAATGTTAGACCTAAGAAGGTGTATACATTAACCAAAAAAGGAGTAGATACCGTACGTGACTTGCGAGGAGATGTGAGGTGGAAAGCCAAATGGTCTGTACGTGCACCGCATTTTGTCTATCACAGTATCATGTTGGCTCATGTAGAGTGTGCGATGACCCATGCGTCTAAGAAGCAAGATTCGAGGATATTAAGAGAGTGGATTAGTGAGGTGCTTGGCACATTTAAATATACGAACAGTAGAAAAAAATCAAAAAAGGAGGGGGCTGGCATTATTCGACCTGATGGAGTAGCGATCATTGGGAATAAAAGAAACGTTTCGGCAAATGGCATTCTCTTCTTAGAAATGGAGCGCTCTTTTAGTACAAAAGAGGTGCTCATAGAGAAAATAACTCGTTATAACGAATTTATGAGACAACAAAAGATGGATGAATACGAAAAACACGCAGGGATTTCTTACCCTGTCGGGCAGTGTTCCCTTACTTTTATCGCTGGAAGTAAAAACAGAGAAAATGAGATAATGCGCTATTTAAAAGGTGTTGAAAGTCCAGAAATTCCAGTGTTTATTACATTATACGAAGACATACTACAAAATCCATTTGGCGAGATCTTCCGCGATATTGAAGAAATGGATGAAAAAGTGGGGTTATAAGATCGTGTTTAAATTTATTATTTCGTTTGTTGCAAGCATCATCACATTAGTTGTTTTCTCAGATTGGATTTTTGCAAGAGTACCAGGATCACGTGCGGCCTGGGAAGCAATCCAAAGTAAAGTAATGGAAACTTACTATACCCAAGGATGGGAAGGGGTACTGATTTTGGGAGTCGTTGCAGTTGGTGTATATAAAATGGTGGATCGATAGAGGTGAAAATTAAGATGGATATGCATCCAATTACGCTTGTAAAGTGTTTAGGACTAGGGATATGTTTATATTCGCTTTTAGGGGTACTTATTTGTGCCAAGCGAAAACAGTGGGAAGGCTGCATGAAATTCTTAGGGTGTGGCTTTTGTCTTGAGTGAAGGAATTGTAGAGGTTGCAAAGTATATTGGTGGTCCCATCGCATTTGGTGGTGGATCTTAACGAATAAAGGGGTGAGGGATTGTGCCGATTATTGGTTTGAATCCTGATTACATGCAAGGAAATTATCTAGTGGAGAGCATTGTAATAAGTATTTTACTACTCGTTGCAATTGTCCGTTTGGTTCAGCTGAAAAAATGGGGGATGTGTACGTTAAGTTTTGGTGTATGGCTATTCCTACTCATTGTAATGTTTTTTGGGAAAGAACTAGCGAATATAGGACCAATTATAGGTGGTCCAATCAATCCAGGGTTTTAACAGCTAAGAAAAAGTTTATAGGATTTGGTCATGTTCCAAAAAATCGTAAAAAGAAAGGATGGAACGACATGTTTATCTATAAGGAAATATACGAACGAGGGAATTTGGAAGAGGCAGATTGCCGGTTTATCGATCAGGTTTGCAGTCAGCTCGATTGCGGGGAAAGTTATGATATTTGTTTATCTATGACAGATACGTATCTACAGAAAATTTTGGTGATGGGAAATGGAAAGATACTTGAAATAGAGATTGGCCTACATCTAGACGAATTGGAATGGAAATGTGATTGTAAAGAACTCACAAAAGAAAAAGCAATTTCAGAAGTGGAATATGAATTAAGTTGTTACAACAATTTTCAACAAGCACGAATGGAGAAAGGTTCGGGGTTTAAAAAAGAGGTGGAGAGCTTTCTTGAACTGTTAAAAGAAAGGGAGAGTGCATGATGGAAAGCGTCCTGGAAGTGAATTGTGAGGAAGGGAGGAACTGTTTATGTGGAAGAAGATAAGGAACTGGTTTCAAAAAACCAAAAATGGAAAAGAAGGTGAACCACGTAAGGCATTACGTGTTCCCTCTTATAGAGGTAGATTGATAGGGAAATGGCTTTTTTGGGGGTTATTAGCCTGGATGTTTTTCGTTTCCTGTACCACAGTCTTCAAAACGATGAAGGCAGACGCAAAAGTAACGCCGCAAACAGAAACAAAACAAGTGGTGCCTGAGCAAAACCTTGCGACACGCCCAGAAGCGATTGAATTTGCACGTTTATTTACAAAAGAGTACTTTACCTGGAAGAGGGGAGAGGAAGATCTTAGAAAGCGTGCAGAGCGTTTGAAAATATATCTATCCAAAGATGTAGACTCACAAGCTGGTGTAGAAACGAATGCTTTACAATGGGATTCAGAATTTCTTGCCGCAACACTTTTAAAAGTGGATGACAAGAAGCAAAAAGAAGCCAACGTGATCTTTAAAGTGAAATATAAATTACACCGCATGAAACCGGATAACAGTGGGGAAGAGGTCAAAGAAGTGATGCAACAAGTTTCCATCCCAGTTCAAACAGATGGGAAAGCATTTGTCGTAAATCGGTTACCACAGGTTGTGAAAATCAATGAGAAAGCAACGGTAAAAGAAACAGAAGATGAACGAGAAGAAGTGAAAGATGTGAAGGCAAAAACAGAGATTCGTGAGTTTTTACCAACATTTTTCAAATCGTATACAACCGCAACGCAAAAAGAACTGGCATATGTACTTGAGAATCCAGAAATTAAAGGTTTAGAAGGCAGCATGAAGTTAGATAAGATCATTTCTTCCAAAGTATATCCAGGAAAAACAAAAGGAACATATGAGGTGCAAGCAGAGGTATTGCTAATTGATGCACATTCGGAAACAAAAATGAAGGCTGCTTATACCTTGGTTGTGAAACAAACTGGAAAGCAATTTGTTGTGACAGACTTACAAAATTAAGGAAACGAGAGGGGAATGTATATGTTAGATATTATGAATTATTTCATGCTAGGAATGGGTTTAGAGGGAGTATTTGAAGAAGCGAAAACGCAAGGAACTTACGCACTATACATTGTGTTTATCGGAATTGGTGTTTACTTAGGATTTAAGCGTGCTTGGACATTATTCGCATCTTTAGTTGTAGGAGGCGGGGCATTGGTGTTCTTTATTAATAAACCGGATGCATTGAAAGCCATCGGAACATTCCTCGGTGGACTTGTCGGTCTGTAAGAAAAAGGAGGGAACCGCATGCAAGAACCAAAACAAAATGGAATTGTATCATATTGTTTCGGAAGCTATATGAGTTTCATGAGAAGACAATATGAGCTCATGGGGAAAAGACTTCCTCGCGCTGTGACGTGGCGCGCAATGGGATACTTTGTAGTGGTAGAAGCGGTGCTAGTAGCGCTCCGCTTCCTCCCCCCTTTTACATGGTGGCTCAGTGATATCATTGATCAATTTTATCTCGTATACTACATTGTTCTCCCTATTTTTCTTATCTGGGGTGTGGACCAATACAAAACAGATGACAAATCCCTTTTTTCTTATGTACGATCTTGTACGACATTTACATTTCGAAATCATCGAAGAAGTCGTTTAGCTTCTATCCCCAAATTAACCAAACATGTTGTGCGAGGAACAACGTTCATACAGTATCAACCGGAAGATGTTCAAAGTACGCAACAAATAGATCAAAAGAACACAGATATACATGCCTATTCAGTAACATTTTTAAATCAAGAGGAGGAATGTAAGAATGTTGAAAAGTATGAAACGCAATCCGCTGAAACACATTGAAAAGAATTTGGCATTTAGTATAGATGGTCGCTGTTCCTCGGTATATGAAGTAAACGGATTTGGATATGATCACAAAGATGAAAGTACAAAAAAAGCGTATTACCGCAATCAACTCGCTTTATTTACCCACCAAGAATACGATGTACAATTTCTTGTCATTCCCCGGACAACAGATTGTGATGAAATTATCGATCAGCACATTGCAACGTTAAAAGGACCGACAGCACCAACAGGACATTTCTTTTTTGAACAAGTGAAAAAGTACCTTCGGAACTCATCGCTCGCAAAAGAAAGCATGGAGTACCGCTTTTACGTACTGGTTCAGATGAACCAAGCAAAAAAGGAACGGAAAATGATCAATCCTGTCGTAGAATCTATGAAATTCTTCAAAAAAACATGGGAGGGCTTCACACAAACAGCGCACAACGTTTCAGGATTAGGGGCGACAGATATTTTAGAAGAGGAAATCGAATCGTATTTAGAAACAGAAGAACTTGTTTATCATCAAGTACGTAGCGCTTTTCAAAATACAAAACGTGCCAATCCAACCTCTATTCGTTTTCTCTTCCAACATAACTTTACACGCGGTATGACAGAACCGGTCCACGATAAACAATGGAAAGTGGGCTCCACACTTGAAATGGAAAACGAACAAGGAGAAACAGTACGGGTGAGGCGACCAGACTTACAGAAGATGATTCAGTTAACAGATTGTGTTATTGATGAAAGTCCAGGACGTTCTCTGGTGCTGGAACAACAGAATGAACAGGGAGAAATAGAAACAGCGCATGTAGCCTTTCTAGCTATGAAAAGTATGCCAGAAGCATCTGTTTTCCCAGGGGGAGAGTGGATTTATAGACTGCAATCTCAAACTTTGAAATTCCCTGTTGAAATGAGTATTCGTGCACATCACTTAGAAAATCAAATGGTCACGAAAAAATTAACAAATAGTGAAATGGAATTAGAAGATCAGCAAAAACAAGCGATGATGGGACGCGGTTCAAAGGATATGACGATTGAGAGAAAAAGGCAAGGCGTTCGTATTGTCAAAGATCGTTTTGAGACTTCAGGTGCTCCAGGATATGAATTAAGCGTCTTGTTTTGTGTGTACGCTCATGATGCGAAGACATTGCAAACGAGAATCGAAGCACTTAAAACGGAATATAGAAAAATGAAAATAGAACTGGTAAATTCATTTGGAGATCAACTCGCTTACTTTTATGAATTTCTACCAGGTTCCAAACGATACAACAAAGATTTTAAATTGTTTGTAGAACCAGGCATACTCGCACAAGGGATGTTTGGTGCTACAACACAAATCGGGGACAATCAAGGTTTCTACTTTGCAAAAACCAAAAAATTAAATCGCCCTGTCTTTATTCGGCCAGACTTGGCAGCCAAAGCACTTGAATACATCATTACAGAGTTTGAGAGTCTATCCGTCATGTTTGCGGGGCAAACCGGGAAAGGAAAGTCGTTCCTCATGAACTTGTTAGCCTTTTGGATTGTCCTTAGCGGAGGTAGAGCATTCATCGTAGATCCTAAGGGGGACAGGGGAAAATGGAGCAAGTTATTACCAGGATTTAATAAACCTGAGATGGGATTTTTAGAAATTTGGACACTTGGAAAGGAAAAAGAAGATGCAGGGTGTTTGGATCCATTCCGAATTAGTGCCACAACAGAAGATGCGAAGAGCTTGGCGCTCGAAGTTTTAACATCTTTATCAGAAGTCGGGTTAAATGATACAAGGTACGATTACTTATATAAAGCAATTGAAATTGTCGCAAAGGAAAAAGATGCTTGTTTAACATTAGTTCGTGTAGAGCTGGAAAAAATGAAATTACATGAAAATTTATTACCAACTGAGCGAGAACAATTAAATGCATTAACAAATCGATTGGCAACATTAGAAAGTATCCAGCTTGGGGATTTATTATTTGGGAAACCTGGTCAGAATTACCGTGTCATCAGCTTAGAAAGACCGTTGCAGGTGGTGCAGATTCAGCACTTACAGATTCCAAAAGGAGACCCGCATACAAATGAAAGTGTAACAGATAAGTTGTCACGTAGCATTTTAGTCACGCTTGGTGCATTCGCAAAATCGATGATGCATTCAGACCGTGAGGTATTTAAGATTTACATGTTAGATGAAGCATCCAGTATGTTAAAAAATCGTGAGGGTGGCCGTATCTCCGATAAAATTATTCGAGAAGGGCGTTATCATAACATGGGGTTGTATTCGGGAACACAAAACGCATCGGATTATAATTCGGAAAATAGAGAGATTGCGAACGTTGGAATGAAGTTCTGTTTTTCTCTGAAGCATGATGATGAGGCAAAGGAAATGCTGAAATATTATAACCTACCTATCACTGAAGAAAATGTGCGAATGCTTAGAGAGCTTAGAAGGGGCGAAGCATTGTTCCAGGACATTTACGGTAGAACAGCGATTGTAGATATTGATCCCGTATTCGAAGAATTGGCACATGCATTTGATTCCTCTACCAAAACCGATGAAGAACGTTCCATGCAAATGGCGTAAAGCGTAGTACAATACAGATAAAAGAATTCTAAATTATCTGTATATGGAGGATGGAAAAAATGAAAAAGACAAAATTCGTATCTGGAATGTGCGTGGCATGCATGTTAGTACTTGGTGGAATGTCTGGTTGTGGAACGAACGAAACAAAGAGTACAGTAAATCAACAAGAAAGCAAAAAGGAAAGAGAAATGAAAGAAGCGGATAAAGCCGCAATGGAGTATGTAAGAGCGTTTATTGATCTTGACTCAACGAAATTAGAATCGTTATTTTATAAACCATATAAATTCATGGAAGGTGGAAACTCACATCCAGGGGCAAATAAAGGTATAGAAGAAAGATATGATTTATATCGTTACGATTTAAAAGAAGGGAAAGATGAGTATTACTATCACGTAAAATATTATCACCCTGTTCAAGAGAGAAAACGAGTGATGGACTTGAAAATGGTAAAAGATAAGAAGGATGGTAAATGGAAAAATTATGAATGGGCATGGGAGGACAATTACAGTTTAGAGTCCATTGTTGGTAGTATGAAACCAACCCATGTTCATAAATGGGGGCAAAAGGAATGAAGAAATTACTTTCACTTTGCATGATGTTGGTATTTCTATTCATGCCGCTAGGGTCATCCGTTACCCTAGCGGAAGAAGAGAAAAAACAAGAGCAAACAGGGCAACGGATATCAGAAAACTTATTCAAAGGGTACACAGATGACGTGTATAAAGGAAAATATTACGAGGTGGATACAGAAGCACCTAAAAAAGATGAGAAAGGGGTCATAGAAAAAGTAGGTAGTTATTTCTTTGGAGAAGATAGTATAGGGCAAGACATTCAGCGTATGATTTATACGACTTGTCAATGGTTTGTGAATTTGGCTTTTAAGCTGAACATTATGCTAACGCAACTCACCATGTTTTTAGTAGATCAAGCGTTGAATTTAGATATTGTTTCAGGTGTAGCGGATAAATTAGCAGCATCCATGCAAAATATCTCTGGTATTGGTGAAGATGAAGAGGGGAATGTAAACTTTTTAAGCGGAGGGTTATTTCCATCTATCATTAGCTTGATGTGCGTATTATCAGGATGCTATGCAGCATATGTCTTTTTTATAAAGCGTCAGCCGACAGCGGGATTAAATGAACTGGTGAAAACAGTGTTAGTGATTGCATTTATTCTCGTCTTTATTGGAAATGCAGGTACTGTACTGAAAACTGCAAATACAATTAGTTCGGAAGTTAGTACAACGATTTTAGCGAAGGCAACAGGTACAGTCGCTGGAGAGCCAGGTCGCTCACAAAAACAGGCAATATCTTCAGTTAAGAAACAAATTTGGAGTATTTTAGTAGAAAGACCGTACTTATTTATGCAGTATGGGGAAGATTCAAAGGAGAAAATTGGTGCAGGACGTGTTGATGAATTATTAAAAACAGCACCAGGTAAAAATAGAAATAATATTGTAAAAGAGGAAGTAGAGAAAAAAGGTAATCAAATGATGAAATTAGATTCTGTAGGGGATCGAATCATCTTCACACTTATCTATTACATCGTGAACACATTTATAGGAATTCCTATTCTTGCATTCTGTTTACTAATTGTAGCTTTCCAATTATGGTTTCTTGTCATGAGTTTAATTGCACCAATTGTTTTAGCTGTAGCTTTATTACCAGGGCATCGTAAAGTCATTGAGAGCTGGGTAACACAATGGATTAGACCACTCGCATTAAAAGTCTTAATGTCTATTATGTTGGTTATTATTTTCACAGTATCAGAGTTATTGTATGTGTTACCAGAAGCAGGGCTTGCGGGATATGTATCAACAATGGTGTTCCAAATTATCGTGTTTATCTTATGTTATATCTTCCGTGACAGCATTACAGCATCCTTCAAGAAAACAAAAAACATTTATAGAACAGTGACAGATATCTCGCTGATGACAGAGAATTTTGCAAATCGCGGAAAAGAAATGGCAATGGATGTCGGTGGAGCAGTAAGTGAACGAGTTGGAGATCATTTTAACTCGGCAGCTGAACTAGTCGCAGCTGGTGAGCCAGAACCGATAGAAAAGGGAGAAACAAAAGAAGAGGAAGATAAGAAACCAAAACTCGCGAAAGTAGATGTTCCAGCCGATTTGTCAGCTTATGAGAAGAATGAAGAGAGCGAAGAAGACGAAGAAAATAGTAAAAGTAAACAACTCATTTCTTTACAAGATCATAGACAAGAAGAGCAAGAAGATCCAGAACAAAATGAACAGGATATGCCAGAGCAACAACTTGTACGATTGGATCCAGAAGAATTAGAAAAAGTATTGGAAACAGCTGAAGAAGCGGGAGTAATAGATACTGAAAATCAGGACCAAGATAGAGAATATGCGAGTTTAGGAGAATTTACAGATACAACACCACTAGAAGAGAATTTAGAGGAGTTACCACACTTAGATATTCCACAAGAACATATATCCGATGACATAGTACCCAATGATCCAGTAGCATTAGATAAAAATGTTATTCCAGAAATCATGCCAGAACAAATAGGCACTGAAGGAGTTATTTATCCGCAAGATACAGATATAGATGTCGAGTCAACTATACAAGGGAATATAACTGAAACATCTATCATTTCAGCACCAAGGGAAACAGCAACTATTCCAGATTTAATTCCAGCTGCAGTAAATCCAGATGGAGAAATTAGTTCAAAACAAGAAATCGGGATTCCGGTAACGCCATCAGAAATTGCAACTACAAATGTAGGTTCTATGGTGTCACAAGGTGTTATTGAAACGCCAATTGTATCTACACCAGCTGAAACCGTAACTATTCCAGGTTTAATCCCAGCAACCATAACCCCAGATGGAGAAATCCGCCCACAACAAGAAATCGGAGTTCCAGTACTGCCATCAGAAATTGCAACTTCAACTATTACAGCAAATACACACGTGGATGCTGTGCTACCACAAGATGTTATGGAAACACCTAGTGTATCGACACCAAATGAAACAGTAACTATTCCGGATGCTATAGCTGCTGGAAGTGAAGATTGGAACTTGCCAACACAGGAGCCGAAACAATTAAATCATCTAGACTCAATGGAAGACAAATAACATTCTAGAGGTGAGGGTATCCCTCACCTCTAGTTCCAATATGGGAAGGGGGAAGTAGGTGATGAAGGCACAAATTAAAGAGCACATCGATGAGATGGTGCAAGAAGAGCTTGTAAAGAATACGCAAAAAAAGAAAAAGAAACCTGGGAAACTTCGAATATTTTTCTTTATCTTACTTGCTAAGATTTTCGGTATTGTATTATTTTTTAGCTTCCTTGTATTTGTATTATTTGGGCAAGGCATGGGAAAGAAAGAGGAGACACCACCATCTACGGTCCAAAGTAATGGGATGACAGTGTGTCGTCCAGGAGGGAAGACGGTGACGCCGGAAGAAATACAACCGCATTTAGGTGGTGTGTTCACAGGGCAGGCACAGTCTTTTTTAAACGCAGGAACACAAAATCAAATCGATCCTGTTTTACTAGCAGCTATAGCGAAACTAGAGACGGGAAACGGTACTTCAAACGCTGTTAAAAATTATAACAATCCAGGTGGTTTGATGGACCCAAGTAGTTCTCAAATGAAGGGATTTCAGAAGTTTGCCACACTTGAAGAAGGGATTAGCGCCATGGCGCGCAACTTATATAAAAACTATATTGGCATGGGGATTACAACGATTGAAGCAATTGGCGCCAAATATGCACCACCAGGTGCCGCAAATGATCCACATGGTACGAATGGGTTGTGGCCCATATTGGTAACGAAATTTGTCGGTCAAATGGGAGGACTGTCGTTTAATTGTGAAGCGGGAAAGCCTGGGGGTGTCGTGGATACTGGTGCAGCAAGCTCGCAAGGGTTTATCCGGCCAATTGCACAAACAACGATTACAAGTCCATTTGGGCCACGTTGGGGTACGATTCATAAAGGAATTGATTATTCTTGCCAAGACGGTGTCACCGCAATAGCTTCGTCGAAAAGTGGGGTTGTAGAATTAGCGAAGTTTGGCGAAGGCGGTTCTGGATTCGGTGGCTATGTGCGCCCATAAGGGCATATAAGAATACGGGAACTGGGCAACCCGTAAGGAACTAGAGGTTAGTGTAACTCCTTATCATCAGCAAACTTATCCTAAGAGGAAACTCAAGGGGGAGTACAGCATGTTTGCAACGCGTTAAGTTGCTAAGTTACCCAAGCACAACTGAAACGCTAGATGAAAAGAATTGAATGAGGATGAATGCTGGATTGCGTGAACGATAACCAGAGGACGCCTAGCGAAGCGGTAGACGGAAGGTAACTATAAAACGTCTAGTAGTCATATGTTGTCTATCACCATAGCTAATAGACAACTTTAACCTTAGTGACTATCCACTTGTAATTAACATGAAATGGTGAAAGTCGCATCCGACATCAATTCAAGCCTATGTTCTTATATGTCTAAATGGGGATTGCCTAAGTCAGAATGCTTAAAAGAGCTATGACATGTAGATGTTTGAATATCTGATAAGGCAACGGAGAGTCCATAGTAGTCTGAGCAAGGGAAAGCCTTGTACATGGCGAAGGGACCAAGTCATTCAGTCTTATTATAAATCGGAAAGGAGCGGAATGCTTCATGCAAATTCCAGAGGTCGTAATAGACAATTTAATGAAGAAATCTCAAAGTAATCAACAATACACATTTCAAAGGCTATATAGGAATCTATATAATCAACAATTTTTCCTAGAAGCGTATGGGAAGTTAAGTAAAAATCCGGGAAACATGACAAAAGGATCAGATCAGAAAACAATAGACGGAATGAGTTTACAACGGATAGAACGATTAATTGAACAATTGAAAAATCAAAGCTATAAACCAAATCCATCTAAAAGAATCTACATTGAGAAGAAAAATAGTCATAAAAAAAGACCATTAGGTTTACCATCTGTCGATGACAAGTTAGTACAAGAGGTCGTAAGGAGGATATTAGAAGCGATTTATGAGCCTATTTTTAAAGAGACATCTCATGGTTTTAGACCAAACAAAAGTTGTCACACGGCGCTAATTCAATTAAAAAAGAATTTCACTGGTGCTAAATGGTTCATAGAAGGTGACATCAAAGGATTCTTTGATAACATTGACCATCACATTCTAATAAAATTACTTCGCAAACGAATCAAAGACGAAAAATTTATTCAGCTTATATGGAAATTTCTTAAAGCGGGTTACCTAGAAAACTGGCAGTATCATCGCACATATAGTGGAACACCACAAGGCGGGATTATCAGTCCTATTCTTTCTAATATCTATTTACACGAACTTGATGTATTCATGGAGCAATTTATAGACACGTTTAATCAAGGAAAAACTAGACAGCGATTAAAAGAATACAGAAGTTTCGAAAAGAGACTAAGTCAGTTGAAAAAATCAGAGAATGAATGGATAGAAATGACTGGTGAAGAAAGAGAAGCCCACCTACGAGAAAAAGCTGAAATATATAAAGAGCGAGAAAGTGTTCCAGCTCTAAATCCTATGGACAACACCTTTAAGAGAATGAAATATGTTCGCTACGCAGATGACTTTATCATCGGAATTATAGGAAGTAAAAACGATGCTGAAGAAATTAAAAGGAAAATCAAAGAGTTTCTGGACATAAATCTTCGGATAGAGTTATCAGAATCAAAGACATACATTACTAACGCCAATAAGAAAAAAGCCAGGTTCCTTGGGTATGACATCACAACGCAAAGCACCTACAAAAGAAAAACTAGTCGGGGGTTTTACCAAAGATTCCAAGGGAATATCCTGTTGTACGTTCCGTACGAAAAATGGGTACAAAAACTTGTAGAAAAGAAAATGGTCAAGATGGATGGTAAACAATGGATATCGCAATGTAGAACAGAGCTTATATCAATAGATGATTTGGAGATTATTAGCGTGTATGACAGTGAGCTGAGAGGGTTCTATGAATACTACAAAATAGCAAATAACGTGAGTGTATTAAACAAAATGGCTTATTTTGTGGAATACAGTATGTACAAAACATTTGCAAGTAAATATAGAAAATCCATGAAGAAAATCATCGCAAAGTACAGCAAAAACGGCGAATTCACCGTTGAATACCAAACGAAATCAGGTATGAAAGAAAAACGTTTAATTAAATCGTTCAAAAAAGTTACGAAATTATCCGATTCAAAAGAGATAGATACAATCCCTAATACGCTGAAATATTCAGGAAGAACCAGTTTGATTGAAAGATTACAAGCGGAGAAATGTGAATATTGTGGTGCTACCGGTGTGAAACTCGAGATTCACCACGTCCGAAAACTAAAAGATATCAAACGCAAGAAACAGCTCGAGAAATGGGAAGAAAGAATGATATCAAGAAACAGAGGGACAATAGCACTTTGTGGACCAGGTCAAGGAAATGACTGTCACAAAAGATTACACAAGGGAACTCTTCATTAAAAGAATGATAGTGAGCCGTATACAAGGAGACTTGTAAGTACGGTTCTGGAGGAGGGGTGACGGTAAACCTAGCTAAGCAATTAGCCAAGGCGACCGCTCCCTATCCAAACGGAAACGTAGTTGTTATCAATCATGGGAATGGATATTGGAGTTTATACGGTCATATGTCGTCCATTACTGTACAAGAAGGACAAAACATTGGAGTCGGGCAACAAGTAGGTGTTTGCGGAAGAACAGGGCAAGTAACAGGGCCACATCTTCACTTTGAGATCAAAACATCTTTGAGGTTTGGTCAAATCGACCCAGCACCTTATTTGCCGAAATAAGCGGAAAGAAAGGGAGAATTAGGGATGAAACAGGGAATCGTTGGTTTAATCATAGTTGTACTAGTGGGTATCAGTGTATGGTTATGGAATCAAAATCGTACCTTACAGTATAAAGTTGAGCAGACAGAAAAGAAATGGACGGAACAAGTAAAAGAGCTAAAAACAGAGAATCGAGCATTGGAAAAGCGCGTAACAGTTTTAACAGAAAATACGCAAGATAAAGGGCAAGAAGTAGCGAAACAGTTTGTAGAGCTGTTAATACAGAATGATAACAAGCAAAAAGAAAAGCCAGGGTTTGAAAAGATCAAAGAAATGATAACAGGAGAAGCACGAAACAAATTATTAAATGCACCAGAGGATGCACATAACCATATAGAAGATGATGGGTCTATGCACATTCAAACGAAAGCAAAGATAACGGATATGTATTACATTAAAACCGCTGATAATAAAGCCGATGTAACGGTTAAATATGATTATCTTGTAACGGTTGATGGAACAGAACAACAAGAAAAACACACCATGAAATTAAATTTACTATTAGAAGGTGAAAAATGGTTTGTAGAAAATTATGAGTTCCAAATCAATACAGGAATTGAAGGGCCATAGAGAAAGGAATGAGGGGAGTTGGTAAATAAAAATGTATTGCATCATATTGGATATGAAATATTGCAAGAAACGTTTGTATTGATTCGAAATGTATTTTCCTATTCAAATCAAGATGAATCCAGTGTGACATATGTACGAGAAATCGCGGATGCCTTGCATAATATCCCGCATTCGATTCAGAAACAACATGATAAATTCCTGGAATTTGAGTTTAAATTGCTAGAAGAAACATTAATGCAAATGGATTTTGGAAAGGTTGCCGCACAAAACATTCCCCATTTTAGAATGTATGCGGCACGTGTACAGCAATTGTTACAGGAGCGCTATAAAGAAGTGTAATCGAGTGGAAATGGGGCGATAAAAAATGATCGTATTGGGAATTGGGCTTTCAGTTTTGCTGATAGCCTTTTTATTTATCCAGGTATATCCGTTCCATGAACAGAAGTTAGAACAAAGAAAATATGATGAATATGGAATTTTGATCATTATTTGCACAGGGGTATGTCTTTATGTTTCGCATCATTTTTTACAAGAAAACATGTGGAAATGGGGATTAAAAATTGTTGGTGCAACATTTTTTACAGGATTTTCAATTGGCTGCGTTGGAAAACAGCTTATATATGATTTTCAACACAAAAAGTTTCCATTCCAGAAAAAATGACGTTTCAGCTTCGTTTGTAATCGCCTTCAAAGAAACTCTTAATATGTTTGGTATCGAATAAGATTATGTCTTTTATTTGGTGTTTTAAGTGGCTTAAATGAGTTTTTAGAGGGGAAGGGGTGTTGGAATGATTTTTTTTAAGGTTATTGCATATATTTTTCTAAGTATAGGAGTTTGTAAGCTTGTTTTGGCAGGAATAGCCGCAATTGTAAAGAAACAAATGATAATCGCAAATATAAACCTATTATTGGCCATGTATTATTTTTGTTCGGGAAGTCTTCTTTATTTGTGCACGTTATGGGAAACACAAGATATTTTTCTACAAGCCTTTTGGATTTTAATTGTAGGAATTGCAATCATCCGATTGAGAAAAAGCTGGTACGTATCACAAATGCGTACCCATCTTCAAAAACTACAAGAGCAAGTGATAAATAAGAATGATTTGTGAGGGAATCCAGGAGAAAAGGAGTGGAGAAATCTTGATACATCAATATGAATTAATTTTCTCAGTGATGTATAGCGGCAAGGTAACAGATTCACAATCTACGATTATTCCAGCACAATCTTTAGAGGAAGCAAGTGAAAAATTGCAATTGGAAGTAAAGTGGTGATTAGGAAAATGTAGTATAAAAGTGAATTCCGCAAGTTTATTTGTTTCAGAGGAAGTTCAATATACAGTCTTACAAAAGTGAAAATCAATATCGTATATAAAAAGGAGGAAATTAATATGTTATGTCCAGTATGTATCAAAAGAGAAGAAAGGGAATTTGAAATGATCCCCATGTATGACGAACATCCAAATTGGATTCTTTTTTGCAAGAAATGCGATCATCGACATGAAAATGAAGAAGTAAGCCCTCTTCCTTATTGAAAGTAATAAATCGAAAAGTCTTGTTTTTACAGCAAGACTTTTTTGTTATTTTGTGGGGCTGTTTTTACATGGAAATTCCTATTGTAAAAGGGTATTAAGTTGCGGTTTTGAGAGGCGTAAAATCTTTTGTTTTTTTGGGGAGAAATCGCTGAGAAATGCTGAAATGACAGTATTTTTTTATGATCCAGATATATGTACTTAAGTCTATGTGACAGATGGAGAGATTTTCAAAGTTATGGAGTATGAAAAATCTATTTTAGATACAAAACATAAGAAAATTGTGCTTCTGCTGATTGAAATGGCTAGATTATATGATGAAATGGATCATTCAAGTGGTTGGAAGTGTGTTCGGAAGGGAGTAGAATTTCTGTTATGATAGAAAAATCAATGAATCAGTGAGGTGAAAGTAATGATTTTTTTATTTCGATTTGATGTGACAGACAAGGGAATGGATTTTATTCTAAATGAAGAAATAGCAAAAGATATGTATCCTGATTTGGAAGAAATGCTCCGTGATTTAGTGAAATCTTTATGCTCAATACTTGAATACTATAAAGTCTATAACAAAAAGAAAACCATCTTTTCAGGTGTCATTCACGAAAATGGGGAAGCGGAGGTTACACTCAGTAAATGTTTAGGAGAATACATTGATCTATATACTAAGAAACAAATTATCTTTGATCATGGAAAACTTATTACTGAACTTTGTACCACAATCATGGATCGGAGATCAGCAGAAGCACAATTAAAAGGTTTGATGAGTGGTGAGTAGTTCAATGAAAGTACGTGTTAGAAAAGCTTTATACATACGTAGAAAAATAAAGCACTCATGGCTAATTTGTTGTATACTAAAGAAGCTCAAGCAAGAACTATATTATGCGGTTTTAGGCATAAAAAAACGTCTTTTATCAGCACATAAAAGACGTTTTTTATTTGGATATTATTAACATAGCATGCCTTATGAGTAGTAAGACATGCTACTTTTAGAAAATGTGCTGATTGTGAAATGTATATTATCCCTAAATAGCTTGTTGCACAAACCGAATCCGCAAGTATATCATATCATAAATCAATGGTGAAAAAGCGATGTGTTTCACCATTCTTTGTATATATTTCTAATTAGATGTATACTAAATATGATTTCTTTTGTGAAAATTTTCAGGTGTTTTTCAAGTCAGGTCATGGCCGTTATCTAATCTATTGTATGTATCTGCAGTGAGGCTCTTATGTTAATCATAAGAGCCTGTTTGCATGTTCAATTTGTTTTTATGTACAATAAGAAAAAAGAGATCTTATCAGACAGGGAGAGGAAGCTCATGTCCAATTAAAATTGGTCAATTTACGTATTGATTTTGCCTTTAAACAATTATTCGGGACATCCGGAAGCGAAGATATCTTGTTAACATTTCTAAATGCAATGTTAGCTGATTCATTGGAATCTCCTATTCGATCCCTGCAATTCGAAGATCCACATTTACATTGAGAACATGAAGAGGATAAATTATCAATTCTAGACGTATCGGCCACATTAGACACAGGAACCAAAATTAATATTGAGATCCAGTTGAATAATAATCATGACCTTTTAAAGCGATCCCTTTATTATTGGAGCAAGCTCTATGCATCTCAATTAAAAAAGGGAATGCCCTACAGCTCATTGCATAAAACCATTACAATCAACTTATTGAACTTTGTCATGTTTAAAGACTATGAAGCATTTCATACGACGGGGAAATTGTGGAATATGCAACAGCAGCAACTCTTAAGCGATGATATCGAAATTCATGTCGTGGAAATTCCAAAATTGCAACAGCAGTGGCGAGAGGAAAAAGTAAATCCATGGGAAGATTCCTTTGTTCGGTGGTTATTACTATTACCAGCCAATGAAGATGAGCATTTAACACATACTCTGGAGGCGATTGCGATGAATCAGGACCCAATTTTACAGAAAGCAATGGATAAATGGGAACATATGAGTCAAGATGCTTCGTTCCGTCAACCTTACGAAGCACGCGAAAAGATTTTGATGGATGAAGCGGCAGGCATTGCACATGCGTTAAATAAAGGATGAGAACAAGGGCTTCAAGAAGGAAAACGTCAAATGATTCTCGGTATGCATAGATTACAAGTCCCAATGGAAACCATTGCACAAGCCAGTGAACTCACGATTGAAGAAGTAAAGAAAATCATAGAGCAGGCATAAAAGAGGCGGTCTTTGGACCGCCTCTTTTTACGAAAAAACACAACAAAGACAGTTATGCCAGACTGTCTTTGTTGTGTTTGTGATTTTGCAAGTTTTTGTAACGTATATATCATATCAAAATAGCTTCTACCATACAAAAGAAAAGCCTATATGTATAGAGTGTGTTGTGAACACGCTTCAAAAAAGAGATACAGCCACGATCATAATCCGTGACTGTATCTCTTCTCTGCGTAAACTCACTATATCTAGCAACTAATCCTTACAGATTGCTCTTCATTTCACAGTATACCTTAACTTGTGGTGAAAATACATACGTTTTACACTAACCCCTTGAATGCCCCCTGGCTCACGATGATGTCCGCCACCATTCCCATGTTGACTCATATAACCTGTATTCCCATCTGCAGTTCTAAAAAGTATGTAATTCATTGTGATTTCCTCCCTTTTTAAATTATATCTTCATACTAGCACAGCGTATCAGAGTAAAACATCATTAAATAATTAAAAATTCCGTCATTTCAAACGTTTTACAATCGCAAAAATAACAGGAACACTAACAGAATTACCCGCTTGTCGGTCGATACAGCTGTATATCTGAATTTACTTTACTTGCTCGTTCAAAGCCGAATCTGAAAACCCTTGAAGTCGCCAAGTTTCTTTTGGTGTAAGATGTCTAATTCTAAAATCCTCTGTTAGTACTGCCTGATTGCAAGCTGTATCCAATGATTGATAATACATGTTAAAAGACTTCACCTGAATAGTTTAATCCTAAAACTTCCTGAGCAGAATATAAAATAAGGAAGGTGATTGGGATTGGTGAAGACCATTTTAATTAGAGATGACACATTGGCACATATAAAAAATGATTTAGTTGAAATCAGTCAGTCTAATGTAAATTCCAAAGGTTTAACTCATGTTCAAATTACTTTAAACAAAAATGAAATTATACATCTCGTGAATAAACTACAAAGTATGTTTGGAAAAATAGATATTTGCATTCACTGTGATAAAGTGATAGATGCATTTGAAATACCTTATCGATATAAAAGTCGCAAACAAGCACATCTCGGTTGCCATA
Organism: Bacillus sp. SRB3LM; assembly: GCF_015712745.1. Classification (NCBI taxonomy): domain Bacteria; kingdom Bacillati; phylum Bacillota; class Bacilli; order Caryophanales; family Bacillaceae; genus Bacillus; species Bacillus sp. SRB3LM. The sequence goes on from NZ_VWVQ01000076.1 coordinate 410,422, forward strand.
TTTATAATAATAGAGAGCGTGTATAAATTAACTCCCCATCTTTTAAAGTAATGGGGAGTTAATTTATTGTTTTAATTGATTTGTCAAAATTGAGCATCCATCATTAAATAATATGTAGCATCATTTATATACCTATAATGACTTGTATATTGTTTAGTAGCAATGTCCAAGTGTCCATTATTTTGATTCAACTTTTTAATTAAAAATGTTAGATAATATCTAGTGAAATTATATCGTTCATTGTCCAGGGTAAAAGGTATAATTTCTATATCATTTATTATGCCACCTTTAATGCAATCCTCAACTAAAGGAGAGCGTACTCGATAACAATAGAGGTTTGCAAAATCAGATGCATTTGTATCATAGAAAAATATGTATCTTGTTCTTCATAATTTTGAACGTTACCCATAGATTTCCTCCATTTTTTATATTCGATTTTGCTCATCCCCCGAAAAAGGGAAACAATATGAACATATAAAAGAGCGGACAATTAGCCTTGAGAATCTAAGGTATTACTTAGATGCGATTGATGTATATCCTAATTATGCAAATTTTAAACAGCGTGTATTGAAACCTTCCCAAAAAGAATTAAATCAAAAAACTGATATATCTTTTGAATTTGAAGAAATTAAGTTAGGTAGGAAGGTACAAAAAATTAAATTTATCATACGTAGTCAAAAAAGAAAGGATACGGATTTAGCTCATTTTGAAAAAAATTAGATGAATTTCAGCTGCCAAATACATTTGAACAGAAAATTAAACGTTTTGAAGAGCAATGTAAAGGGAAAGTATATCCTACAGTATTAGAAAAATGGAAAAAACATGAGGAATTGGTTTTAGAAATTATTGATGATATCCGCTTCCGTGTAGATATAGATTCGCAAATGGGTTATGTAGAATATATGCTTAATTCTCGATTAAAAGAACTATCCGAAGCCCCAATGCTTAAACAAGATATTCAAGGAAGTTTTTCTTTGGAAATAGATAATATTATAGATGCAGTAATAGCCAAATACTCAAAATCTACAAGGGCTGTAGCCACATTCTTAGTAAAAGATACTGCTATTAATGAATTGGTAAAAATTTGTACATTAGAGGAAGCGGAAGAGTGTTGGAAGAAAAACGAAGAAATTGTTATGAATAGTATTTATAGATACATAAAAAAACAATAGAAGAAAAAGAAGTCCCAGATAATCTTTTGGAGCTTATTTGTTATTAATAAATCAACGACTGTTATGCTTAAAAGTCGCCCCATAGTTTCCGTTATTTTCCATCTTTAAATACACGCAATGCATCTTTACGGAATTTGTCTTTTTCAGCATCTGACTTTTTGAAGTCATATTGATATAAAGCGGATTCCCAATCCCCATACATCGGATTCGGAAACACAATAAACTTTTCTCCAAGTGCTTCGTGCATCTCTTCGACCGCTTGATTTCTATCTATCGCAATATTTTTTCTTCGCTCTTCCTTTCCTTTTTTATCTTTTCTTTGCAATAAGACATGCTCCTGATCAGCTTGCGGGATATTCAGTTTCTGTAAGTTTTGTAAAGTCGCATCTAATTAACTCTGTTTGCGATTTGAGATGTAGTAGATCGCCACACTTTTTTCATTGGCATGTTGTAAAAAGGAAACGTAGCCAGGAAGAGAATCTGCTTTCGCTTGTTGAATCCATTCGTCCCATTTATAATGGATATCCTTTTCCTGTTTTCACGGTCATGGCTTGATACGGACTATTATCCACCACTGTTTCATCTAAATCTAAAACGATGGCAGGTTTTTTCTCGGTACCTTTGGCAAGTGCCATGTCTAATTTCATCTTTCCGATAGTATATCCTTGATGATAGAGTGTTTTAACTTCTCCAGCCGTTTGATACCAAGCATCGGCCATAACTGTTGTTCGGTTAATGAAGATGTTTGTTTCGGCTGTGTTTGTGGTGACTGATATCCCATAAGAGAAAAAGAAAACAGTGTTAGAGCTATACTTGTTTTCAAAATGAGTTTCATTATGTATTACGCTCCTGAATGTATGTTTTGTATGGGCTTACCATACAGGAGTTATATTCAAAATACAATCCTCTTTTATTAGAAACAACTTTGATTTTATCCTTTTTAAAGGGGAAAAAGGGAGTTTTTAATTTTTACGATATAAAAATTATCTACAATCATTTTAAGAGTGATTATAAGGGCACTATTCCATATTCACTCATTAAGGTGTTTTTATTATATATAAATTCAAAGTGTTTGTAGACGAATCTGAATGAGTTGTTCAAGATGGAAGTGGCTATATTTGGTTTGCGAAACCATCATTCCGTCATTGATTGGTTTTGCAGACATAACTAAAACGGTTCTGTTGCAAAGTTTCTTAAGAAATAAAAAGGTGAAATTGATTATATCTGAATCTTATGCAATTGTGAGTAATTGTTGTAATTCATTGTACGTTGAAAAACCGAAGTCTGAGCCAAGACTTCGGTTTCTTTTATATAAAGCATGAACGGTTTCAATGCCTTTCAAGGTACGTGAAGCATGTCGAAGGTTTTGAAATCCTGCGGATTTAACAAAACGTCTTTTAACATGCCTATGGTCCTGTTCTATAAGATTATTCAGATGTTTGATAGTGCAATGAGTTGTATGTTTATAAAAACCTTGTTCTTTTAATTTGTTAAATGCACATAGTAACGCTGGGGCTTTACCAATCTTTCCATAAAGGCATATGCCGCCTGATGATCTCGTGTTTTTCGAAGCTGAATATCTAATGTGTATCCATCTTTATCAATCGCACGATATAAATAAACCCATTTTCCTTTTCCTTTTATATAAGTCTCGTCTAATTTCCACGATGATCGTACCTGCTTGTTTTTCTTCTTCCAGATTTGATAAATCAAATTCCCATATTCATGGACCCAACGCATGATAGTTGTTGGATGAACCGATATTCCACGCTCTCTCAAAAGTTCAGATACATCGCGATAACTTAAAGAAAAACGGCTACTAAAATAATATCTTTTTTGAATTGCTTTCCTTTAAAATATCTCATGTTTCATTCTCCTCAGCACATTTTCCCTACAGTTTAGCTGCATTTAAAAAACTTTGCAACAGAACCATATAACATATAGCGATTAGATGTTGAATAGGTGTCGCATGGATAGAACATGTTTATAATATGTTTTCTGCCACTTCGATGCCAAGTAACGAGCGTACATGTTCTATATGATTGGCGATTGTAACTGAGGAGGAACCAGCAAATAGCAAGCCAATGGCAACGCCATCATTTGTCGTGATTAAAGAGCCAGAATCTCCTCCGGAAGAAAGGTTTGTTGTGACAATTTGATCTCGAAACCGTGCAACCCTACCACTTCCGTAATTTACATCGACGGTTGCGTTTACTGCAGTAATGACGCCATGTGTATGATTTGTTGTCCGTCCCGTTTTCATGACACGTGTACCGACGGTAACATTTTGTTGTCGTCGCCAGCCTTGCATAGAACCAATCCAATGAATCGAACGATCGATTTGATGAAATGGTGCTTCTGCAATCGCAGCATCAACGAGATTGCTTTGATTTTCAAGTGGTACTTGCGAAGAAAAGGTAATTGGGACAAACCTTGATAAAGTTGCAATCCGATCCGTTGGATCGCTTCCCCCATCAATTGGACCAGGTTGTAAAATAGGATCGCCTATGTTCGCATTATTACTATTCGCTAATACATGATTGTTACTTAGTATATAATATCGACTTGGGATACCATATCCATGTGCGGGCGGATTGGTAGAACCATTTGGTAATATATCATATACGCAAGTCGCAATCGTACCTGCCGTCACATTTCGATGAGCAACGCTATATCCTCCTTTGGCTGGACGAATTCGAGTGGAAAGTGCCTGTGTATCAACTTGTAATGTTTGTTGATTCCCAGCAAGTAGATACCCTGTTTGAATGACGTCAGTTTTGATGCCGTTTATTTCTTTTGGAATGACTTGATTGGTTTCTAATGTTTCCACAGGTAGTTTTTGGTCTACAAATACAAGCAAAGAGGGTGTGCCTGTCATAACCCCGTTTACCTGTTGAATACCAGCTCCAATACCTGTTACATTCCGAAACTGTAAGAAATCCTCCTCTACACTTTGCTGTACCTTTTGAATGTCTTGTTGTTCCTGAATCGTCAACACTTTTATATTTGAATGTGTTCCCATAACACTCGCCCCCTTACCCCGTGTAATGATTTGTAATGGTCCCCACTTCTATAATGTTCGTGGGGTATGCTTCTAATTGTGTAGGTATTTGTTCCACTGCTTTTAATTGAGAACGTGGTACTTTTTTTGAAACAAATACTTGAATCACTTCTTTTCCTTGTACACATCCCATTCCTACTCCTACAACATAAGGTAAACGTAATAAATCTGTTTCATATTTGCGCACAACTTGTTCTAATTCCATCGGACCGCTCCTTCTTCCTTTAGATGATACATTCGGTTTGTCTTCGATGGGTTTAAAAAATGGTGTATGACACCACTATAAGTATTTAACTGTGCTTCTGCATTTTCCTTCTTGAAGCATACAGAAGAAAGAAAAAAGAGGACCTTTTATAGAAATGTCCTCTAAAACATAGGTCTTTTGTGAACAAACGAACATACAGCAGATATACTTATCACGTTACTTCATGATTTACATGTTGATTTCCAAGGGAGAACGTTTCTTATCTGATTCTGCAGATTGTCCAGAAAGTGTTGTACATTCTTGAAACGCAAATTGTTTACAGCCTTTACATTTAGATATCTCCAATTCTTGTAGTGCAAAATGCAATGCTACTCCTGTACGTGTGAAAAAGTGTGGTTCGCCAATTCTTTCGTATAATCCTGTTTGATGGCATATTTCTTTCGGTTGATGCTGGATACCGGAAATCAAAAGGGTTCCTTGTTTTTCTAGCATTTTCTTTCGAATGTGTTCTACTGCTGACTCTGCCGAAGTATCCATAAAAGAAACGTTTCCCATACGTAGGAGAAGAATGTGTGCGTTAGACTGTAGGGATGACTCTATAGATGTTTCGAATTCTTTTATGGTGCCGAAGAATAAAGGACCTTCTACAGTAAAGATACTGATTTGCGGACAATTTTTCCCATTTGCGACGATGTCTGACTTGACATAGGAATCTACTGGATCTGGCAATACTTTTCGAACACGTAAAGATTTGCTCATTTTTCCAATAAACAGAAGAAACGCAAGGAGTAACCCCACACTGACTCCGGTTGTAAGATCTGCGAAAACGGTTAATAGGAACGTCAAAATCAATACCAGGGTATCTCCTGTTTTTGTTTTTAGGATATGAATAAACTCATGCTTTTCACTCATATTCCAAGCAACGACCATTAAAATCGGTGCCATACTAGCTAGTGGAATATGAAAGGCAAGCGGAGATAGAAATAATAAAACCAGTAATACTACCATTCCATGTACCATGCCTGATACTGGCGAAGTCGCTCCATTTTTAATATTTGTTGCGGTCCGAGCGATAGCACCGGTCGCAGGAATGCCGCCAAATAATGGTACCACCATATTAGCAATTCCTTGTCCCACCAGTTCTTTATTACTATTATGTTTGCTGTTTGCCATGTTATCTGCCACCATGGCAGACAACAATGATTCAATCCCACCTAATGCCGCAATGATACAGGCTGCTGGAAGTAACATAAGGACAGTATCCCATGTAAATTCAGGCATTTGGAAGTCCGGTATTTGATGCGGGATATCGCCGTATGTAGTCCCAATCGTTTCAATTTGATTCGGAAATAGCAGGGTTGCGATCAAACTGGAAACGACCAAACCCAATAATGCGCCTGGAATGCGAGGTAACCATTTTGTAGCTGCAACCACAATTCCTAAGCAAAGAAAAGCGGTAAGAATACTGTACGGATTCAATTCGGCGATATTTGTCCCAATTTCTTTCATATTATAAAAAAAGGTTTCTTGCTTTTCCAGGTGATGAAGCCCTAAAAAATTTGCAATTTGTCCGGAGAAGATGATGACCGCAATACCAGTCGTAAAACCAATCATGACAGGTCGCGGAATAAAGGTGATAAACCTTCCTAGTTTGCATACGCCCATGATAATAAGTAAAATTCCTGCCATAAAACCAGCAATTAATAAGTTTTCATAGCCATATTGCATCACAATCCCAAGTAAGATGGGTACAAATGCGCCTGTTGGTCCTGCAATCTGATATTTTGATCCACCAAATATGGATACGAGAATTCCTGCGATAATTGTCGTATAAATACCATATTCAGGTCGTACACCGCAAGCAATGGCAAATGCCATTGCAAGCGGAATCGCTACAATCCCTACAACCAATCCTGCCAGCATATCTTTTTGTAAGTTCGCAAGGTTATATCCTGCATATCTGCCTGAAAATCTCATCGTTTTTCCTCCTTTTCCTGCATGTATTTAAGGACTTGTTGTATGTGCGTAGGAATATCCCTCTACAACGACTTCTAAATTTCCTGTTTTGGGATGAATGACAAGTCCATGCACAGGTACATAAGATGGTAATAAGGGGTGTTGGCGTATGATTTCTACACTATGTTGGACACTTTCTTGTACATTGCGGAAACCGGTTAACCATGTAGATAGATCGATTCCTGCATGTTGTAAGGTACGAATGCAAGTGGAATCAATGCCTTGTTGTTTTACCTTTTCTAATAGCGGCTTTGCTTGCAAACCCGCCATGCCACAATCTTCATGACCAATTACACAAATTTCCTCCACTTGTAATTCATAAATGCCCAGTATGATACTCCGCATCATACTACCAAAAGGATGTGAAATCACAGCGCCTGCGTTCTTTATGACTTTGGCATCCCCATTTTGTAAGCCCAATGCTTGTGGTAATAATGTTAACAGTCTGGTATCCATACAGGTTACAATCAATAACTTTTTATTTGGAAATTTGGTCGTAGAAAAAGGTTCGTACTCTTGTTTTTGTACAAACGTTTCATTATGCGTCAATATATTTTCTAGCAATGTCAATTGATAACGCCTCCCTTATTAAGTACGATCACATGAACAGGCTGAAATAAAAAAAGCTTGCCAATTTTTAAGATTGGTAAGCTTTTGATGCGAATTCGGACGTGATCTTATGTTTAGTCTAGAGAGGATAAAATTTGGTGTCAATAACCTAAAACATGAGAAATATATTCTTATATTCTGTAGATTTCTTATAAAATATGAAATTCTTTTTTCTGATTCTTACCTGTATCTCATGTTAAGAACATATATAGGAAAAATAAGTATCATAAAATCACCATACATCTACGTTGTTTCGATTTTTCACTGTTCTACACAGGGAGACATTTTTTTCTGATTCGTAATATGCGTAGGTTGAGAAATACAGATAGTACCTTGTATGTTATATGAAATCCATTTACAATGTAACTAAAGTATCGTTAATGATTCATTTAAGTTTCGTTAACATGAGAATTACCTATATATAATTGATTCATGGTGAAATAGAAAAGAATGAAAGCTGAATCTATCATCATGATAGATGTTTTATGTAAAACTTGGAATTGTTACGAGGGAGACAAATTGAGAACAATGGATGTTTATTAGGAACAATCCATTTCATATATGAAGGAGGAAATAGAATGAACAAAACTGTAAAATATGCAATTCGATTTCTAGCTGTACCCTTTGTAATAGGTGCAGTTCTGTTTAATACAGCGGCAACGCAAAATGTAAAAGCAGCTAGTGAACCATCACTACAAATACAAAAAAATGAAGTGGGAACATTAGAAATTACATTGACAGCTATGGAATGGAAATATGATCATAGTGAGCCTGGGGGATTTAAGTATTATCCTGGAAATAATTTAGCAGATGTAGAATTTACAATCTATAATAAAAAAGACAATACAGAGTATGCAAAGAAACGAACAGATAAAAATGGAAAAGTTTCGTTTCAACTTCCTTTGAATCTTTATTTTTCCTGTAAACAAACATCCGCATATCCAGAAACAAATGGGGGAAGATATGTCCCTGAGACAAGAACGTTTTCTGGATCTTTTAAAACAAACGGAGAAATCTATCAGCATACGGTGTACAATATGTTCACATTATATTAAAAACAAAACCCTTTGAAAAACGATTTCAGTTTTTCAAAGGGTTTTAAGGTACTAACGATTATGTAAATATTTTAGTATGAATCCATTTATGAGCTCCAAATTTGCTGTACCCATTCAGGATGATCAATAAATGGGTTCCGATTCTGTTGGTACTTTGTATAAATAAGCTCATTACGCCTTCGTTCAAAATGATCCACGGGATCCTGTTTATGCCATTGTAATAAGACCGATATTCGTCCCATATAAGGAGAGGTATTGTTGTTTACTCTATCATTTAATTCCAGATCAATTTCTCCATTGTCCCCTTCATACCGAACAGCCATATAAAATAACATTCTAGCAATATCTCCTTTTACATTATCAAGAGGTTCCCAAGAATCACTATCATATTTACAATCTGTTGCTTCTAAATGAGGAGTGCCCCCATTATCAAAATCTAAATTACCACGTGAACTGTTTACAGATACATCGGTTGCTCTTATATGATGAAGATCCGTTCCAGGTCCTGGAGATGTCCCGAAATTACCATGTGATTTTGCCCACACGTGCTCTCGATTCCAGTCATCTACATGAGATCCATTCGTATTTTTCCCCTGTGAGCGCCCTGTATAGAACAGAATAACATTATTTCTATTATTTTGGTCTTCATCTGTATCACGTAGTGCTTCCCATAGCGCATTGTAGGATAGCTTTTTATGATTATCAATAATATTATGAAGTTCTTTCTTTAGCATTACACCGGTTTTTCCAAATGCATTCCGATAATAACTTTCTGTAATTTCCTTTTTATCATAAGTATAAAAAGAATATTCAAATAATTTAAGGCGTTCATGTGTTGTCCCTAGGTTTTCTGCAAATGACTTAGAGGGGACAAACAATATACAGGACAAGAAAATCAAAATAGCTATTTTTCGAATAATCATAGACAAACCTCTCATTTATATCTGTATTTTTTCAAACATTATCAATAGACTGTTTCTATTGATAATGGACTATCTTTTCTTGAAGTTGTTCTAAATAATCCTTTTGAAACATACACATTCGGATTGCGTTGTGGTACTGGCCATCTACAAAAAATTCACCCTGTAATTCCCCTTCTATAGAAAAACCCACCTTTTTATAAATATGAATCGCTTTTTCATTGGTTGTGTTTACAACTAAATACAGCTTGTGCAAATTGAGTACAGAAAAAGCATAATGCATAGCTAAACAGGTGGTCTCCCTTGCATAGCCATTGCCTTGATAGTGGGGATCAATCATAATTTGAAATTCTGCTCGTCTATGAATGTAATCAATCTCTACTAATTCAACCAATCCAATCATGACTGTATTTTTCTCCACAATAAAACGGCGTTCACTTTGATCATGAATATGTTTATCATACAAATCTTGTAATTCAACAAATGCTTCATACGGTTCTTCAAACCAATAAGACATAATATTCGCATTGTTCGTGAGGGTATGTACAAATTTTAAGTCTTCCCGTTCCAATGGTCGTAGCTTAAAACCATTTTTCATTTACAATACTCCTTCCTACTTTTCTCGATTTCAGGATTTTTTTGACCTACTTTTTATACAACAGATTTTCATAAGTGTAGCACATCCTCTCTAATAAAAGATAGACTAGGCAATGTTCAGATGATAACGAATTGTAGCGAATCCACATTGATTTCGTCTGAAGGACGCCGAATCAAACGTTTGTTTAAAAGTAAAGATAAGTAAAGAAGCCCGATATAGTTGCTATATAAATATCCCACTATCAAGGGAATCCCCTTGACGAGTATGGGGTACTCGCTACATTTTGCAATCTCATCCACGCGGATGTCGATGGACGGATAGAGAGTATGAAAAAAGATTGAGCGAATGCGCTCAATCTTCCAAATAACAGCTGACCACAGCCTATAAAATATAATAGTAAACATCCCTCTAGTTGACCTAAGAGGGACCGCTATTTTGCATCTTCAAATACACGCAATGCATCTTTGCGGAGTTGGTCTTTTTCAGCATCTGATTTTTTGAAGTCATATTGATATAAAGCGGATTCCCAATCCCCATACATCGGATTCGGGAATACAATAAACTTTTCTCCAAATGCTTCGTGCATCTCTTCGACAGCTTGATTTCTATCTTGTACAGATTTCTCATCAAATCCCGTAAAATCAGATAAATTATCTCCAAAGAATAGAACAATATCATGTTCTGTCGTCACTTTTTTTCTTCGCTCTTCTTTTCCTTTTTCCCCTTGTCCTTGCAATAAAACATGCTCCTTATCAGCTTGCGGAATATTCAATTTCTGTAAGTTTTGTAACGTAGCATCTCACTGATCTTGTTTGCGATTGGAAATGTAGTAAATCGCTACACCCTTTTCATTTGCATATTGTAAAAAGGAATCAGCGCCAGGGAGGGCATCTGCCTTTGCTTGTTGAATCCATTTCTCCCATTTATAAGGGAACCTTTTCTTCTCTTTTACTATCATGGCTTGATATGAACTATTATCCACGACTGTTTCATCTAAATCTAAAACGATGGCAGTTTTTTTCTCGGTACCTTTGGCAAGTGCCATGTCTAATTTCATCTTTCCTATATTATACCCTTGATGATAGAGCGCTTTGACTTCTCCAGCCGTTTGATACCAAGCGTTTGCCATAACTTGTTGTTCCATTAGTGAAGATGTTTGTTTTGATTGTGTTTCTAGCGACTAGCACCCCACGAGAGAAAGAGAGAACAGCGTTAGAGCTATACTTGTTTTCAAAATTGGTTTCATTATGTATCACACTCCTGGATGTAGGTTTTGTATAGTATAGGCTTACCATACAGAAGTTATCTTCAAAATACAATCCTCTTTTATTAGAAACAACTTTAATTTTATCCTTTTTAAAGGGGGAAAAGTGAGTTTTAAATTTTTATGATATAAAAATTATTTATAATCATTTTAAGAGTGAGTATAAGGGCACTGTTCCTATTAATTCATTAAGGCATTTTCATATTATATATAAATTCAAAGCGTTTGTAGATGAACCTGAATGGGTTGTTCAAGATAGAATCGGCTATATATGGTTTATTAAACCATTATTATGTCATCTATTGGTTTTACAGACACAACTAAAACTGTGATCCGCACAAATGTATAGTAAAAAATCTGTTATTACGTGTATGATAAAACGAAGATACAAGGAACAGAGAATTCAAATAAGGAGATAAATTAAGATAGAAGTTGCATTCATTGTATGATATAAAATTCATCAAACATTTTTATTCGTTTAAATTTATTTACCCATCGAATTTTTTATAAACGAGAAGCACCACAACTCCGTTTGCAGTATTTCGGAGAAAGTCATATAAAAATTTAAAAAAGAACAAACAAACCATGAAAAGTCGGTTTGTTCTTGTCTTTCACTTGATTTATGCGATATTACTATCTATCCAAGGATAGCAATAAATGCACTTCCTTCATATTCGCCACGACCTGGTCTGCCATGTCCGTCTCGATCACACTCTAATTCTACATAATAATCTCCTCTTTGAAATCTTTCATCAAATATTTTTGTTGCCTTCCTATCAACTGTATCCCGTTCAATTACCACGGCTCTATTAGGGCTTCTACCGTTGTTTTCCATTTTATATAATTTTTACACTAAATTACTGAACCTTGACTCATTCATGATTTTAAATTGCACATGATTTCTTCTTTCGTCCAAATTAAAAATAGGTGACTGACTAGAACTTTGGCCACGCTGTAATTTTACCATGTAATCAAAGCGGTCCGGACGTTACCAGTTTTGTGACATTTCCTCTTGAGTTGCCACCTCAGTTTGTACAGTAGTGGAAGCTTGTGCATCAATCGTAGGCACAAGTAATCCTCCCGTTACGAATACCGTTGAAATTATACCCATCAGGCGTTTCAAACTCATCACTCCTATAAATAGAATATGTACGAATACATTGTATAGTGGATTTCTCTTGATAATAAGCGCTTCATTTATTTCTCAATAGGAACTCTTTTGACTAATAAGTTGCTGAACCTAAATGTTTTATGCTGCAAATGAAGCGATCTAACTTTTTTCTTCTTAATTTGTAATCCCTCAGTCTAGTTCGAAAACATGAAAAAGAACAAATGTTAATAAGAGAGGACATTCTCTTATGAAGCAATGATATTCCAAAGACCTGTTCCGGTTGTTATGAAATAGTTCATGCCTTGTCATACAAATTGCTTTTGTTTACTCATCGCGCTACAGGGAACCGATACTTTCTGGCTAATCAAGTTTACCGTGTATTGGGAACAGCCAAACTCCTTCGTAAAGTGTTGTTTGGTCTATTTCAGTTTCCTTTCGTTACTTGCGGGCTTTATAAGAACACATCATTGAGAAATAAATGAAGGGCTTACTATGGGAATCTTTCCATTGTACAATGCGTTATAAGGAGTGATGAGTTTGAAACGTATTATGTGTGTAGTTTCTACCACTTTATTAACTGGAACAATGATATTTAGTGTATCTAATACATCGGCGGCAACCTTATCAGGTTGCAACACCAGGTGAAGGAAATGAAAAAGCTACAATATTGGGCTTCGATAATAAAATAGAGTTTAAATCTTATGTAAAGGAACATCCCATTGCACCTAATTTTTTGAAAGCATTACAACTCTGTTGACAAATTTATTCTACCTTTTATCATGACATCAATTTAATGTAAATACAGATAGAAATCCCAGTCACCTTAACCAATTTTAATGCGGTTAGTAATGATAAAGTGTCTTCCATACGTACACATAAGTTCGGTGATTATACAATAATTTATGAGCATAGGAATGCACAAGGTCGTGCATTGACAAGAGCGAAAAATAGGGATTTTCTGAACTTAATGGATTATAGCATGGGCGATGGTGCAAGAACATGGAATGATCAGGCCTCGTCTGCTATTGTAAATATCATTCAATTTCAGCTGTATGTTTCGTTGTTCCTTGTGCTTCATATTCTTTTACTAGGCCTAACCATACATGCCCATCAACTTAAGGGCTTTTACTACCCCCAAGTACAAAAAAACGTTATTCTTTCTTACATAATATAAATGAGAAAGGGTGACGTTTTTTTATGAATCTCTCGATTCAAGAGGAGTTACAACCATTTGCAGAAGAATTACAGCGCTATATCACACCTGAATTTTTGGAAGAACTAACAAGAGAGATGAGGTTTGTAAAGAGAAAACGCAAATTTTCGGGATCAGATTTAGCTACCATTTGTATTTGGATTAGTCAAAGGGTGGCCAGTGATCCTTTAGTACGATTATGTAGTAGACTTCACGCTGTTACAGGTACTGTACTTAGCCCGGAGGGCTTAAATAAACGATTTAATGAAAAATCAGTGTTATTTTTAAAACATATCTTTTCTTTGTTGTTACAACAAAAAATCTGTGAGCAAACTCGCCTTTCTAATCAACTTTTTCCCCATTTTCAACGCATTCGCATCATGGATGCTACCTTGTTTCAGGTACCTAACACTTTGGAACATATATATCCTGGTTCAAGTGGGACCTGGCAAAAACAATGATAAAACATTTGGAACAGAATGCTTAGATACGTTACGGCCAGGCGATTTATGTATTCGTGATTTAGGATATTTTTCATTAGAGGATTTAGATCAAATGGATCAACGGGGGACGTATTATATTTCGCGGTTAAAGTTAAATACAAACGTATATGTAAGAAACCCAGATCCGGAATATTTTAAAAATGGTTCCATTAAAAAACAATCAGAATACATAAAAATCAATTTCATACAGATTTTGAATCAACTTCAACCAGGGGAAACAATAGAATATCAGCAAGCTTATATTGGAAATAAAGAGCAGTTATTTTCACGTCTCGTTTTTCATCGTTTAACAGCGGCACAATTACAAAAACGCCTAGAGAAAATTGCAGAAAAAGAAAAGTCAAAACACAGAACCTATTCAGAGAAAAGTAAATTAGTAGCGGGATTAAATGTATATGCGACAAATGCACCTTGGGAGTGGGTTCCGATGGAACAAGTCCATGAGCTATACTCATTACGCTGGCAGATAGAAATTGCTTTTAAAACGTGGAAATCATTATTTGATATAGATCATTGTCGCACTGTTAAACAAGAAAGAATAGAGTGCCATTTATACGGAAAACTGATTGCTATTTTCTTATGTTCTTCTACCATGTTTAAAATGCGTCAACTTTTATTACAGAAGAAGCAAAAAGAATTAAGTGAATATAAGGCAATTGGAATGATTCAAGATCATCTATTTCTCCTCTATCAATCCATACAAAACACCCAAGAGATAACAAAGCTTCTAACCCGACTGTTTCACCTTCTAGAGAAAAACGGACGGAAATCTCATCGATATGAGAAGAAAACGGTCTTTGATATCATGGGTGTTCATTATGAGTATAGTATAGCTAGGGAACAAAAGAAAGCTGCATAGTTTTAAAAAGAAAACTCGTTAGAGTTTATTTAGCATGTGAATTTTTAAGAATAATCCATCTGTTGAACAGTTTGTAACCCTTTGGAAAGGAATTTCATTCTATTTGTTCTCTTAAGTTGATGGGCATGGGCCTCACCATACCATTTCGGGAAAATTGTACGTTTAGACACAATTTAGACATAAATTACTGATTCTCTTAACGTTAATCTTTCGCTTATGAGAAAGGGTACAAAAATAAGGCTAAATTTATACAACAAAATAAGATAATTATATTCTTACATTTCATTATGAAACATATATATGGTGTAGGAGGTTCCTGTTCCTCCTGATACATCTGTGAAAAGTAGAGCTAATATTTATATATACTATAAATATTGCTCTATTTTTATTATTTTGTACATTACATAAATTTGAAAGAGGTGATAAATATGAATCCTTTAAATGCAAAGGTTTTATTTGTTCAATCTGGTATCCCTTTTTATTATCCGTCACTAGAAATATCTATATATAATGCTCTTCAGAAAGTAGTACAAGCCGTCACAATGGTTTCCAGTAAAGAGGCTATAAAAACAGCAATTAAAACAAAACCAGATTTTATTCTTGTTCTACATGGCTTACATCCAGATTTCAATCATGATATCATCCCTATGTTAAAGCGTTATGGATATAAAACCGGAATATGGTTAACGGATGATCCCTATTATTCCGATCTTACCCAACACATAGTTCCGCACTATGACTATGTATTTACACAAGATGCTGGAATCATTAATTTTTATCAGGAATTAGGCTGTAATCATGTATATTATGTCCCTCTAGCGTCTGATTCAAGTATATATAAACCAAGCCTTGAACAATTGTCTTATAAGTACGATATAAGTTTTCTGGGTACTGCATTTGAAAATCGATTGACTTTTATTGATTCAATTGCTGATTATTTAAAACAAAAAAACACATGTATTGTAGGCTATGGTTGGGAGAAACTTAAGCATTATGAATCATTAAAAGAGAAAATTAAATTACTACCCTTTGCAACGTATGAGGAAAGTTTACAGTATTATACTTCCTCTAAAATTAATGTAAATATGCATCGCTCCACACAGGATCAAACATTAAACCGTAACTCTTTAAAAATTGCAGCGCATTCTATTAATAATCGTACATTTGAAATTGCAAGTTCATGTGCTTTTCAATTAACAGATGTACGTTGTAACCTTTCGGCACATTACAAGCTAGGTACGGAAATAGAAACGTTTCATTCCTCTACAGAATTTATTACAAAATCAGAGTATTATTTAGAGCATAAAAAAGAGCGGTTACAAATTGCGACGAATGCCTATAAAAGAACATTGCAGGAACATACTTATAATCATCGGATACGTCAATTATTGGATAATGTTAATATATAACAAGGGGGAAACGTGATGTCAAATTCAAATGCATCTAACATTATAGTTGCACAGGGACGTATCCCTCATTTTCAAAAAGATTTTCCCCTCATTTTATTTTGGAGTCAAAAAAGTGGTTGTACTTCCTTTGCGCATTGGTTTTTTTATCAAATTAATGAATTAAAAACAGCATTTAAATATCATTCCTTTATTCATAATTATGAGATATATAAAGCAGCACCCTCCTACCAAAGTGAACTGATAAAAGCGTTACAAACGAATCAAAAAAAGACATATAAGTTAGTTCGAAACCCTTATTATAGAGCTGTTAGTTCTTTTGTTGCTCAGATAGATCCTTTAGGATATCAGCTACCGCAATGGAAGCCTATTAAACAATTCCTTTATAAAAATGAAAACAGCGTAAAAGGATTTTCGTTCAAACAATATTTGTATTATATTCAGCATATAAAAAAGCAGCAGGCTTACTTAGACCCACATATTGATCAACAATATATACCTGGAGAAGAGCAATTTATAACTAGCTATATTTATCTTGAGAAATTCGACATGACAATTCGTGCATTAGAAATGAAATACAATCTAAAAAAATCACCACTACATATATTAACAAAATCATGGCATCATCAATCTGAAAAAATGTCACATAAAGGAAATTATGCAGATGTAGATATAACCGATCCTCTATTCCCAAGATTGCCTACATATAAAAGTTTTTATGATAATGAATGTTTACAACTTGTACATTGTATATTCCATCAGGATTTTAAAATGTATAAGTATTCTAGTGTTTTGGGTAATTAACTTTTAACAGTGTTCGTGCACAAATTTGCTTCTCTTTGCGTAGGACAAACTACAAGACACAGCTATATTGAGCAGAGGTGGTTTCCATCTCTGCTTTTTTAGTTTTTGTGATATGCACATTCAAATAGCGTTATTTAGCAGTGTATGTATTGTTTCTTGAGGTGAAAAAATACTTTTCCGGAACTTTACAAAATTGAAGCCAAGAAAATGTGTACAGAAAATTGTATGTTTATGGACAGACGATAAAACTCAATAATATCAACAATTTTTAGCTATAATCGTGTTCATAAAGTGTGTACACAAATCAGTGTTCAATTAAACTTAGGATTTTATCTTTATGAACATATACTCATCTTTAAAAAACACTGTAATGATAAGGGTTTGTAGTCCTTAGCGTACAATTTCCCCAAAATGGTGCCGTGAGGCCTATACAAGAATAGGCTCGCTCAGACAATGACATATTTTTCATATTTCCACAACTGCTACATGTTTTTGTGGAAGGAAACCATTTGTCTATTTTCACAAGCTGTTTGCCTTGTTCATTTAGTTTATAAGCTAAGAAAGAAGTGAACATACCCCAAGCATTATCAGCGACGCTTTTTCCAAAATGAAGTGCTTGCGATATTCCCTTCATATTTAGATCTTCAATAGCGACAACATCAAAATGAGTAGCTAACTCTTTAGACTTATGATGCAGGAAGTTCTTACGTTGGTTTGCTACTTTTTCATGCAGCTTAGCTACACGGATACGTTGTTTATTCCAACGCCCTGAACCTTTTGTACGTCTTGATAATACTCGTTGAGCATTTGCTAATCGGTCTAACATTTCACGATAAAACTTAGGATTTGGCTCTCTCATCCTCAGAACTGACGTATAATTGATCCATCGCAAAGTCTAATCCAACAACTGTTTCTACTTCTTTTTGTACGATCTCTTTTTCGTATTCAGTCAAAATGGACACATAGTATTTACCAGTAGGTGTCATAGAAATCGTACATGACTTGATTATATGGCCTTGTGGTATTTCTCTATGCTGTTTGATACGTACCATTTTCAGTTTTGGTAATTTGATATGACCGTTAAGCAACATAATATTTCCGTTCACTACATTCGTTGTATAAGACTTCCTTTTTTTTTGCTTTTGAATGTCGGGAAGCCATTTTGACCACTAAAGAAATTTTTATAGGCAGTTTGCAAGTTTCGTTGAGCATTTGCCAAAGCTAATGAATCAACTTCTTTTAACCACTCAAATTCTGCTTTGTATTTCGCAGGAGTGGGAAGCTTTTGTTTCTTTAGTTGATCCTTATCATCTTTATGTTTTTCATACGCTTTTTTCCGTTCAGCTAACATTCTGTTATACACGAAACGTACACAACCGAAGGTTTTACACATAAAATGTGCTTGGTCTTCTGTTGGATACAAACGGAATGTATATGCTTTATTCTGCTTTGTCATATCATTTCACCTCACTTTTCACTTTGATTTTCAATATATGTTTTTACTACGTCTATTGGCGAACCACCAGTAGTTAGCAAGCAAAAACTTCTTGACCAAAACGTCTCTTTCCAAAGTTTCTTTTTCACTTGTGGAAAGTCTCTTTTAATAAGTCGAGAACTTGCACTTTTATAAGCATTGATGAATTTTGTCATTTCTGTATTAGGGTGTGCTTTGAACAAAATATGAACATGGTCTACATCATGATTCCATTCAACTAATGTGATGTTATAGTTTTCAGATAGTCGAACAAACATATCTTTTGCATAGTCTGACATATCATCATCAAACACATTTCTTCTGTATTTCACGACCAACACAAGGTGATAATATAACAAGAATACTGAATGGTTATTACTATCTAATTTCATTTATATACCAGCCTTTATAATTTATAAGACTGATTATATCAGAGGCAAAATAAAAAGGAAAACCTTTTGGCTACGCCAAACCGAAATTCATCTCCCACCTACCGTTGGGCTACGCCCTTCACAGGCTTGAGGAAGGAGAATTCTTTCGGGAAATTCGTTAAATTAATAAAATAGACACAGATGATTTCAATTATGCAACCTTAATCTGCACATACGTTCCTGATAAGTAATCATTCGTTGAATGAATTCTTTTACGATTATAGGCTCACTATACATGCCTCTATAGGAAGTAAGAATTTTGTATAGGGAAAAATTTGTATAAGAAACTTTGTCCCCATGCATATTATTTATAAGGGTTACGATAAAACATGATCTCTAATTCCTGTTCAATGGACATTCTATCAAATAGAAGTACTGCCAGTATGTTAGAAATAACCTATGATAACATAAAAAGAAAGAATGATGGAAATGAAACACCTTCTTAAAATGATATTAGTGATGTGTTTTGCTGGATGTATAACTGGATGCTCTGAGCTAGAGGAGATAGAAGAACGAGGATTTGTAGTAGGTGCGGCTTACGATATGGTAAAGGACAAGGAATTGAATCCAATTATGCAGGGAACATACCAAATGGTTCTTCCCAGTAAGACAACACAACAAAACGGACGAGGTAATGACGATGGTGAAAATTATATTAATGTGAGTGCGAAAGCAGATAGTGTGTTTGAACAAATACGAATGATCGATAAAAAGATTAGTCGATCATTATTTTTTCCGCATATACAAGTGATCATTTTCTCCAAAAAGTTACTCTCACATCCATATATTTTACAAAATATACTAGATGTATATATTCGCAATCATGAAATGAGGAGAAATATCCGGCTATTTGTTTCCGATGAACATGCAAAAGCTATCTTACAACAAAGTGCAACACCGGAAAATTTACCTGCACAGTATATTGATATGCTAGCTGAACATTCTCCCCAAAATGCGCATATGGTTGAGACGACAAGACTTGGGGATGTGCAGGAAAAAATAGTCGCACACCGAAGTTTTATACTACCTGTCTTACAGTTAACAAAACAAGGAGTAAAAGTGGAAGGTGCAGCTTTGTTTCGTGGAAAAGATGCGAAGTATGTGGGAAGCTTGAGTGGGGAACAAACACAAGACATCAACTATATAGTAGGTAAAAAATTTGCGGGCTTTTTTACTATCCACAAAAAAAAGCAAAGTATTACATATGAAATTCATAGAGTACGCCGAAAGATTACAGTCTCTACGACAAATATAATCAAGCCAAAGTTTGATGTTCATGTATCTCTGGAAGGGATATTAGCAGAAGTACATGTTAGGGACCAGAAACAAGTGATGAATGAGCAACGTGTAAAAAGAGAAATTGCAAAGGAAATGGAAAAGTGTATCCAAAAATCAATACAGTTGGTTCAAAAAAAGTATAAGGTAGATGTATTAGAACTAGGAGAGGTGTATAAGCGGCATAATTATAAAGAGTGGAAGAAGATAAGTACCAATTGGGATCAAGGGGAAAATTATTTTAGTAATGTTGATATTACTGTTCATGTTCATCCAACCATTGAGCATTCTGGCTCAACATTACCGAATCAAGTAAAGTAGAGAGTGGGAATGTTTTGCGGACTGGCAATCAAAATAAGTAACAAACATAGGAGTCAAGAACATATATTTGTTAAAGACCCTCTTTTTATTATAAAAAGAGGGTCTTTAACAAATGCTACTTGAATATACACATACGAGATATCGGTTACAAGCATGTACATGTTACCTTCGCTTATATTGTAACAGAAAAGTTTGCTGTATGAAGCAAGAAAAATCACAAATAAAAAGATTAAAAGTACCGGTAACTTAGGTGATTTTTCGTGTACTACAAGAGTAATTTCTGAATACAAATCCGAAAAACATAGAATGGCGAAGATTCTACATGAGATAGTAATTCGTAGCGAATTTCCCCGGACTTTGTACAAATATTGACGAATCAAACGTTTGTTTAAAAATGAAGGGATATATATGCCGTTGGACACCTGAAATAGCAAGCCCAAGCTATCAAGGAGATTCCCTTGATAGCTATCATATCTTCGCCAAATTTTGCAAGACATGATCTAAATATTAGATGTGAGCTACAATGTCAGTTACACTTCCTATATAATTAGGAAGAAACTCGAATACCGTTTCTTTACATGTCATCCATTTTTAGTTATGTGTTTCATTGTTCCTTGCGATTCATATTCTTTTACTAGTTTGTAAAAAGAAGAACGCTTTATATGATATTTTCTCATTGCTCCAACCGCCGTAATGGTCCCAGCTTGCCATTCTTGATACGCCTCAATAAATTGATCTGTAATTTGTACGGGTGGTCTTCCTAAATGTTTTCATTGTTTTTTAGCTAATGCAATCCCTTCCGCTTGTCGTTGTTTAATATCATTTCTTTCTTTTTCTGCAAAAGCAGATAGAATGGTAAGGGTCGCTTTTTGTACAGCCTGTTGAATGACAGCATTCGTACTTTCTCCATTATAATTCACATTAATAAAAGGTTCTTCAATAAATTGTAAGTTAATTCGCTGTTGCTCGTAATATCTAAATTCTTCTAGCACATCATTCATGCTACGACCTAATCTTGTTAAGGAATCAAAAACGATAGTATCGCCCGTACGAGCTAATCGTTTTAACATTTGATAATTTTCTCTCTTCATATTTTTACCAGACTGCTTATCAATAAAAATATCTCGATCTTCTATTCCAAGATATTTCATATTTTCAATCTGACGGTCTTCATTTTGGTCTTTACTGGAAACTCTGACATATCCAAACTTTTTATGTAGCAATTCTTTCACCTCAACCATAATTATAGTCTATTTATATCTGTAAAGTGGAAATGCAACTTTTATGGACGTAGTTTACCCTATGATTCTGCGTATCTGTAAAAGTACACCTTTACGAACTGTTAAATAAAAAGAACAGACTATTGAAATAGTCTGCCCATAGGTAAAAGATGAAATGAAAATTACTCAAATGTATAGTATAATAAATTTCTAAATAATAAAAGGTATTAATAAAAAAAGAACGGTTCTATTGGCATAGTCCGTCCTTCAAGAAGAGAATAATGACAGTTATTCTTCTTTATTATAACTGAAAATACTGAAAATTAAATCTTATTTACATTGAGAAAATATTCATCCTACAAAGGAAGGTTATTTTTATGAATAAAGGTGATGCAATTTTAAGGTTGTTATCAGAAATCAAGTTGGAACTTAAAGAAGTAAAAGAACAGATGGAGAAAATGCAAACAAAGTTAGATACATTAGAACAACAAAATCAGGTGAAGAACAAAATAGAGCGAAAGAAGCCAAAAACAAAACCTGATAAACAAGATAAGCGAGATTGGAAATACCCAGCTAAGCTGAAATGAAAATTGTGCAGAGAAAGTGAGGTGATAGGTACATGAATAGAAAAGAATTTGAGGATACCTTACAAAATTTTTCTTTCTTTTTAGCTAGTCGTGGAAGAAAAGCATCCACAATTAAACGATATGTCTATGATATTGAGGACTTTGGAAGATGGCTGCAAACATCGAATCGTTTTCAAGAAAAGAACTTATGGAACAAGATAGATAAAGAAGATTTTGAAGCCTATTTTCAGGAACTCATATACAAACGAAAGTATGGAGAGAAAACCATTCATCGCATTGCAGTCGTGTTAAAGAAATTGTATCAGTTCTTGGATATTCCAAGTCCTATTGTAGAAATGCAGGGAATCACTCCACCGAATCGGGCCCTACGCAAGGAGGACTTTATTACGAAGGAAGAAAAGAAAAGGCTGAAAAACATTCTTTCCTCTTCTGAAGGATTATCAGAAGAACAACTTTCCGTTCGACCGCTTCTCATAGATCGAAATGTATCCATCCTATCACTTCTTTCGGATTATGGGCTCACACTACAAGAACTCGTATCGTTACAGATGCAACAGGTGCACTTTGGAAAGAACATGATTACTGTTCTACATAACAAAGGGACAGAGAGAAGGATCATGTTAAAGGAAGAGGATAAAATACGTTTATTTACGTACTATAAAACGATACCTGAACCAGTTCGTCCGAGATATCACAGTACAGATCCGTTATTGGTTGCATTTGATTTTAAACGAGGGACATTTCGTTGGGTGTATGACAATGATGTTCCGAAAGCACTAACAGCCATTGCTGTACAAAAAATGATTCGATTAGAAGTAGCCAGAGCGCAACTGAGAAAAGGAATTTCCGCACAGCACTTACGGAATACCTATATTCTACGCTGTCTAGAAAGAAATATGTCTACAGAGGAAGTCATAAAAAGAACAGGATTCCTTTCTCATCTATCAGTAAAGCGTTATGTAGAATATGCAAATCAATATTCACATGGAGAATAATTTGAAAAGAATCCCTTTTTATGCATACTAAAATAATATAAGTTTATCTTTAAAATGTAACAATTGAATCTTTTGTGATGGAGAAATAATAGTCGTCACATACCGAAAACCCGAGTACTTTCAATATATTACTTTTATATGGGAATCTGCTGAAAATAGAATCGTAGAACAGGAAGCATACGAAAAGCTCCCTGACTTGTTATACAAATCAGGGAGCAAAAGGTAGTACAGTATATCGGTTACACTAATTATAACATAACTGGATTCATTCGGCCTATTTTTTCTGAATATTCATTTTTTCAATATTAGTTATTCAGGTTCAGATGACTCTAAAGAATCATCTAACCTTGTGAAAAAGTGTACGGTACACTTTATTTGTCTAAAATATGGCGTATTTCCGACAGTTCCATATTTGTAAACTTCGCAATATCTTCGATATCCATGCCATTTTTATGCATACCTCGAATAAGCTGGATTTTCCCTTTTTCCATCCCTTCTTCTATACCAACCTCACGTGCATGTGCTAATTTCGCTTGTTCATCAAATAACACTTTTTCGCGTGCTTCATATGCAAGGCGGAACGAACTGCTCTGACTCATATTTTCCCATTTGTGGATGGCCTTCTGTAACATTGGATCTTGTTTCATGGCGATATCCTCCAACGTGTGGGTTAAATGTTCATCTTCATGCGCTGGTAGTAAAAGTAACCAACGAGCGAATTCATTTTCCCACGGATTAATTTTTTCTTCTCTCCATTGCTGTAGCAATTTCGGAATTTCAATGAAATGGATTTCCAAATCTTCGAGTAACACTTCCTTGTGTTGTTGACTCCAAAATTGTCCGACTGTATGCATATCATCATATTGAGGAAAGAGATCAAAATCTAATAGATTAATCGCAATCGTTTTTCGTAAAGAACGATAAGGCATTCCTTGCTCTAATTGAGATGTATACAGTTTACTCCAATAATACAGGGAACGTTTTACAATCTCTTGTGTATTTCGTAACTGGATTTCCACATTTACCTTGGTCTCATCTTGAAGTGTAGCTAATATATCTAGTATGGATAATTTATCTTCTTCGTATTCTTTATGTAAATGTGGGTCTTCAATTTTTAAGGATACAATCGGTGTAGATAAGGATTCATGCAAAATTGCATTTAAAAAAGAAATCAGTAATTCCTCTTGACCTTGTACACCAAATAATTGCTTGAAAGCAAAATCGACTCGTAAATTGACTAAAGGTTGATTCATAGCGTGAGTCACCTTTCTTTGTGTGTATTCTATCTCTATTGTAGCGGATACGGAAGAGAGGACGCAACCCTTGATGAATATTTGGTGGTGATAATTGGTTATTATACCGAATGATACGTGAAATTATTTGCATTACTACTTAAACATACATATAGCCCTGCATAATCAGCTTGTTTTTTCTTAATTGCGTTTAACGTTTTTTACATAGAAATGTATTCTCTTGATTGTCTTCTTTCGTTAAAAATAAATCTGAGCAGTCGTTTTTTATTCTTCACAAAAAATAGACGTTTTATCTGTTTTTCAGAACATAATGCATACATAGTGACCTATCTGGATTAGAGATGAATCACCAAATGAGACGAACAATAGTTCACCGCTCGATATTTCAACTCTTCATACGTGTATAACTTTTGTTTATCAAATAATTTCGGATGTTTCTTTCTATAATGTCCAAACAATTCTTCTCCATTTTTCCGTATACGATACCGACGCGCTTGTCTAATTGTACCTGGTATTTCTGGTTCTGGTGCAAATAAATGATAAATGAAACAAAAAGCTAGGATTCCTACCGGAATCTTTTTTATGCTGTTAATCCAAACAGTTGATTAATAAAGATATTCTGTTTTTGGACAGACCTCGCCCCTTGATAAGTTTGTCCTTTTTTGATCATATACATAGCTTCTATTCCGTCTATCATTTTTCTAGCTGTTTGGTATGATTTTAATCCAAGCATATTTCGGATGCGTTTTTTGATAAACCGATGGTCCTGTTCAATGATGTTATTTAAATATTTTTTCACACGAAGTGGAATATCGTGTGGTAGGTACTTGTCTTCTTTTAATTTCCATATCGCAACTGGGTAAGCTTTATCGCCATCGGCCGTAATTGTACGAGGTTTTTTCGCATGACAAGCTGCCAAAGCTTTCTTTAGAAAACGTTTGGCAGCTTTTGCATTTCGTCTCTGACTTAAGTAAAAATCAATTGTGTTTCCTTCGGAATCCACCGCACGATATAAATACATTTTCTTTCCTTTGATTTTTAGATATGTTTCATCCACTCTCCAGGAATCATTTGTTGGCTTCAAATGTTTTCGAATACGCTCATTTAACTCTGGCCCATACTGATGAACCCAACGCATAATCGTTGTATGAGAAAGGGATAAACCCCTTTCCTCCATCATTTCCACCAAATCGCGAAAGCTAAGATTGTACCGCAGGTACCAACGTATCGTTAACAAAATAATATCCGGTTGATAATGTTTCCACTTAAACATATTTTCTTTTTCCATACTAATCACGCACCTTTTTTAAAGTCGTAGTACCAGTATGACCAAGTTGGGAAGATCGTTTTCAAATATTTTAAAAATTTTGCACCAGAACCCGGAAATATCATAACGTGCAGCGTTTACGTCAGAAAAGGGATAGGTGGCATAAAGAACATATTTTATCTATTCATCGTCAGCACCCTTACTATGGGTATAAACGTATGACTCGTGCTTTGGCTCGAGAAGGAATGGTAATGAATCATAAACGTGTTCGTCGTCTTATGAGAGAGCTGGGTATTCAATCTATCATTCGAAAAAAACGTCCGTTTTATGGAAGAAAAACATCTGTGGTATTTAAAAATCATTTGAATCGAGAGTTTCAAGCTGAAAAGCAAAACCAAAAATTCGTAACAGATATTACTTATGTACGAATCGGAGAACAATTTGCCTATTTGTCAGCTGTGTTAGATCTATACAACAATGAAATTGTTGCCTGGAAGCTATCTTCAAGAAATGATTTAGATTTGGTTTTAACTACATTACGTCAATTAGAAGGGAAGTCATTAACTACTAAGCCCCTTTTCCATTCAGATCAAGGGTTTCAATATACATCTAAATCCTACGCAAAACAGTTAGAGAAATTAGGATTTGTCGGTAGTCATTCTAGACGTGGAAACTGTTTTGATAATGCGTGTATCGAATCATTCTTCTCACATTTAAAAACAGAGAAGTTGTATTTAGTGCGCCCAAAAACATATGAAATGGCCTACCGAGCAATTCAAGAATATATTCAGTTTTATAATACAGAAAGATTCCAAGAAAAACTTCACGGCCTTTCCCCGATAGAATATCGGGAAAAGGCCGTGGCATAATACTCTTTTTATTACTGTCTACTTGACAGGGAGATGACCAACTATGCTCCTTTTTTATTTGTTTTAATGTGTATTCTTACTATATTTCGGGAACGTAATCGTTAAAGTCGTTCCTTTACTAACGATACTTCTGATTTT
Source organism: Bacillus sp. SRB3LM (assembly GCF_015712745.1). Taxonomy (NCBI): domain Bacteria; kingdom Bacillati; phylum Bacillota; class Bacilli; order Caryophanales; family Bacillaceae; genus Bacillus; species Bacillus sp. SRB3LM. The sequence goes on from NZ_VWVQ01000076.1 coordinate 437,027, forward strand.
CAAACTTCCATGCATCGTCTCAATAATCTTAACAGCAACCATTGTACCTAAACCAGTTCCTTTTGTTTTTGTACTAAAATACGGTTCACCGAATCGATGTATTTGCTCCTGTGACATTCCAACTCCGCTATCTTCAATTCGTATTTCAACTTTACTATTATTGATGGATGAGGAAATATTTAAGGTACCACCATTAGGCATTGCTTCAATACTATTTTTTATTAAGTTTAAAAAACATTGTTGAAAGTGCTGTTTATTACCAACAATGGTTGCCTCAGAAAAATCCTGTGTAATATGTATCGTATTCATATTACATAATGGCAATATCATATTAATAACTCGATTTAACTCTTGTTTTACTGAAATTTGATCTAATTTTTCTGGAGCAGGTTTGGCAAACGTTAAGTAATCATCGATAATTTCTTGGGCACGATTTAACTCTTCAAGTATATGTTTAATATATTCGTCTCTTGATTCGGGAGTTAAATTTGGTGTTTTTAAAAGCTGTGTAAATCCTTTTACAACCGTTAAGGGATTCCTTACTTCGTGCGATATACTTGCAGCGAGTTGGCTAACAATCTCCATTTTTTCCATTTTAATTAATTTTGAGCGCATTAATACAGCATCTTTAATAACTTCATTTATATAAACAATAAATAACATTAAAGTAGTCGGTAATACCATGAAATAAATAATATACAAATTATTCACTTCAAAATCTGATAAGGTTAATACAATTAAAGTTGTAAATATTGCTAGGAAAAAGGTTAAAAGCATGGAAAAAGCTACTTTAAGTTTTCTATTATATGTATTAAATTTTGAAGATGCGAGTGCTGTAACGATGAACATTATTCCGTAAACAACAACTGTCAACATGTTAAAGCCATAAAATAAAAATCTCGTAATTAATAAAATTGCAAACAATATGATACCGACAGGGAATCCACCATAAAGCGTACCTATTATGACCGGAATTTGTCTTAAATCATGAATACAACTTTCATCCATATAGATAGGGTATCGCATACATAAAATAAGCGGGATACTAGAACAAAGGGTGATCAGTAGTATTTTATATTTCTTTAAATAGTGCCGGCTATCATATATGAAATAAAAAACAAATATACTACATAAAATGTATAGAAGATTATTTAACACGTTTTGATTAATATAAACAAAGTCCATAATATTTGCCTCGTTATTCTGAATTTCCTTTTCATATGTATTATACATGATAACATGTGTTAAGGTGAATAAACCTTGTTAATAGAAGATTTATTTGGATTTTGGTTATAAAATGCAAACATTAGCTAGCCAAAGCTACTTTTACCAAAAATTTTTTACTGGTTCTTCCTCCGTCCAAGTCCGGATGGAGCTTTTTTCTTTTTTGGTAACTCAACAAAATTAGCAGGATTTCTAGAAATAATATTTTGTTTAACTGCTAGATTTAAAGCTGTTTTTGGTATTCGATGCAATTATTTGAAATACCATTATCTAGTGTTAATTTATAGCATTTTTGAATGTGCATAACATTTAATTTATGAAGTGCAATTATTCCTATACTAGGTATAACATGGTGGTTTATATTGCTATTATAAGAAACTTTTCTATACTCACCCTTTTAATTTCTAACCACTGAACCATATAGTCTTTTAAACTAAGCTTAGTCGGCTCCACAAAAGCCCCTTCATTTAACTCCTTAATCTTTTTCGGCTTCTTTTTCCTATCTCTGGATCACGACCAATATTAATAAAGCTACGGTACTTATTTCCTCTTTTTCGAATATGTCCTTCCGCTTAAAACACTCCTTCATTTTATTTTGAGCCATGGTGTATAAGTCTTGTTTTAATTTTACTGCTATGAAAATTACATAGTTGGACATATGAGAGATGGATATATTTTACCATATTTAGATTGTTATTAAGGAATAAAAAAAGAGCCATAAGGCCTCTTTTTTGCTGTGTTCATGGAAAAAATTGAAAACGTTTGATAAATAGCTGCAAAAGTACAACATGTGGTTGCTAAAACACTAGCTAACCATCTTGAAGCATGAGTTTTTAACAGTAAGATATAAACTAATCCAAAAGTAACCAAGCGGAGGTTTGTTGATTCTTATTAGGATTAATTTGTTTTTTTGAGATTGATTGTTGTGGTGTTAAATTTGGGACACTCCCCATTTTAAAACCTCCATTACTTATGTATAGAATTTAAATTGTTTAAAAGTATTATATATGCTAAATAGATAATTTTAAACCTATCTGGATAAAGAGAGGTTTTATAAAATTTAAATAAAATTCTTATTTGAACAGAAAAAAAGCGTCCGGGAAAGCGCTCTTTGACTAAGACTCAGATCAAGTGAAAATGTAGCAGTAATTTATTTTATATATGTTTCTAGGATATGCGCAAATTTCAAATGATATAGTTATTTTACTATAGAAAAATAAGTGACTCAGTAATTGTGTCAGCCGAGTCACCCAGTACTATCGATCCAGATAATATTCTTTTTTATATGTAGTTATAGCGAGTTCTTAGAGGCTAACTCAAAACCGCAGTTAAAGAACAAAGAAATTTATTTTAGAGAGTTTTAGAATTTGTTATGTTAATGCTACAACAGCAAGAGTTAAGCCCAACGTATTTAATGTATTAGAATATGGTCCTACATTAACAGTAAGAGTACTTGTTATACCTAAAGGTGTAGTGAAAATAGCGGGTGCTGATACAGAAGTGAATCCTGCAGTATATCCCAGAGAAGTACCAGAGCCAATAATTGGGTTATTATTAAGATACATAGTGATACCTGCCGAATTACCTCCTGGTTGAATGATAACTTGCACTTCATAGATTGCCAAATAGGTTCTTCCACCTTCAAGTAAAACAGTTGTTGGTGGTGTGAATGAGATTGCCGTACCATTAGAATTTACCACGGTATCTAATGGAATCGCAGAATTTACAGAGACTATTGATGGGGTAGTTTGAACAACATTTAAACTGTTAGCCGTGGGGGATGGACAAGTGCAAGATTTGTGAATGTTTGAGTTATTATCATTTTGGTAATTCACAAATAATCAAGCTCCTTTGCGTAAGATAATTTTTTATCCTATATAAAACGTAGCTTTTTTGTATCTAAGTTATTTTTAATAAGTCTTTAAAGATAAGTCAAATATTGGTGGTCAGTCAACTCTTAAAAGTATTTGATATTCTGGGATTTCAAAGTGTATCTGATAAATATATATGAAATTTTTTTAAGGACATTACCTTAAGTTCGGAAACATAATAAAATAGTTATTTTGTTAAATAAAAAAACATGCACAAAAATTGTGCATGTTTAAAAAAAGTTATGTCTTGTCTATGTAAATATATGCTTAACTAATATATACCGTATGTATGTTTGAGCAAAATGGTTATTTATTAACAAATATAAAGAGCGCTTTTTAAGGTGCTCCATGAACAAGCCTAATATTGAAAAAGAATCTCACATGATATTTTATGTATGTTCTTAATACATGTGCAGATTTTTCTTTTGTGCAACGAAGCAGCCAGTTAATAAAACTAACTGCTTGTTGTACAAAAGAAACGTTGCGCTTACAGAAATAGTTTGTAACATTAAGTTACAAAAATAGTATGAACAGAGTTAAAAATGTTATTCAGAAGTGAAAGAAAAAAATAAAAAAGAGCACCATGCATTGAAGTGCTCTATAAGATAGGCGGTAACACTTTGAGCTGGATGTTTAGGTTAAAATTATATGTCGTAGAAATAAGACCTAAAATTTATTTTCAACTCAATAGAAAAGAGCAGCTAGCAAAGGCTAACTGCATTGAGAACATTATAACCATTAATTTAAGGAGTACATATAGTGTGGACAAAAACATCAAGTTTATGTAACAAAAATTAAAATCGAACAGTTAATGCAAATAACTGTTTGATTTGATACAACCTGGGTAAGAAGCAGATTGTATTTTGATTAGTATTAGGGAAAGTATTAAATTTTATTTAGTTCGTTAACAAAATCCTTATTTAAAAATTAAAGAGCGCCTTGGGAGAAAGGCGCTCCATGACCAAGATGTTTAAATGATTAATAATAAGATGATCATGATTATTGTATGTACATTTCTAATGAATGTGAAGTCTTTAAATGCATTCAAAAAGAGCACGTATATACATGCTCTTTGACAAGAAAGGTAGATTTTTTATGAGTGGATTCCCCCATCCAATAACATATGCTTGTCCAGTTAAAAGATGAAAGGGTTTAATGAAATCTTTAATTGGTAGAAAGGGATTAGTTTAGTTTTGATTCTGCTAATCCCCAACTAATTATAAAAAGTAAGCCGAATATGAGAGCGTAAATAATACAGGAAATTATTAAACTAGCTATAGCGACTTTTTTGTGATGAGCCTTTTGGAGCAAAAACAGCTAAAACAATTGAGACAGGTATTAAAAAGAGTATATAAATGTTTGAAAGCATTGATAATAAACCAAAAAATACGATTAAAGTTAATAAAAATGAAGTGATTCCAAAGTATTTCCTCATTACTTTAGCCTTTCTTGGAAAAAATAAATAATACAGATTATACCATAAATGAATAAGATTGAAGTGAAATTTTAACAAAAACGCTATTTTAATAAGAGTTGGTTCTCACTCAAAAGCAAGGGTTGCATAGGGAGTTCCAAAATGTTCTTTTTAGATGTATTAATGGTTAGGGAAACATAAATCTGGGAATAAAACTTGATATTCTGGGATTAATCGAAGGTCAACAGTTGTACTTACAAAGAATTTATATTTTGTTTCTAATTCAGCTAGTGTAACTAGGTGATGCGTACCTAAGCCCTTCTGTATGCTATGTTTAGAAAGGGTTGGGCCAATTTGTAATTTTCGATTTTTCATAGCTGTGTTCCATGGACTGTAAAAGAATTTTAAAACGAAAGCAGGGTACATGTAAACGATAAATGAATGATTTGACCAATGCCTTCCGGCTATATAGTTACCATGCGAATAATTGTGGATTAGTCTACCTCCGTAGTAAGGGGCAGGTGGAGTAGGATCGAGTATTCTCCCATGATAACGCTGTTTGACAAGGGGAATTCCGTATCTCGGATTGGAATAACCATGAGTAGGGTCATCTACCATCAGAATAGTCCTAATAGCATACATGTTTTTCCTTAAAGTGACGAGAGATGAGAAAAAGGCTTCCTTATCAAAACAGCAAAGAAATTCAGTAGTATTTAAAACCATTTTCCACCCCTTAATTTCTTTTTCTATTTCCATTATCTCTTTATCAACTAATATAGCATCAAACTCTAATACTTTTGAATCTCGGATTTCCCAATGAGGCGCAAATAATTTACATATTTCTACTGAACGATCAGTAGAGCCTCGATTAATAAGAATACCGTGATCAAATAGTTTTGTGTGGTGCATTAGCCACCATGGGAGTAGATATTCTTCATTGTAAAAATGGGAAATTAAAGTTGTCTTAATAAAAACCCCTCCTTATAAACATGGATAAAATAATTCTTGCTCTAGTATAATGCTTATCCTAGTAAATACATATGTCTTGAGTATATTTGAGCAAAATGTTTATTTACAAATAAAAAGAGCGCTTTGGGAGGAAGGTGCTTTATAACCAAGTCTTTTTTTTGAAAAAAGGTTCACATCATATTGTATGTATGTTTCTTAGATAGGTGTAGTTTTATACAAAAATCTTTATTTTATAACAAGAAAAAAGAGTACATGTTTATATGTGCTCTAAGATATTCTTTTTAATATCTGTACAAGTGTTTCATTAGCGCAACAATATTAGTAAAGCTACGGTCAAAAAAGATGGATTTAAATGAAAACGTTATTTTGGGGAAGTTGAGCAATGGAGTTAAAGGAGTATACCATTTATAAGGGAAATCTAAATGGCTAATATGTACTAAAACAATACAGGAGTGCGCTCAACATTTGAGCGTACTTCCTAAGAAAATCCTCTTTTATAAAATAACGGATAATAGAAAGAAAGTGACTAGTAGAAAGCAAGCTCATAATTATTTAACTGTTATGCTGTTAGGCGAGGTCTAATATGAAAATTTTATTTGCATCTAATTTGTTTCCCGGCTCATAAGATATTAATAGGCAAAAAACGAAATAAAGGATGAAAGGGGAAATAACAGTAAATGAGTTTACAAGAGCTGCTAATATCAAGAACAAATACAGCGGTGGTCATGAAATCAGGAAATGATTCAACAGCATTTATTGGAGGGAACCCTTTTAAAACAATTAATGGTGCGATTACAGCGATTAATACTACAGGAGCTACAGGGATTACAATTTTTGTGTTTCCTGGAATTTATGACGAAAAGGTAGTTATCCCTAATGGAAATTCATTACGAGGAATTAGTCTATGGACAGTAATAATTCGTCAACAGAATGCAACATCAAATACTACTGTACTCACAATGGGAGAAAATACAAGAGTAGAAGATATTACGGTATTAGGAACCTCTTCTATCCATGTGGATTTAACAGGGATTGCTTTTCCTGGAACAACATCACAAACTTCTAGATTAAGAACAGCAGTTATAACTGTGGATAATTCTACAGCATCAACAAGTGGGACTTCAAATGTTTATGGAATTCATTCTTTTGGAACAGGAATTCCAGATGAAAGTATAAGTACTGTAAGAGCAACAACGATAACAGTAAAATCAGCCGGTTTAGGGAATAAAAGAGCCATATTGGTTAATACAAATTCACATAATTTTCATTGCCGTGATGTTAATTTAACCACTACTAGTTCAGTTGGAGCAGGATCTTATATTGGGGCAGAAGTAAATCGAATAGGAGCACAATTAAGTTTGCGTTTAGCGTCGATTCAAGGCACTACAGCGGATATATCACAATCAGCTGGAACATTGATTTTAAGTTCAGCGAATCTTATAAATTCTAACGCTAATAATTTGGGCTTTTCTACAGTTTTACAGCCTACTACAATTATTTGGGCAGATCCGTCGGGTCTACCAACTGGAGGGACTCGTTTTTATAGACCAGGAACAGCGGCTGTTTCAAATACAGAAGTATTTATCCGATTAAGTCAAAAATCTGTTATAAAATCACTATCGGTACGTGCTCGAGTTGGCCCTGGAGGGACAAATATTGATACTTGGACTATTCGAAAAAATGGTGTGGATACACCTCTTGTAGTTTCATTAACTGGTGCCCAGACTTCTAATATAACTAATAATATTTCAACAACATTCCAAGCGGGGGATAGTATCTCGTTAAAAGTAACAGTTTCTACGCTAAGCGCGATAGCAGATACAGTAATACAAGTTGATATTTTCTGAAAGTTAACAAATGAATTGTTGTGTTAATGCAAGGGTAAGTAATGAAACTTATTTCTTTTAAAAATACATCTATATAAGTGAAGCGTTTAAGAGGAATTCTATAAGTTGATAATCTTTGTATCACAATGTAAAAGAAATTTATTTAAACATGAAAAATTAATAAAAACTTCATTTTTTTAGAGAAATGGTGTGATTAAGTATGGGCATTGAATACGGAATGTTTGTATAAAAAAAGAGTAGACTTTAACCTACATATAAAAGTACTGGAATTTTTCTAAAGGAAGGAATATCTGAAATATAAATATAATTGAGGGGAGTGAAATAATAATGGAAACTAGTACTTTTTTAGGGCTGTTCTGGGGATGGATGACGGTTATCGTATCAGGAATACTTTTCGTCCGTCCATCGGTGCTACGTGATTTGAAAAAATTAGTGGTTGAAGACAGAGGGTTTGGTATTATGTATGGTTTTCTATCAATTTTCCTAGGATTAGGTACTGTAATTCTACATAATGTATGGGTATTCAACTGGAAGGGATTCCTAACAGTTATTGCATGGCTTGCATTATTAAAGGGAATTTATATAATTGCATATCCTGAACCTTCCAAGAAAACAGACTTTGAAGTAAGGATACTTTCAACACGTATAGTACTCGCTATCATTGGTGCTTTGGCTTTATGGATGCTTATAGTAATCTATATAAAATAATCTTTTTTTAATAAATAAAAGAGCCTGATGTGAGAGAAAAGGCCTTTTCAAAAATTGTATATGAGGGGTCACCATACATGCCCATCAACTTAAGAGTGTAAACAGGATGAACTTTCGTTCATATAATCAAAAAACTCTTAGAATATATGGTATCTTTAAAAATGAGCATACCAAATAAACCTAGATAGGTATCGTTTTTAAAAATTATGCAGCTTTCTTTTGTTTTCTCAATCCATTATATTCATAGATAACACCCAAAATATCAAAGACTGTTTTCTTCTCATATCGATGAGATTTCCGGCCATTCTTCTGGAGCAAGTGGAACAGGCGGATTAAATCTTTGTTATTTCTTGGGTGTTTTGTTGTATGACTTGATACAAAATCGATAAATGATCTTGAATCATTCCAATTGCTTTATATTCACTTAATTCCTGTTTCTTCTTTTGCAAAATTAATTGTCGCATCTTAAACATAATAGAAGAGCATAAAAAAATGGTAATGAGTTTTCCATAAACATGGCATTCTAATCGCTCTTGTTTAATATTTTGCCAATGATGAATTTGAAATAAGGATTTCCAAGTTTTAAAGATGATTTCAACTTGCCAGCGGAGAGAGTAAAAATCATGGATTTGTTCCATCGGGACAATCTCCCAAGGTGTGTTGGTAACATACAGGTTCATGCCAGCTAATCGTTTACTTTTTTCCGAATATGTAATGCCTTTTTTACTTTCCGTATACACTTGTTTTTTCATACGCTCACGAAGCTGTTTTTCCGTTAATCGATACATAATCACCCGAGTGAATAGTTTTTTATCCTTTCCAATATACGCATCTTTTATTTCATAGACTTGCCCTGGTTTTAAGGTATCCATAATGTGCTCTAAATCAACTTTGATGTACTGAGATTGTTTTTTTATTGTTCCATTTCGAAAGTATTCAGGAGATTCATTTTTGATATACACCCTATTGTTTAATTTGAGCCGTGATATATAATACACGCCACGTCGGTCCATTTGATCTAAATCATCCAGTGAATAATAGCCTAAATCCCGAATACATAGATCACCAGGACGTAATGTTGCTAAACACTCTGTTCCAAAGGTTTTATCATTATTTTTCCCTGCTTCCACTTGGCAATTTAAAAACTGACCACTATGTAAATCATATTCTAACTGAATTTTTATACCCGCTGTTTGGGCACAGCCACCTGACCCAGGGTACACACTAGCTAAATGCTTTGGTACCTGGAAAATCGTTGCATCTAAAATACGAATTCTTTGAAAATAAGTGATTGAAGAACTTGGAATTACTGATGTTTCACAAATTTTACTTTTTAATAATGTAGAGAAAATGTGTTTTAAAAAGCAAACAGCTTTTTTATTGAAACGCTTATTGAGTCCTTCTGGACTCATAAGAGTCCCTGTAACAGCATGAAGTTGACTACACAGTCGTACTAAAGAATCACTCGCTACCCGTTGACTAATCCAGACACAGATAGTAGCTAAATCATGACCTGAAAACTTCCGTTTCCGTTGTACAAATCCTAGTTCTCTAGCAAGGTTTTCTAAAAATGAAGGAGTAAGATGTTCATATAATTCTTCAGCAAATAATTGTAGTTCACTTTGAATCGAACGATTCATAAAAAACATCATCCTTTCTATATCTCCAATTAGGTATTTTCTACAATGCACTTCGAATTGTCCTTTGTAAATGCCCTTATGCGATGTTGTTTGAGGGGGTTTTGTCCCCACACAATTAGCTAGCACCTACAACCGAGGCAATAAAAAAACAGTAGTGTATAAAATCACTACTGTTTTTTACAATTAAATTATTTAAATTCTTTTCTATATAATCTAACAGAATAAATAGCTCCAACGAAGAAGACAATGCCTTCAAATAATATGAAAAATTGACGGAAATACATATCTTTACTCACCAAAGAAATAAATATGGCATTCGTTACAATTTGAGTACCAAACATACAAGAAATAATTTTAAGATAAATAGCATTTGTTCTTTCATCCGGTTGACCAAATTTTTTCATCATAATAAAAAGCACAATTGTTGAACCTACAAGTAGAAGTGATATAAATCCTACAATGATATTAAAATTGTCTGTGCTTTCTGACATCCAGTTATTTAATAGATCAAGCATTATTATCTTCCTTTCCTACATAAGAGAATATTTCTTTTATATCAACCTCAAAATAATTTGCTATTCGATATGCCAACACCAGTGAAGGAGAATAATTATTCTTTTCCATAACAAATATCGTTTGCTTAGAAACTCCAACAGCATCAGCTAAATCTTTTTGTGACATTCTTCTTAACACTCTATGTTCATACACTTTATTCAATACGGAGTCCCCATATTTTTCCTTCATAGTTAACACCATCCTTTCTTAACACCTATATTAAACCTATTTTATAAAAAAGTAAAGTTTAATTATACAAAAACACTTTTTACTTATATAAAATACAAGTATGTTGGATGATTTCAATAAAATAAAAAATCCATTTTGAAAAAAGTCTAATCAAAATGGATGCATTACTTTTTAAATAAACATTTAGTTTTATTAAAAAATTCAATCAAAACTTCGCGTCTATCTTAAAAACATCGTAACTTTATTTCGAACCCACAAAGATAGCTTGTTTAAAAAGAATAACGTTTTTTTACACTTAGTGGGTAGTTAATGTGCTTAAGTTGATGGGCATGTGGCGAGACCCCTGTTAGAGCAAATAAAAAAACGTAATTTAAATAGTTTTATTAAAAATCAATTGAATCTCATTAATCGAAAGAGAAGAAAACACTATAATTTTTTTCAAATCCATGCATAAGACATACAATTACCTAATAGAAAAAGTATCACAATATGTTAATTTCAATTTCTTCCACTTCATATCAAAGTACTAACCTATAATTTCCAATGTAATCCATTGCAATGTAGTAAGATAGGATGTAACATTTATCAGTATTTAAAAAGTCTAACATTGTTTAAATGACTTCAATGAGTAGTTAAGAGGAGAATATAATGAATAAAATAAAAAGGTTACTGAAACGTAAAACGACTTGGATAATTCTTATCCTATTTGTATTTGTTTATGTAAATAACAGTTCTTTTTTTGCTAAAAGGGACGAGGGGGCTCCTATTCTTCTTGCTCACCGAGGACTTTCACAAACATTCAGCATGGATGGGATTGAGGGTGATACATGTACAGCAGAACGTATAAATAAACCTGAACACTCTTATTTAGAAAATACAATTCCATCTATGGAAGCTGCATTTAAAGCTGGAGCTGATCTAGTAGAGTTTGATGTTCAACCAACTAAAGATAATAATTTTGTTATTTTTCATGACTGGACGCTTGATTGCCGTACTAATGGTAAAGGCGTTACAAGAGATTTTACAACAAAAGAATTACAAGCACTTGATATTGGATACGGTTATACAGCTGATGGGGGGAAAACATTCCCATTCCGTGGTAAAGGGATTAATCTTATGCCAACACTCGATGAAGTACTTACCCATTTTCCAGACCGTTCTTTCCTTATTCATATTAAAAGTGATGATGAAAATGAAGGAATCAAATTGGCTGCTTACCTTAAGAAACTACCAGCAAAACGCCTTGAGCAACTAACTGTATATGGTGGTGATAAACCAATTGCTGCGATTGAGGAGAGTATCCCTAGTTTACGAACAATGTCAAAAGCAACTATGAAAAAGGATCTTCTTACTTATATTGCGTTAGGGTGGACTGGTTACATGCCTTCAAGTCTGAAGCATGGTGAGTTGCATATACCAGACAAAGTAGCTCCTTGGCTTTGGGGATGGCCGAATCGTTTTCTTAATAGAATGGATAAGGCAGATACTCGTGTTATCATTGTAGGTGGAAATGGATTTGGATTTTCAAGTGGATTTGACTCATCCGAAGATATAAAACGTATTCCTAAAGATTATACAGGTGGAATTTGGACAAATCGGATTGATAAAATAGCACCTTTATTTAAGAATAAGGGATGATATAATAATCGAAGTGTTTATATGTTGAAAGTATTACTTTTTGCTCCCAGAATTGTGTTGTAGAATTAAGTCTTTAACAAAATAGATGAATTTGTGATATATTTTTAAAGTAGTGCACAAGTGCAAAATCACAAAAAAGATCACCTATGAAATTTTGTAGGTGGTCTTTTCATGTTCATTAAATAAACTTTGGATTCAATTAGTACAGATGTTTTTTACGTATCTTCAATAGATAAAACTACATGAAAAAATAGGTAAAAAAGTAGAGAATTATTTGTCTAAATATATAGAATTTTTAACAAAAATTCATAATTATGTTATATAATGATGTTAACAAACCATATTTTAGGCATTACCCCCGATTGTGTAGAATAAATGATTTTTTGATGAGTTAAAGTGTTTGGCTAAAAGAACTTGTAGCGGGGCCTTGCTACAAGTTCTTTTAGTTTTTCAGTAAAGGAAAATAAGAAAAAGAAGGGGACACGAGTATGATCGGAAATTTAAAGAAAGCAGCATTGAATTCGTTAGATGGGAAATGGGGGGTAGGTATTGGAGTATCAGCTTTATTCTATTTTGTACCAACCTTAAGTGCATCAGCAATAGCCTTTTTTATGTATTTAATATTCGTACTGTTTATCGGGATAATTGGCCCTGATGCATTATTTATTTATTCAATAGGTGGGCAACCACAAGTAGATCCAGTAGCACTTGCTGTACTTATTCTAAGTTATATTGGTTTAGGGGTGGTATGTTTCCTAATTTACAGTGTTATACAAGGTATCTTTAATTATGGGTATTCTGTTTTTACTTTACACTTAGGGAAACAAGAAGAAGTTAAGGTAGACGATGTATTTTCAGGATTTAAAAAGAAGAATTTGTTTAAATCAATAAAATTAGGTTTGATGCAAGCTATTTTTATTTTTTTATGGAGCCTATTATTTATTGTTCCAGGTATTATTAAATATTTTTCTTATTCCATGTCGTATTACATATTAGTAGAGAATCCTGATTATACAGCAAGTGAAGCATTGAGAGAAAGTAAAAGAATAATGAAAGGACAAAAGTTAAAATTATTTGTTCTTTGGCTATCATTTATTGGTTGGTTTTTATTAGCTGCATTTATAGGAATGTTTACGTTTAATCTATCATTTATTTTCATTTCTCCTTATTACAATACAACTGTCTCACATTTTTACTTAAATTTAATTAAAAAACAGGATATTGGAGAAGCGAAGGTAAGTATATAAGTAGGAAGAAAGTATGTTTAAGGTGAAAAATATACGTAGTTAAAAGTTTTAAGCTGCTGGTTATATCCTGATTAATATGATTTGAGTTAGGATACCGCAAACGTGTTGCAAGTTAGATGGAATAGGGCAAGGATACCACAAATATGTTGCAAGTTAGATGGAATAGGTGTAGCGCAACATCACTTGTAAGCTAAGGTTATAAAGTCCTCCTGAACAAAGAATATCACTTTACAATTATTTATGAGTATTTAGTTCAGCTTTATCAAGCATATACTTATCTACCGTTTACTTTTAATATATTATAGTAAAGACAGAAATCGGTTATGGCTATAATTCTATATAGGCTTTTTCTCCACCTGGAATCTTGAGTGTATTTACATCAAATTCTTTAATTATATATATCTTTATCGCTTCAAAATCCTTACCAAAAGCGAGAGATGGATTTTTTAAGAAATATATTATTTTTTCCTTGTCCGAGTGAAACGATAAATTGACTCCTTTGTAAAAATATTCGTAGTATCCCTCTTCATCCTGCTCACTCTTATCTTCAAAAGGAACAGATTCAATATAATATATAGTGCCATTTACATTTGTTGATTTCATACAGCATTTGTACAAAGACATGAAAGTAGGAACTTATTTTATAGTGAAAAATGCTGAATTATCTACTGATACATTTCATTTAGTACCCACTTTCCTGTCAATATATCGAGACAAGAAAATGGGTACTTTTTTAAACAAAGACACCAAAGTGGAAACTTTGTAAAAATAGCAAATACTAAATAGATGTGAAGTTAAAATCCAGTTCTATATTAGTAACAAAAATATTCATGAAGGATTCACTTTCTTATCTCATTAGGAGGACATGAAAGTCTAAACTTCTTTTAATTTTTTCCATTCTTATGTTGATGGGTATAGGAAAGCATTCCACAAACACCAAACAAGCTTGACAACAATAGATTACAAGTGTAATATTCAGTTACAGATTACAAATGTAATACGAGGGGTGTAATTATAAACAATGAATGAATTACCAAAAATTTCAGAAGCTGAGTTAGAAGTTATGAAAGTATTATGGTCAAAATCTCCACAAACGGCAAATGAGGTAATTGAAGCGTTAGAGGTGAAAATGGATTGGAAACCCAAAACGATTCGAACGCTGATTAATCGATTAGTTCACAAAGAAGCAGTAGCTTACCATCAAGATAAAGGGCGTTTGTACTCTTATTATCCTTTAGTATCGCAAGATAGTTATTTACAAGTAGAAACGAAATCTTTACTTAAACGTTTCTATGGTGCAGCATTTAAACCTTTACTTGTAAATTTCTTAAAAGAAGAAAAGCTGTCTTCAGAAGATATTAACGAACTTAAACGTATTCTGGATGAGAAAACTGAGGAAAATCAGAGGAAGGATAGATTATAGTGATAGAAAAATTTATAAATATCTATCTACCTGCTTTTTTTGATTGGATGATTGAGACCACTATTATGGCTAGTATATTAGTGGGCCTAATCTTATGTATTAAGGTCTTGTTTAGAAATAAGTTAACTCCACGTTGGCAATATATGCTGTGGATCATATTAATTATAAGACTTGTATTACCTTGGTCGCCAGATAGTTCCTATAGTATCTATTCTGTTCTTACTTACAAGAATGATGATGCATTCATTTCTAGGGGAAATCCTGTAGCTAAGTTTCTTACAAAAGAGAGTACGCAAGAATTAAAAGGTATAGACGATACAAAGGTTCACACAAAAGAAGATACTTATACCTCAAGTTCAACAAAAACTGTTCAGGCAAACAAGACACAAGCAGGTATTAATGAAAAGCAGGAAGATGAGACAATTTCATTCTATACAATCTGTATGTATATTTGGCTTACTGGCGTTATCCTTCTAAGTGTTGCTACTTTTATAATGAACAGGCGTTTATTACTTTACATAAAAAAACAACCTGTTATTACAGATAAGAAGATTGTCCAGATTTTTGAAAAGTGTAAGCAATCTATGTCTATTCAACGGAATATCCCTCTATTTGTATCTGGAAAGGTTTCCAGTCCAACGGTGTTCGGATTTATTCGCCCCAAGTTGTTGTTATCCAGTGTACATATGAAGATTTTAGATGAACAACAATTACGATATATTTTTTATCATGAATTAGCTCATATCAAGCGAAGAGATGTTGGTGTAAATTGGCTTATGCATGGGTTACTCATTTTAAATTGGTTTAATCCCATTCTATGGTATGCCTACTCATGTATGCGGGAAGATCAAGAACTAGCATGCGATGCATTAGCTCTTACATGTATAGATTCAGAGGAACAAATTGCGTATGGACATACTATTATTAGTCTATTGGAACACTACTCAAGTTATTATCAAGTACCAAGTATAGCAAATTTTAGTAAAAACAAGAGAGCGTTAAAAAGGAGAATTCTAATGATTAAAAAATTCCAAAAAAAATCATATCGTTGGTCTGCGATAGGGGCTGTGGCAGTGATTGCAGTATCATCTGTATCCTTATTAAACGCCCGTGCTGATCAGCCGACTAACCCTGAGAAACAACAATTAGAAGTGAAAAATAATATGAAAGAATTAAAAACACGAACAGATGCTCCTATACAGCGGATTGTAGAAAAAATGATTGGTACAAAAGAACAAGCAGAAGCAGGATTTTTTGTTTCCGAAGGAGACTATAATACTTTACTTACAGAGATTGGAGTGGCGAGGAATCTGTTTACGAAAGAAGAATTTGATCGATTCATTACATTGGAAACAGAAGCACATATTTTAGATAAAAAAGTAAGGCAAGTAGGAAGTCCTGAAAAGTTAGACCCAGAAGAGGAAAAAAAATATGAGAAAAACAGTGAAGAAATTGGACCATTTAGAGAGAAAATTCATTCGCATTTTAGATTAACTAAAAAGGAAGCACAGAAATATGTTGATTTTCCAATTAACACCCCAAGTTATGTGGTAAAAGGGTTTAAATTAACTGGAGAAGGTGTTAATACACCGATGACTACTGGAAAAATGAATCCCGATTTTATTTATGAATATCAAAATGAAAGTAAAGATAATGTATATATTGTGCACCAATCTGCAGTTACTGCTGAGGGAATAGAATTCTCCAATAAAAAAGCGGATTATAATGAAAAGGTAACAAATTATGAATTAGAAGGTACAAAAATAACCTTAGTTGAAAGTCTTGATACAGAGGAAACCTATAAAGTAATGCAAATGATTGTTCCTGCAAAAGGAAAGAATAGCGCTTTTCAAGTCTTTATTATTGCAGGTGATTTAAGTAAAGAAGAAACAGAGAAAGTTATGCTGTCCTTTCTAAAATAAAAATAGAGTCTCAGGATCCCGTTCTTGAGGCTATATTTTTTAGCTTAAACGAAACCTATAAGTGGGAAGAGAAATTAGTATAGTCTTTATAATAAAAAAGAAAAATGATATTTAGTTTTGCTAGCTTGATTGAGGTGGAAAAAATAACAATTTAAAACATAAATTGAATCTAGGTAGGTATATTGTATGGAGAACAGGAGGGAGTATAATTCAAAAAGAAGTAATGGAAGAATACTAGCAAATGGTGATGTATTTTACCGCTATCACCTGGATCTCAAGTAAAACCTCATCATTTAGATATAGTTTTACTTGAGATGAAGCGGTTTGAGGTAGCAGATTCATATTAAAGCCAATTCCAGTGATCCATTTAAATTAGGAGAGAATAACTCATACTGTCAATTGATGCGAAAACGTGGAAAAAGAATCTACTTAGAAGTAAAGAGATTACTGTTATTGAATATACAACAGACTATAGTAAAGCGGTAGAAAAAGAAGAATACAAGCTAATAATGTATTCTTAAGTTTTTAAAGGACGTGAAATGAATATGAAACCAGTTTTAAAATATATAATTATTTCCCTTGTTTTTTCAATAGTAGGGGTGTGTTGGGCGCTGTTTGACATCTTTATGTTAGATGCAGACTGGCTATTGATTTGGATAGGTGTATTAATGGCATATCTATCGTTGTATATCGTGATAGGTCTATATAGTAGAAAATCGTACGACTCAAAATTGGCTAAAGTGCTTCTAAAAACAATAATTACAACCTTTAGTTTTGGAGCATTAGGAATATCATTTGGAGTTGTACACATGATATTAGGACCATTGAGCCTTACTTTAATGACATGGTATTGGTTTATAATGCTATTTTTATATTTAATACCCATAATATTATTAGTGATTTTAGTATTGGTAAATTGTAAAAATCATAATTTCCCTGGGGTATATAGTATACTTATACTTGTAAATATACTTCTTACATTATGGCCGTTATTATGGCCGTTATTTATTACTTTTATGGGTTCTGGTATGAATGCAAGTGCAGGATGGTAGCAGCTCCACAGATTATAAAAGGGTTAAAAGAAAAAGGTTATGAACTTGAAGCTTATAACCAGAATAATCATTTTCCAATAAACTTGTGGCATGATAACCGAATATAAAAAATTATTTATTAGTTAAATGAATGGAATAAGAAATTAATGCAGGGTTTAAATATTTGTAAGAGCGTGTTTAGCAAAACATATAACAACACACTATTTTAACTGGCTATTTTTTATTATTTAAATTTAAAAAATAGTATTGATTAAATGAAAAAGAGAGTTTTGCTCTCTTTTTTTGCATTTCAGCAAAACCTAATTAAATGTGAACTGAAAATTCATTTGGAATTTATATTAGTAGCGAAAGATATTCAAGAAGTATCTACTTTCGTGTCTAAAAAGTATCCACTTTCATGTCTTTCTACACCAATAGTATGATTTTATTTTGTAATGAAAAAAGCCCTAGATAGGGCTATATAATTTTCTTCATACCACATTGACGGCATTCTCTTAAGAAGATGAAATCTTTAACGGAACTTTTAAATGCGGTGTTGCCGCAATTATCACAGCGACCACTGATTTTATTATCAAGACCTAAATTGAAAAAGTCAATAAATTAAAGAGCATAACATATTTTATATGTCTAATATGTTATGCTCTTTCTTCTGAAACTAAAGCTCACTCTTGCAAAAAATTTAAAAAAGCATAAAAACAGATATTGAATTCTCATTAATTGGATACCCTCACATCGCTATCAAGTTAAAAAAATACCCCCTAAAATGAAAAAATACTGTAAAGTAATAATAAAGATTTGATATTATAATCAAATTATCTAAATGTTTATTTGGAGGTTTTATTAATGAACATTTTAAGTTCGTGGTTATATAACATGAAAATCATAAAATACTTATTGGGAAGGAGTTGATAATTTAAAACTAAAGGAGAGATATTAATGATATATAGAAAAACAAATCAGAAAGATTATGATACAATTTTGAATGTATGGGAAGAGTCGGTTTTAGCTACGCATCACTTTTTAAGAGGTACCGATAGAGAAGAGTTTAAAAAAGAAATACCCTCATATTTCCCACATCTTAATGTCCAGTTATGGTATGAGAAAGAGGATTTAATTGGCTTTTCTGCTATAAATAAACAACACTTAGAAATGTTATTTTTAAAACCTAATAATATAGGTAAAGGATACGGTAAAGCTATTATTAATTCTTTAATTAATGACTTTGATATTACATCCGTTGATGTAAATAAAGACAATAAGAGTGCAACTAAATTCTATATTAATAATGGATTTTTTATAGTAAATGAAACGGAAACAGATTCTTCTGGACGTCCATACCCTATACTAGAGCTAAAGTTAAAATAAGGTAAAGGTGGGAATTCTCTCTTACCTTTGATTATTACACTAAACTGCGTGTTAGTCCAATAAGAATTAAACAACTTTATTGTCACTTAACAAATACGCTATTCTTTCTGTAGAATCATAGAAAAGGATGGCGTATTTTTAAACTTGAGGTTAAAGAAAGTTCTTAAGTTGATGGACATGTATGGTGACCCCTATGAGGAAAATCAATGTCAATAGTTTAATACCAATAAATTAGAATTAATTCCAGGTATTAAGTATTGAGAAATAAAATTGAACGCAACAAATTGGTTAACTTTATGAGCTAACCAATTGTTACACAAAAGAAAATTAGGCCCTATAAGTAATAGATGTGTAACTTAAAGTTACAGTTATAGTGTAAGCGAGATTGAAAATGTTATACGAAAGTAATTCTGTTTAAAAGTTTTATTTTGTCATAAATAAAAGAGCAGTTAGCCCAGCCTAACTGCTCGATACAGAGGTAATAGTCTAGCTACATAGATATTATATGCTGAGTTATTGATTTTATTTGTGTAAAACACAAAAAAGAGCAGCTAGCAAAACCTAGCCGCTCTAAACAGTGATGTGTCTCTAGATGTAGTTGTAGTATAAACAGAACGTTGAGTTTTATTCATGGGGAGATAGAAATTGGCTTGAAAATAGAATATAGTCCGGCTAGGAAACTAGAGGACACAAATAAAAACCTTTAACTTCCGCTAAAGATAATTATGTTAATGATCTAGTGATTGCGGTTCTGGTAAGGGCAAGAAGAGGACCGTGTAAAAATAGAGTTGTAGAAATAGAAAGAGTGGATTCCTTGTGAGAGAGTAAGGATCCACTTTTTTCTTGCAACTGATAAAGAGACACTATATCTGACTTATAT
>NZ_VWVQ01000077.1:0-4529 GCF_015712745.1 Bacillus sp. SRB3LM
CGCACTCATCATTAAATGGAATGACTCCGTATCAGTATTCAAAATCAATTGCATAATCTATTTCATGTTCCAGTTTTTCTTGACCAGGTCAGAAGGTGCAAAAGTAGAAGAACGTATTGAAGCAATTGAATATGAATTAGCATATAAGATGAATGATATGTACAAACTGAAAAAATTAATTAGTAAGTTTAGGGGATTGGATAATAAAATACTTAAAATGAAATATGTGGACGGTATGACGTTGGAGCAAATAGCTGAAGAAATCAGTTATAGCTCTAGCCATATTAAAAAGAAACATGCTGAAATAGTTCGTTTGATTAAGTTCGTAGAGCGAGAAGGTATCATTTAGGTTCACTCCTAAAGTGAATCGAAACTCTTGAAAATATCGATTATAGTAATAACATAAGGTTTTGACGAAAGGGTAACTGGTGCACGATTGCTCTTTTGGTACCTCTGAATTTGTTTCTTGATATAGGTAATAGATGCAGTTCTTTTTTTCTCTTTTTTTAGTTAGAGTCATTATAGGGAATACATTTATAGGAAAGGTTACATCCTATGCGAGCGAAAAATGATAGATTAAAGCAATGGAACGCAGATTTTCAGGCTATTCAAGAGAAAAAAGAAGGAAGAAAAGAAAAAGAATAAAAAATATAATATTCTGGGTCATACAGCTGACTTTATGAATAGAGAAGTATGAGGGGGAAGGTTTAATGGTTATAGATGGATGAAGGAATGAAGAATGCAAGAATATATAAGTGTGGTGGGTTATTTTAGATGAAAGGTATTCTGTGCATTCTTCAACCTTCTGAATAAAAATGGTAGGAAGAAGAACGAATATCATTTGGTGTGATACACGAGTGGGTATAAGCACATGCAATGCACCAATTTGATGGTAGGTTCTTCCTCTATTTGTATTATGGACTTTGAATTGGTGTTTAATACCAATAAAAATGAATCAATAAAAAAAGGCGAATGAAATCGCCTCTTTTTTACATTTACATGGGTACTAAGAAATGCAATAGAGCGTGTTCGTATACTATATTCTGTTCCTTTTTTAATTTAGCTTTTCTTTTATTATGTAAAAAACGAGTACGTGTGCCAGCGTGCCCGTTTTTTGAATTTACAGTCACTATTACTGTTATGTGTGTGAGTCATGAACAAATAATAGTTCGAAAAGTAAGGGTTCAAGATAATATATGTAAATGAGTTGGGAATGGAACCAAAGGACAAAGTTGAAATGGTGTTTAAAACCAAAAACATCAAGTATCCTCTCATGTGACATTGATACAAGCTCATTTTATGGTTTTATTTACCAAAAATGTAGAACTTTTTAAAGAGAGAAGCATATATTGAAGTGTAGGACAACACCTATTGGTGGTGCTTTTTCTAGAAACCTTCCTTTCGATATAGATTATGTAAGAGCGGCCATTCTTTGGTAGCTCTCTTTTTCTTTAAATTAAATAGATCCATGCTCATTTTGGATGGAGTATGGAAAATAAAAGAACAGCCAAATTATGTTGTGATACATAATCTGGCTGTTCAGTGTGTGAATAGATAGTGAAAAACATAAATACCTTCGTAGGGGGAAGGATTATGTTTGATTGTAATTTTATACTAGCATGGATTTGTTAATAAGGTCATCTAAGAAATGGCATGTAATAAAGGTAAAATAAAGTTGGATGAAGAGCGACTGTATGATGATAAAGAGGAACTTTATGAATTGAGATACAAGCACGCTCGTCATCCACCTAAATGGAAAAGCTGAAGGGGAACATATGTATTTGATGCCATAGGGTGTTGTAAGAATGAGATATGAAAAAGAGAGTATCTTTACATATGTTCTTTATTCGTATTCTTAGTATAGGAAGTGATTTGGGTTTTTATACCAATTGAGTATACGAGTTAAA
Source organism: Bacillus sp. SRB3LM (assembly GCF_015712745.1). Lineage (NCBI taxonomy): Bacteria > Bacillati > Bacillota > Bacilli > Caryophanales > Bacillaceae > Bacillus > Bacillus sp. SRB3LM. Next base: position 1,908 of record NZ_VWVQ01000077.1, read on the forward strand.
GCATCCATTCGAGTGCTTTATTTTGGATAAGGAGTGAGAACAAATGAAACTAACTAAACAGGAACAGGCGGTTGCGATTGGTACATTCATTTCACTGTTAGGGCAAGAGCTTGTAAATGAGCGTATTGATAAACGACAACTAGAGAGTGTAATTCCCATTTTTAATGAATTGGAAGATAACACCACACCAAAGCAAAGAAGAGAAGCGATGGTTAGCTTGTTAGATAAAACTATGGATGAACTTCTGAAGGAATAATAAAAAAAGCACAGTTACCGTATCAATTGTGGATGATAAGTAACTGTGCAAATAGAGAAACAGAAAGGTTTGATATAACTTGTATGTGATATCAAATATGATTAAGAGATTATTATTATAACATGAGGAATATACAATGGGATTGATAAAAATGTCCTTGACAAGGACAAAATGAGAGAAGATACCCCAGTATGGATGGAAGTCTATTTCCTGTTAGGAAACCTAAATATGTAAAGAATGGAAAAGGAATAAAGAACGACTGTATAATTGTAACAAAAGAAAATATGGTTTAGTTTTAATGTGAATTACATAGTACGTTCCTTATCCTTCATGGAGTGACTGAAAGGATGAAGCACATACATATTCATACATTTCAAAGATGTAGAATAGCTAATTGGGGTCATTCAATGTACAAAGCCGTAGTGAAAGTTTTTCATCCACTCTTATTATTTGTTAGTTTTGGTTTTGTATACCAATAAAAATGAATATAAATTAACAAATGCCCAAATGGTATTGAAATGAGAACAGATACAAGGAGTGGAGAAGATGGAACATATTGAAACAGAGGTACAAAAGAAAATTGATGCGCTCGGTCTAAGTCCTTTGGACGATATAATTTATCATAGATATTTTAAAAATCGAACGGTAGTAGAAATGGATGAACTTCAGTTTAAATATTATAAAATGTATGGGCAACAACCTATGTTCTATTCAATGACTCATCTTATGGATTCGACAATAGAAGAATTAGTAAAGAATGATGAAAAGAATCAAAAACAATTCAATCCTTCCTTTTTTATGAGGTTAAAAAGAAGGGTTGATAGATGGTTGTTTAGAGGAGTAGTTCGAAAGTAGAGTGGTAAAGAGAGAATGAGAGAATATAAAACAAAACAACAAAAACGTAAGTTCTATGACAGTAGGGCATGGAAACAATTGCGAGAAGAAGTAAAAAAGCGAGACAATTATGAGTGTCAGGAATGTAAACGAAATGGTCGTGTACAAACTGATACCAATGAGTACAGTGAGCGTGCCAAGCGTAAGAAGATTCAACTCGTTGTCCATCATATAAAAGAACTAGGACATCATCCAGAACTTGCATTAGAAATAGATAACTTAGAAACAGTCTGTGTGGATTGCCATAATAAAGAACACGGTAGAACATTCAAAAAGAAACCGAACAAATGGGAAAACGATGAAAAGTGGTGAAAATGATTCAGGGATAAGGCCCCCCAGTTCGAAGGTTGGGCTTTTTTTCGTCTAAGGGGCACCGGAGGAGGGGGTTAACTGTCAGTTTTTTTTCGAAATTACGCACGTTAGGGGGGTGGGTAGATGGCTGTTAGTATTGTGAGGTTAAAAGAACAGCTCATGAATAGTATTGATATTACAGATTTAGTCGAAGTTGAAAAAGTAGAAAGATATATTGATCTGGTCAAAGCATTTAGAAAAATAAATAAAACCATTAATAAAGAAGGCGAGTCTGTAACAGTAAAAAATGCTTCCCAAGTGTTTGTTAAAGCCCACCCTCTTATAAGTGAGAGAAACAAAATTAACAGTTCTTTAATTGCTTTAGGAAGAGATATAAAGTTTGTCCCTAAAGTTGGTGCTTCTAATACGGGATACAGTCCAAGTGATTTAATATGATTGGGCAAAAGTATGTAGATGAATACATTGAACTTTATAGAAGTGGAAAAATAAAATTCAATAAAGAAAGAGAACTGTTAATTGACTATCTAGAAAAATATGTTTTGAACAGAGATGATTTGTATTTTGATGATGAAATGATTGAGAAGTGTATCCGCTTTGGAGAGAAATGGTACTTTCCGTTACAAGCATTTCAGAAATTCTTAATAGCATTCGTTTTTTGGTTTTATAAGAAAAACGGACGTGTATTTTATCGGAAATTCTTGTGGATGCTTGGGCGTGGTGGTGGTAAAAACGGATTAATATCAGTCATCATTCATTTTTTAATTAGTGAAATGCATGGTATTACCGAATATAACATTTCTGTTGTTGCAAACAGCGAAGAGCAGGCGAAAACTAGTCCAGATGAAGTTCATAAATGCGTCAGACGAAATGACATATTGCAACGAGCATTTAAAACCACATTAACTCAAACTGTTTCTAAAGCTACAGGAAGTATATTGAAGTTTAGAACGTCTAATGGAGATACAAAGGATGGTTTGCGTGATGGCGCGGTTGTATTTGATGAAATACATCAATATGAAAGCAATAAAGATGTTCGAGTCCACATTAGTGGATTAGGGAAAAAGAAGGTTCTGGTGCAAAATTTTTAAAATATTTGAAAACGATCTTCCCAACTTGGTCATACTGGTACTACGACTTTAAAAAAGGTGCGTGATTAGTAT